>NZ_JAMYLH010000005.1:0-344047 GCF_040317925.1 Mesorhizobium sp. M1348 | reverse complement strand
CCTCAAGGGCTTCACGCCCTACGAGTTCATCTGCAAGGCATGGGCTTCCCAGCCCGAGCGCTTCACTCTCAATCCGCTCCAGCAAATGCCGGGACTAAACATCTAGGACAGCGCCAGCGCCCTGAGCCACGCGACCAGGCGGTCACGGTCGGCGGTCATCCCCTTGTAGTCGAGCTGTGCCTCGTCCAGCGCCAGAAGTTGTTCGGCCAAGGACACTGCGAGTGACGCGCGGTCGCGGTGGCGCTCCAGCACGGCGAGCGGGTCGAGATGGATACGGATGGTGAAGAGTACGTCGCCCGAAACGGGGAGCTTTCTCAGCGTCTGCCGCTCGACGCGGATAAAGGCGTGGGCGTCGATGTCGCCGTCCGGGAATCTCGACGGGCGACTGCTGGCGCGGTCGATGCGTTCGAGGTTCGAGAGCGGATGGTAGAGCGCGTCGCCCGCCTGGATCGACCAGTTATAGCGTTCGACGGCTTGGCCCTGGAGGCCGTCGAACATGCGGTTGATGAGATCGGCCGGGCGTGTGCCCGGACCGAAACCCGGTACCGGCGCGTGGATCTGCTGCAGCGGCTTGCCGAATTTTTCGATCAGCGACCATGACGAGGGGAAGCAGAGCGAGCCGGCCGCCAGACGCCAGCCGCTCTCGTCGCGGCGCATCAGGATCAAATCCTCCTGGACGAGTAACGAGGCCGCGACAAGCGGCGCATCGCTGAAAGAAGCTGCGGTTCCTGGGCCTTCGAGATTGTCGGTGCCGCCGATCACCTCGATCGCGTTGTCGGTACGCCTGTGGGTCTCAGGAAAGTTCGCCGCCAGATGCGCGCCGAGCAGATCGAGCACTTCGCGCTGAGCGTCGCGCGTGGCTTGCTCCTCGACAAAAACCTTGTCGGGAATTTCCGCGTAAAGCCGGCGTTTCTCGGCAAGATAGGGCAGCAGATATTCGTCGACCTCGATCCATCTATCGAGATTGAGCGGCTTCAGCCCGATGGTGAACAGTTTCGACGAGCCGTCATAGGGTGTGTGGGTCGGTGGGCGGAAACTCATGCTTCTTTGTAGACTTCCAGTGCGGCAGCGGCCATTCTCGCCGTGAATTCGGTGATTTCGTAATCGGCGGCGCCTGCCTTGGCGAAGGGATCGTCCGCCAGCCTGGCATCGAGCACCTCGCGTGGACCGTGCGCGATGATGATGCCGCCGGTCCTCGGCCGCTTCGGCCCGGAGGCGACAAAAATGCCTTCCGCATAACAGGCCTTCAGCCACTCGATGTGCGCTTGCTGCAGGCGGTCGATCTCGGCCAGCGGCACCTTGTAGTTCAGCGAAACCACGAACATTGTTGTCTCCCGATGCTTCAGCCCAGCCGCGCCGGGATCAATCCGCGCAGCGAGTTGCCGACGAACAGCGCCTTGGCCGATTTCAGTTCGTTCCACGTGTAGACCGCTTCGCCGGCGCGGCCTTGATCCAGCAGTTCACCGCGCAGGACGCCAGGCAGCAGGCCGCAATCGAGCCGCGGCGTGGCCAGCACGCCGTCGCCGAAATCGGCAAAGACATTGGTGATCGTGCCCTCGCAGATTTCGCCGCGCTCATTGCCGAGCAGCACCTCGTCGGCGCAGCTGGCAAGATATTCGGCGCGGGCGCGCGTATAGGTTTGTCGGCGGCTGGTCTTGTGACGCAGCAGCATGTCGCTCGAATCAAGCCGCACCCGCGCCAGCTGCAGTGTCCAGACCTTGTCTGCGGCGAGCGGCTCGTAGGGCTGCACCGAAACCGCGACTTCGCCCTTGCGCGACAGGACGAGGCGGGTGCGCATCGCGATCTGTTGGTGGCCAACCGCATTCATCAGCGCTTCGCCGACCCTTTGCGGATCGCAGGCGAAACCGAGTTCGCTTGCCGAGCCGTAAAGCCGCGCGAGATGGCGGTCGAAGCGGAGGAAACCCGAGCCGGGCTCCCAGCGCATTGTTTCGATCAGTTCGAAATCGGTAGTGTTCCCGTCGCGAAACGGGCTTTCAGCAGACACTCCTGGTACTCCTCTTCGGTCGTCGAATCGAAGACGACGCCACCGCCGACGTTGTAGACCGCCTCGCCATTGGCAAAGAGCGAGATGGTGCGGATCGCCACCGAAAAGCGCATCCGGCCGCCGGGCGCGATCCAGCCTATGGCGCCGCAATAGACATCGCGCGGGCCACCTTCCAGCTCGCGCAGGATCTCCATGGCGCGGATCTTCGGCGCGCCGGTGATCGAGCCGCAGGGGAACAGCGCGGCGAAAATCTGGCGGATGGTGAGGCCGGACAAGAGTTTCGCCCGTACGCGGCTCACCATCTGGTGGACGGTCGGGTAGCTCTCGATGCGGAAAAGCTCCGGCACATCGAGCGTGCCAACCTCGCTGATTAGTGAAATGTCGTTGCGCAGGAGATCGACAATCATCCGGTTCTCGGCCTGGTTCTTCTCGTCGTTGCGCAAGAACGCTTTCAGGCGATCGTCCTCCGCCTTGGTGGCGCCGCGCGGCGCGGTGCCTTTCATCGGATGTGTCTCGATCATGCCTTCCGCGTCGACCTCGAAGAACAGTTCCGGCGAACGCGACAAGACGATCGGATCGCCGAGCGCGACCAGCGCCCCGTACTTTACCGGCTGGCGTTCGGTTAGCGCGTTGAAGGCGACCAGTGGATCGCCCGACCATTGCGCGTGGACAGGAAAGGTCAGATTGCCCTGGTAGCAGTCGCCCTTGCGGATGTGGTCATGCAGCCTGGCAAAGCGTTTGGCGTAGTCGTCCGAAGACCAGGCTGCCTTGGCGTCAAAAATCGGGCCGTTGCTAGCCGGCAGATCGCCTGGCGCGACCGTCTCTTCGACCGGCGCGTTGAACACGCCGACGCAGAAAAGCGGGGCGCGGCGGCCGGCCGGCAGCAGCGGAACGAGCTTGGGTTCGAGCAGGTAACCGGCCTCGTAGGAGAAATAGCCGGCCAGCCATTTGCCGCCGTCATGTGCGGCCTGCACTGCTTCCAGGGCCGGCAAAAAGTCCGCCTCGCAATGCGCTGCGATTATCTCGGCCGGCCGGTCGAAAACGAGCTGACGCGCGGTCTCGTCGTTCCGGAAGATTGCAAAGGGCAGGGGCAGGGACATAAGGCTCGGATGCTGCGGTCACCAGCGATCGATCTATATGGGGGCTCGACCGTGCGCAATCGAGGGAACGGCGTCTCAAGACGCAAAGGCGCGGGGGGCAAAAACAAAAGCGGCGCCAGAGGGCGCCGCCTTGTTCCAGATGCCGTCTTGCCATGGATCAGGTATTGCTGGCTTCTCCCGCGGTCGGGAAGCGGCGCGCAAATTCCTTCTCGTCACCGGCGGCAAGCAGTTTCGCCTGCTCGATCCAGCGTTCACGTTCGATGCGGCCGTCGAAATTCAATGTCGCCTCGATCCGCTTGACATCGTCGGGCGTCCAGGCGGCGATCTGGGCATAGGTCGTGACCCCAAGCCCTTTGAGCAGCCGCTCGTTGGTCGGGCCGATGCCGATCAGGCGACGCAGATCGTTGGCTTTGCCCGCCGCTGCGGTCGTTGAGTTGCCGGTCGCGGCTTTCTTTGCCGCTGGTGCGGCCTTGCTTGCCACCGGCGCAGCCTTGCTTGCCGCTGGCGCGGCCCTGGGCGCGGCGCTTGCTTTCGATGCAGGCGGTTTCGGCGTTGCCGTTTTCGCGGCACTTGCGCGTGGCGCAGTCGCGGCCTTCGCCGTTACAGATTTTTTCGGCGCCGGTTTGGCTGGTGCGGATGTCGACATCAGGGTTGACGGCGCCTGCATCGCGGCTTTGGTCTTGGCGGCTGGCGCCTTGGCTGTTGCCGCGGTTGGCGCCTTGGCGGCCGGCGCCTCGCCTAGCCGCCGCTCGAGGTCGGCGCGGGCGCGGCCGCATGCATCCAACTCACCGGTCAGACGGTCGCTATCGGCCCGCAATCTGTCACGTTCGCTGCGCGTGCGGTCGAGATCGCCGCGCAAACTGTCGAGCTCGCCACGCAGGCGTCCCCAAATGAACCAGCCAACCAACACACCTACCAGGAACGCCAGGAGCATGTAGAAAAAAGTGCCCATTGTCTTTCTCTCTCCAGTCCGATCCGTCCGCCCTGGCCTGTGGGGCCATGACCTCGGCGAAGGACCATTCGATGGTGGTTCCGCAATCTGCAGAACAGCCGGCTTCGATCGAGCTGTCGGCGACCGGTTTGCCCCTGGCCAACAACCGTTGTCGCATCCGCCGACGCGACATGACCGGTCGGGATTTTCCGACCGGATCCATACGTGCCCGGCTGAGCTTGAGGGCGGACGCTATCATACAGCTTACGGGAATCTAACGGAAAACTTCCATGGAAAGTTATTTAAGAACAAATATCCAAGACAAGAATAGAACCATCGCCAATATGCATTGCAGCTAAACTGTTCTGGAAAACCCGGTCATCCGGTGTTGCGCATCACCCAGTGTTGCGCATCAATTGTCCAATGCTTCCAGCTCGTCGATCAGTCCGCTGATCACGCCAAGCCCGATCTGCCAGAAGGCAGGGTCGGCCGCGTCGAGGCCGAACGGCGCCAGAAGCTCGGAATGATGCTTGGTGCCGCCGGCGCGCAGCATGGCAAAATATTTGTCCTGAAAGCCGCGCTCGGCATTCTGGTAGACCGCGTAGAGCGAGTTCACCAGGCAATCGCCGAATGCATAGGCATAGACGTAAAAAGGCGAGTGGATGAAGTGCGGGATATAGGTCCAGAAAACCTCGTACCCGTCGCGCAGCTTGATCGCCGGCCCGAGGCTTTCCGCCTGCACTTCAAGCCAGAACTGGCCGAGCTTGTCGGAGGTCAATTCGCCGCTCTTGCGCTCGGCATGCACCTTGCGCTCGAACTCGTAGAAGGCGACCTGGCGCACGACCGTGTTGATCATGTCCTCGACCTTCTGGGCGAGCATGGCCTTGCGTTCGCGCTTGTCGGTGGTCCGCTCGAGCAGCGAGCGGAAGGTCAGCATTTCGCCGAACACCGATGCGGTTTCGGCCAGCGTCAGCGGCGTCGACGCCATCAAGGCGCCCTGGCCGCCGGCCAGCACTTGGTGCACGCCGTGGCCGAGCTCGTGCGCCAGCGTCATCACGTCGCGCGGCTTGCCCATGTAGTTGAGCAGCACATAGGGATGCGCCGACGGCACGGTCGGATGCGCGAAGGCACCAGGCGACTTGCCGGGTCTAACCGGTGCATCGATCCAGTTGCGGTCGAAGAAAGTTCTGGCGATCTCCGCCATGTCGGGCGAAAAGCGCTGGTAGGCGGAAAGCACGGTGTTCTTGGCCTCGTCCCAGCCGATGACCGCCTGCGGGGTCTCCGGCAGGGGCGCATTGCGGTCCCAGTGGTTCATCACCTCCATGCCGAGCCAGCGCGCCTTCATCGCATAATAGCGATGCGACAGGCGCGGATAGGCGTCGCGAACCGCGGCGGCGAGTGCATCCACCACGCTGCGTTCGACGCGGTTGGCGAGATGGCGGGAATCGGCAATGTCCTCGAAGCCGCGCCAGCGGTCAGAAATCTCCTTGTCCTTGGCCAGCGTGTTGGTGACCAGCGTAAAGACGCGCAAATTCTTGCGAAAGGTTGCGGCCAGCGCCTCGGATGCCCGGCGGCGCACCTCGCCGTCGGCATCCTGAAGGCGATTGAGTGCCGGCTCCAGCGTCAACTCCTCGCCGTCGACGTCGAAGCGCAAATCGGTCATCGTCTCGTCGAACAGGCGGTTCCAGGCCCCGCGCCCGGTGATCGATTTTTCATGGAAGAGCTGCTCGATGCGGTCTTCGAGCTGATAGGGCTTGTCCTTGCGCAGATCGAGCACCCAGGGCCGGTAATGGGCGAAGGCCGGATCGGCGGCGAGTGCGGTTTCGATCGCGCTATCGTCGATGAGGTTCAGCTCGAGCGCGAAAAACAGCAGGTGCGCGCTGGCATCGGTCATCTTTTCCTGGATGTCGCCATAGAGCTTGGCGCGCTGCGGATCCGACGTGTTGCCGGCATAGACAAGCCCCGCATAGGAGACGATGCGGCCGATCAGCTCCTCCAGCGCTTCATAGGCCTGAAGCGCCTCGCCCAGCCTGCCGGCGCTTCCACGCCCGGCCTCGGCGGCGAGCGTGCCTTTCCAACGGCTTTCAAAGGCGATGGCATCCGCGGCGGCCTTGGCGATGTCGCGCTTCAACTCGGGCGCTTCCATGCCCGAATAGAGATCGGCCAGATTCCATTCCGGAAGATCGCCAAGCTCCGCCACGCCCTGACCGGGCGCCGCCGCCAGCTTTCGAGCAAAAACCATGCGCATTGCCGATCCTTCCAGACACAAAAATTCGAGGAAACGAGAAGCCGGTCAAATCCTAAGGAATTCATTCACCGGGTTTTTTGAAAGCTTATTTAGAACCCTGTGCCAAGATGATCCATAGGGCGCATTCTCGGGCGGGGCACGGTCGGATCAGTCATGGCAGCTTCCATACTCATAGTCGATGACGATCCCGTGCAGCGCAGGCTGCTCGAGGCGGCGGTGACGAAATTCGGCCACACGGCGATCGTCGCCGATGGCGGCGAGGCCGGTCTCGATCTCGTCGACGGGCCCAATGCGCGCGACGTGTCGGTGGTCATCCTCGACCTGATGATGCCCGGCCTCGACGGCATCGGCGTGCTGAAGGCGATGCGCGAGCGCGGCATCCACATTCCTGTCATCGTGCAGACCGCGCAGGGCGGCATCGAAACCGTCGTTTCGGCAATGCGTCACGGCGCCTTCGACTTCGTCGTCAAGCCGGCCTCTCCCGACAGGCTGCAGGCGTCGATCGGCAACGCCCTCAAGGTCGAAGCGCTCGAAGGCGAAGTGAAGCGCTCGTCACGGCAGCGCGGCGGCCATCTGACGTTCAAGGACATGATCACCCACAGTCCAGCGATGGATCGGGTGATCCGGCTCGGCCGCAAGGCTGCGGCCTCCAACATTCCGATCCTGATCGAAGGTGAATCCGGCGTCGGCAAGGAACTGGTGGCGCGCGCCATCCAGGGCAGCGGCGACCGCCGCTCGAAACCCTTCGTCACCGTCAATTGCGGCGCCATCCCCGACAATCTGGTCGAATCGATCCTGTTCGGACACGAGAAGGGCTCGTTCACCGGCGCCACCGAAAAACATACCGGCAAGTTCGTCGAAGCGCACACCGGCACGCTGTTCCTTGACGAAATCGGCGACCTGCCGCTCGACGTGCAGGTCAAGCTGTTGCGCGCCGTGCAGGACGGCGAAGTCGATCCGGTTGGCGGGCGCTCGACCGTCAGGGTCGACATCAGGCTGATTTCGGCAACCCATCGCAACCTGCTGCAACAGGTCAAGGACGGCAAGTTCCGCGAGGACCTGTTCTATCGGCTGAACGTCTATCCGATCTTCGTGCCGCCATTGCGCGACCGTCGCGACGACATCCCCTATCTGGTCGAGCACTTCATGGAGAAGGTGGCGCCCACCGATCCGCGCCACCGTCTGCGAGGCATCTCGGCTGCGGCGCTTGCCATGCTGCAGGCCTACGACTGGCCGGGCAACATAAGGCAGCTCGAAAACGCCGTCTTCCGGGCTTCGGTGCTCGCCGACGGCGACATGCTGACCGAAGAAGAATTCCCGCAGATCCGGGCGCAGGTCGAGGGCACGGTCAATCTCGATGCGGGTATCGCCTTGCCAGCTTCAGGGGGGCCAGCTCCAGGGGGGGCAGCTCCAGGGTGGCCAGCTTCCGGATTGGCTTCGGGCAGCCAGCCGCGCGACAGCATACCGGCCGCCGGCGGCATCGCAGCCGCCGAGCCCGATGCGCCGGCCAGGCCTCGTTTCGGCACGCTGCGGGCGCTCGACGATCGCGGCAATGTGCGTGCGCTGGCCGACGTCGAGCTCGAAATGATCAAGCTCGCCATCGACCACTACAACGGCCAGATGAGCGAAGTCGCCCGCCGCCTCGGCATCGGCCGGTCGACGCTCTACCGCAAGCTCAAGGAATACGGCATCGACCCGGAAACCGGCCGGGTCGAACGGCTCGCTTCCTGAGCCACAGGGCCAAGCGGGTTCTCATCCGGGCATCCATTCGAAGCAAGCACGCCTCGAAACGAGGTATTCGCCGCAGTGTTCACGTATTAAGGCGGACGGTAACAGATCGTGTTTCGAGCTAGCGCCAAAACATGATCTAAACCAGCGGTTTACCAAGATATCCTGCGCAATATTTTTGGCGGGATATCGCCACCGTGTTACCGCATTTCGGCTTCAATAAGCGATGATTAACCATTAGGATCGATATTCGGATGCACACACCACGCATCCGTTTGGTCAAATCCGGGGACAAAACGGCAGCCTGCAAGGCCTTTTGATTTGAACAGAATCGAACGACACAAAAACGGGCGGCATTATCACATGAGCGTCTGGCCGAGATGGCTGGCAGCGGTGATTGTTGCCGTCGGGTTCCTTGCAGCGGCGGCAACCGGCGCCAGCGCCGAGACACGCTCGCTGAAACTCTATCATCTCCACACGCATGAAAAGGCGGAGATCGTCTACAAGCGCAATGGCCGCTACGACCAGGCGGGATTGCGAAAGATCAACATCATCCTGCGCGACTGGCGTCGCAACGAGCCGACCAAGATGGATCCGCGCCTGCTGGACCTGGTCTGGGAAGCGTATCGGGAGAGCGGCGCCACCGATTATATCCAGGTCGTGTGCGGTTATCGTTCGCCGTCGACGAATTCGATGCTGCGCAGCCGC
Source organism: Mesorhizobium sp. M1348 (assembly GCF_040317925.1). NCBI lineage: Bacteria > Pseudomonadati > Pseudomonadota > Alphaproteobacteria > Hyphomicrobiales > Phyllobacteriaceae > Mesorhizobium > Mesorhizobium sp. M1348. Next base: position 335,327 of record NZ_JAMYLH010000005.1, on the reverse strand, counting down.
AGCAGGGGCGTCGCCGAGAAGAGCCAGCACATGCTCGGCAGGGCGATGGATTTCTACGTTCCTGGCGTCCCATTGAAGAAGCTGCGTGACATTGGCCTCAGGATGCAGGGCGGCGGCGTCGGCTACTATCCCAGCTCCGGCTCGCCCTTCGTGCATATGGATGTCGGCAACGTGCGCCACTGGCCCGGCATCAGCCGCCAGGAACTGGCGCGCGTGTTCCCCAACGGCAAGACGCTGCATGTACCGAGCGACGGCAAGCCGCTGCCTGGTTATCAACAGGCGCTCGCCTCCTACAAGGCCCGCAAGGGCGCCGGCGCGCCGGCCATCGAACTGGCCAGCGCAAGCGGCGGTGGCAAAAAATCCCGCGGCTTCCTGGCAGCCTTCTTCGGCGGCGGCGACGACGAGGCGGACGACAGCGCCGATGTGGCGATGGCCGAGCCAGCGCCAAAGCCCCGTAACGTGAAGCCGGCGCCGTCCGCCAAGAGCAGCAACCTGCCTGGCATTGCCATCGTGGCGCCTCAGGACGCCAAGCGCGCCGAGATTCCGGAAGCCGCCGATGCTCCGGCGCCTGCGCCTGAACCGGAGAACGACACGCCGGAGACGATCATCGCGGCATTGCCGGCGCGCAGCATTCCGCTGCCGGATTTTGCTCCGCGTCCGAAGACCGAAGTCGGCGCCCAGCCGCCTGAAAACGTTCCGTTCGGCGTGGCGGATGCGGCTGGATCGACCGAACAGGCGGTGGCGACCGCGCAAGCGCCGGCAAGCATGGCGCCTGAAAACGTTCCGTTCGGCATGGCAGACCCGTCTGCTGCGGCCGGCCCGGTGCAGGTCGCGGCCAACACCATTCCCGTGCCGAGCTGGCGGCCCGATCATTCGCTGCCGGCCGATCTTTCGCAGGCGGGTCTTGCACCGCAGGACAAGCAAGTGTTGCTGGCGCTGGCGAGTGCGGCCGAGCGGAGCAACACCGCCACCGACGCATTCTCGGTATTGCCGTCGGCGCGGCCAGACAGCTCCCAGCCCGACGAGGTCAAGGCCGTTCTGGAACGGGTCAGCGCGACCGACGAATACAAGGTCGCGTCGCTTTCCGAGCAAGCATCGGTGTTCGAGGAACCGGCGAACGACGACGGGGCATCGAGCGACGGGGCATCGCCGCGCGAGGCCATCGTTGCCCGCCCGGCCGGCTCCGATCCGGCGGCCGTCATCGGTGCGGGCGTGAAGACCACACGCAAGGAGCCCAGGGCCACTGCCCGCGACCTGAAACCCGGCCCCAAGCCGGTGGTGGTCGCCGCCGCGCCGCAGGCTGCCCGCTGGGCGCTGCACAGCGGTGAGTATGTCGCAACCGTTTCAGATGCGACAACGGCGCCGCGCTACGCCTACGACTTCGTCCGTACGGCACCGAGCGAGGTCTATACCGTGGGCTTCCAGCCGGGCAACGAAATGGCCGACGCCAACCGCTTCACCGGCAAGGCCGTCAAGTTCATGTCGGTAGCCCGCTTCAAGACAGAGTAGGCCGCGCTGGGCATCCCGCGCGGCTGCCTCCACCGCCGGCACTGGCTTCCTTCGTCCCGGGATGCTAACCACTGGTCAGCATTCTCCCGCTTCGTCTAATGGTAGGACAGCGCCCTTTGAAGGCGTGAATCGTGGTTCGAGCCCATGAGCGGGAACCAGCCGGCGAACCAGATCGGCTGCAGGCCAGATCGGCAGCGGCTTTTCATACAGAAGGTGCTAGCGCCCGAGCTTGCTTGCGGCGCGCGCCAAGGCTTCGATCTCGTCCCATTTGCCGGCCTTGACCAGATCGTCCGGCGCCACCCAGGAACCGCCGACGCAGATGACGTTGGGCAGGCTGAGGTAGTCGGCGGCATTCTTGCCGGTGATACCGCCGGTCGGGCAGAATTTCACGTCGGCAAGCGGCGAGGCGAAAGCCTTGAGCGAGCCGATGCCGCCCGACTGTTCGGCCGGGAAGAATTTCAGAAAGCGCAGGCCGGCTTCGCGCGCGGCCATGACCTCTCCCGGCGTGATGGCGCCGGGCAGCAACGGCACGTCGCTGTCCCTGGCTGCCGCGAGAAGCTCGCGGGTGATGCCTGGGCTGACGATGAACTTCGAACCGGCGGCCGCCGCCTCGCCGAACTGGCGGGCGTCCAGGATGGTGCCGGCGCCGACGACGGCGTCTTCGACCTCGCCCGCCACCCGGCGGATCGCCTCCAGAGCGTCGGCGGTGCGCAGCGTGATTTCGATCGCCGCCAGGCCGCCGCGGGCCAGCGCCCGGGCCAGCGGCACCGCGTCGGCGGGATTGGCGATCTTCAGCACCGGTATGACCGGCTGGCCGTTGAGGAGCGACAGGAGCTTTTCGGTCGTGCTGGGCATTCGTCGTCTCTCCTCTGTTGATCAAGTCGACCGGTTAGCAGAAGGCGGTTTTTCTGTCCACGAAACGCGGCGTGTCGCGATGTCACGCGTGGTGTCGAAACGCACCCGCGGTAAGACCGCTCCCGGCTCTGCCTTGATCCGGCTGTCGTGAGCGTTTAGTGGCTTGGTGATGACACTGCCCAGCCAAGCCTTCCGCGTTGCCGCGCTTTACCGCTTCGCCCGGCTCGACACCTTCGAGGTGCTGCGAGCGCCGCTCGCCGCCTTCTGCTGCGCACGCGGCATCAAAGGCACGCTGCTGTTGGCGCGTGAGGGCATCAACGGCACGGTCGCCGGCAGTGAATCGGCAATCGCCGCGCTCATCGATCATCTCGAATCCATCGACGGTCTCGCCGGCCTCGAGATCAAATACAGCAACGCCGCAACGATGCCGTTCCACCGCATGAAGGTGCGGTTGAAGCGCGAGATCGTCACCATGGGCGTGGAGAATATCGATCCGGCGGCAGGTGCAGGCACCTATGTTGCGCCAGCTGACTGGAACGCACTGATCTCGGATACAGGCACCATCGTCATCGACACGCGTAACGCCTACGAGGTGTCGCTCGGCACCTTCAAGGGCGCTGTCGATCCCACCACCACCAGCTTCCGCGAATTCCCGGCCTGGGTCGAGCAGCATCGGCATGAGCTCGAGGGGCGCAAGGTCGCCATGTTCTGCACCGGCGGCATACGCTGCGAGAAGGCGACGGCCTACGTGAAGTCGCTCGGCTTCGAGGATGTGTTCCACCTCAAGGGCGGCATTCTGAAATATCTCGAGGACGTGCCCGCCGAACAGAGCCTCTGGCAAGGCGAATGCTTCGTCTTCGACGAGCGCGTTTCGGTGTCGCACGGGCTGCTCGAAGGCGAGGCCGAACTCTGCCGCGCCTGCCGGCATCCGCTGGCGGCAGAAGACCGGCTGTCGCCGAAATATGCCACCGGCGTTTCATGCCCGCATTGCTTCGATGCCCGCTCGGACGAAGATCGCTCCCGTTATGCCGAGCGCCAGCGCCAGGTCGAGCTGGCGCAAGCACGCGGCGACCGCCACATCGGAAGTTAGCTTCAAGCAACAGAGAAGCGATCGATGACCCACAGCCATGTCCCGTCGTTCCGCCGGCGCGCGACCTCGGTAGTGATCGTGCCGTCGGGAAGCCGGGTCGAGGTGAGCGCCAGGTCGCCACTGATGACAGCCGGACGCTGATCTCCGGATTGAAATTTTCGGCCGGTTGCGGTGATCTCCGCGAACAGCGTTCGGATGGCTTCGCGGCCGAACGTTAGTTGTTCGCCACCGCTGTCGATGACTGCATGCGGCTCAAAAAGCGCCGCCATGCCGTCAATGTCTCCGACCCACTGCCGCGAAATCAGCAGGCGCTCCAGCTCCTGGGGATCGCGTGCCGGCTGGCGGTCTGTCTCATCGGTCATGCCAGGCTCCTCTCAAGCGACATGCCGCGACATTAGTCGAAGTCGGGGGCGGTTTCGACACGTCCAATGTCCAGAGCGCCGCGTGTTTTTTTGGGCGCGGAAGGAGGCTGCAGCACTGTGATTTCCGCGTGAAATCCCAGCAGATGCCGGTGCGAGGTCATGCGTGGCAGCGGGCAAAAGGATGTACGCCGTCATTGTAATGTCAAACTGCGGGACCTAGGTCTTCGACGTGCAAACCTGCCCGCGCACCTTCGGCCGGGCCAATTCTGGAGGCATAGATGTTCGATCCCAAGAAGCTCCTCGACGATCTGCTCGGCTCGCAGGTTCCCGGTACCGGATCGACTGTCCGCGACAAGGCCGGGCAGGCGGTGCAGATGGCCAAGGACAATCCGCTTGCCGCCGGTGCGCTGGCCGCGGTGCTGCTCGGAACCGGCCCGGGCCGTCAGGTTACCGGTGCGGCGGTGAAGCTTGGTGGGTTGGCTGCGATCGGCGGCCTCGCCTACAAGGCCTACCAGAACTACAAGAACGGCAACGCGCCAGCCGAGACACAAGCTGCCGGCGAACCGGAATTGCTGCCGCCGCCGGCTGATACCGCCTTCCATCCGTCGCAAGCGCCGCAGGGCGAAGACGAATTCACGCTGACGCTGGTCAGGGCGATGATCTCGGCGGCGAAGGCCGACGGCCACGTCGATGACGAAGAGCGGCAGAAGATCGCCGGCAAGCTCAGCCTCGCCGGCGTCGGCGCCGAAGCGGAGAAATTCCTGATGTCGGAACTGGAGGCACCGCTCGATCTGGATGTGCTGATCGCCGGCGCCAAGACCGATGCGCAAAAGCTGGAACTCTACACCGCCTCGCGTCTTGCCATCGATCCGGACACGCGGGCCGAACGCGGCTATCTCGACCTGCTTGCCGGCCGTCTCGGCCTGCCGGACGCGCTGGTCGATCATGTCGAGGCGACGGTGACGGCGGCGAAGGTGCCGGCAGCGGGCAGCACGGCCAAGCCGGTCGCAGGCTCGCGCTGGTAGCTTGAAGGTTGGGCGGCGGAGACCCGGTGCGCCATTGGCGTTAGCTTCTCGTTAATCCGGTGAGCGCATGATTCAGGCAGTCGGATCGGCTTTCCTCCTCCCAAGCCCGGTTCGGATCAGGGGCGGTCGCCAATGGCCGCCCTTTTTGTGAGCACAGGCTTTGGGCCGGCTTGCCATGGTTCCCGTCATTTGCGATGGCTCATCCCTTTCAGGGAGTACAGCCATGACCGACTATAAAACCGCCATCGTCACCGGCGCCGGCACGGGCATCGGCAAGAGCGTCGCCACGGCGCTGCTCAAGACCGGCTGGAACACGGTCTTCTGCGGCCGCCGCAAGCCGGTGCTGGAGGAGGCGATTGCCGCCGCCGGGCCGACGCAGGCCAAGGCATTGGCCTTCGCCTGCGACATCAGCAAGGCCGATCAGGTCGACGATCTGTTCGAGACGGTGGCTGCGGCTTTCGGGCGCGTCGACCTGCTCTTCAACAATGCCGGCACGAGCTACAAATCGACATTGATCGACGATATCCCGGTCGAGGTGTGGAACGACATCGTCGGGGTCAATCTCACCGGCTCGTTTCTGTGTGCTCGCGCCGCCTTCGGCGCCATGCGCAGGCAGCAGCCGATGGGCGGCCGCATCATCAACAACGGCTCGGTATCGGCCTATGCGCCACGGCCGGGCTCGGTGCCCTATACGGCGACCAAGCACGCCATCATCGGACTGACCAAGACGCTGGCGCTGGACGGCAGGCCCTTCGACATTGCTTGCGGTCAGATCGACATCGGCAACGCACTGACCGACATGGCGCAAGCGATGACGGTCGGCGTGCCGCAAGCCAACGGCACCATTGCCGCCGAAGCGGTGATGGATGTCGAGCGCGTCGCCGACGCCGTCCTCCATATGGCCAGCCTGCCGCTCGACGCCAACGTGCTGTTCATGACCGTGATGGCGACCAAGATGCCGTTTGTCGGGCGAGGCTAAATTAGTCTCACCCGGTCCTAAATCAGGGTCGCGTGACCGGAAGCGGCACGCCGGGAAGATAGAGCGAAATCGGACGGATTTCGTAGACCGCGGTCGGATTGACGCGGCGAAGGTCGCGCGCAATGTCGACAGCGGCGTCACGGTTGGCGCAGTCGACGACATAGAGCCCCAGCAATTGTTCCTTGGTCTCGGCGAAGGGTCCGTCGACAACCATTCCGGTGCCTGGCCCGCGCAAGGTACAGGCGTCTTGTGTCGCGCCGAGCCGCGCCGCCGGCCCAAGGGTGCCTTGCCGGTACAGCCGATCGTTGATCTGGAGAAGATCGGTCATCAGCGCCGCATCCTGCTCCGGCGTCAGCGCCGTAATCGCTTCTTCCTCGTGATAGGCAAGAATGGCATAGAACATCTGGCGTCTCCTTGCGTCGGTCGTGCGTCCTCACTTCGCCAGGAACGCCTCGATCCGCTCCAGCGCGCGCAGGATGTTCTCCTCGGAATTGGCGTAGGACAGCCTGACATAGCCTTCGCCGAGAATGCCGAAATCGGGGCCGCCGATTAGCGCCACGCCGGCATCCTCGAGCAGCGCCGAGGCGAGCTTCTTGGCCTTCCAGCCGGTTTTTGAAACATTGGGGAAGGCATAGAAAGCACCTTTCGGCGTGATGCAGGAAACGCCGGGCAAGGCATTCAACCCCTCGACCACGACCTTCCTGCGGCGGTCGAAGGCGCGCATCATCCTGTCGACGTCGTCCTGCGGGCCGTCGATGGCGGCTATGCCGGCATACTGGCTCGGCGCGTTGACGCAGGACCAGCAATTGACCGCCAGCTTGCGCACCTTGTCGTAGAGATGCGCGCCCTTGTCGCCGTTCGGCCAGATCGACCAGCCCATGCGCCAGCCGGTCATCGCCCAGGTCTTCGACCAGCCGTTGAGGACGATCAGCCGGTCACGGATCTCGGGGAAGGCGAGCAGCGAACAATGTGTCTCGCCGTCATAGGTCATCACGTCGTAGATCTCGTCGGAGAGGATGGCCACGTCCGGGTGCGCTTCCAGCCCTTTGACCAGCTTCTCGATCTCGGTTCGCGGCGTGACGCCGCCGGTCGGATTGGCGGGCGAGTTGAGGATCAGCAGCCTGGTCCTCGGGGTGATCAGCGCCAAGGTCTCCGCAGCCGAAAAGGCAAAGCCGTTCTCCTCGCGCATCGGCACCGGGATGGGGGCAGCGCCAGTGAACTCGATCATCGAGCGGTAGATCGGAAAGCCGGGATCGGGATAGAGAATTTCAGCACCCGGCTCGCCGAACATCAGGATGGCCGCGAACATGGTCGGCTTGCCGCCGGGCAGGATCATCACCGCTTCGGGCGAGACTTCGACGCCGGTAGTGGCCAGCGTGCGGCGTACCACCGCTTCGCGCGTCGCCAGCAGGCCGTTGGCCGGCGTATAGCCGTGATGGCCGTCGCGTAGCGCCTTGATCGCGGCCTCGACGATATGCTGCGGCGTCTTGAAGTCGGGCTGGCCGATGCCGAGATTGACGATGTCGCGGCCCTGATGGGCAAGTGCAGTGGCACGCGCCAGCACCGCGAACGCATTTTCCTCGCCGAGGCGGTCGAAGGCCGAAATCGTGTGGAGCATTTTTCCCGTCCGTGTGGTTCTTTCAGCGAGCGTGCGTTTTTGTGAGCGTCCGCCCGCAAAAGTCAAACGGATTGGAGTTTTCGGTGTCGGAAAATCTCGAGAATTGGCAACCGCGCCCGCGGCCTGGACGCAAGGTGCTGGAAGGGCGCACTGTCAGGCTGGAGCCGCTCAACGCCGAAAAGCACGGCGACGGCCTGTTCGAGGCCTCGTCGGTGGCCGATGCCGGCGATCGCTTCGCCTGGCTGTTCGACTACCCGCCCCAGACCCGCGCCGATTTCCAGCCGTGGCTGGACAAGGTCGAAGCCAGCGAGGACCCGCTGTTCTTTACCGTCATTGACAAGGCCAGCGGCAAGGTCGCCGGGCGCCAGACGCTGATGCGCATCGACGCCACCTACGGCGTCATCGAGATCGGCAACATCTATTGGGGCCCGCTGATCTCGCGAAAGCCGGCGGCGACGGAAGCGCAGTTCCTGTTCATGAAGTACGTCTTCGACGAGCTTGGCTACCGCCGTTACGAATGGAAATGCAACAATCGCAACGAGCCGTCGAAGCGCGCGGCGGAACGTTTCGGCTTCAAGTTCGAGGGCATTTTCCGTCAACATCTTGTGGTCAAGGGCGAAAACCGCGATACCGCGTGGTATTCGATCATCGACAAGGAGTGGCCTGATCTGCGCAGAGCCTATGAGGCGTGGCTCGATCCGGCCAATTTCGACGGCGATGGCCAGCAGAGGCGGCGGCTCGAGGATATTCGCGCCGAGTTCGGCGCCTAGCAAGGGCTCATAGAATGGCGCATATCCACGACCACGCTTCGCAAGGGCATGACGACAGCCATGGCGCAGGTCATGTGCACGGCTCGACCGACAAGAAGCGCGTGCTGATCGCTGCTTGCCTGACCGCCGGCTTCATGGTTGCGGAGACGCTGGGCGCCATCTTCACCGGCTCACTGGCGCTGCTGGCGGATGCCGGCCATATGCTTGCCGATTGCGTCGCGCTCGGCCTTGCCTGGTATGCCTTTCATCTTGCGAGCCGGCCGGCGACCGTGCGCCTCACCTACGGCTTCGGCCGGGTCAAGACGCTGGTCGCCTACACCAACGGCATCGCCATCTTCGCAATCGCGCTGTGGATCGTCTACGAGGCTTGGGGCCGCTTGCAAGCGCCGGTTCCGGTGCTCGGCGGGCCGATGCTGGTCGTGGCGATCGCCGGCCTGCTGGTCAATCTCGGCTCGTTCTACGTGCTGCATGGCGGCGACCGCGGCAGCCTGAACATGCGCGGTGCCATGCTGCACGTACTCGGCGACCTGCTCGGCTCGGCGGCGGCGATCGTCGCGGCGCTGGTGATCCTGGCGACGGGCTGGACGCCCATCGATCCGATTCTGTCGATCCTGGTCTCGCTGCTGATCCTGTCCACGGCCTGGTCGCTGATGCGCGAGGCTGCCCACGTCCTGCTCGAGGGCGTGCCTGCGAGCCTCGACCGCGACCTGATCGCGAGGGACATCGAAGGCTCGGTCAAGGGCGTGCGCGAGGTGCATCACATGCATGTCTGGTCGCTCGACGGCTCCAGCAACATGGCGACATTGCATGCCTGCCTCAATGACGGCGTCGATGCGCATATGGCGGTCAGCGCGATCAAGAAGCGGCTTGCGGCGGAACATGGCATAGCCCATGCCACGGTCGAACCGGAATTCGGCCAATGTGCCGATAGCCATGAGCATGATGACGAGCACGAGCATGCGCATGATACGGCACAACACCGTGGCCACTATCACTGACTTCGGGAGTTCTGGGCATTGGCAACGATCGACATGAACTCCCGCTACTCTCGGGCCGCATAATGGACCGCGACACCCGCAATGCGGCGATCGGCGCCGCCTGGATTTTGCTGCTGTTCGGCATCGCTGCTTATTATCTTCCAACCGTGATGCTGGCTGTCGGCAAGGTCTCGACGGTGCTTGCCGGCGTCGTCGCCGCGATCTTCATGGTGGCAATCTTCGTCGTGTTCTGGCTGCGTAGCCGCAGCCAGCGCAAAAAGGGAAAGTGACATGCGCATTCTGATTACCGGCGCGGCAGGCATGGTCGGCCGCAAGCTCATCGCCAGGCTGGCCAAGGACGGGACGCTCGGCGGCCGCAAGATCGCCGCGCTCGACCTTCACGACATCGTGCCGCCGCAGGCGCCGGTCCTCGAAGGCGTCAGCATCAGCGTCCACACCAGCGACCTCGCAGCGCCCGGGGCGACGGCAAATCTGGTCGCGCCGCGCCCTGACGTGATCTTCCATCTCGCCGGCGTGGTGTCGGGTGAGGCGGAGGCCAATTTCGATCTCGGCTACCGCGTCAATCTCGACGGCACAAGGGCGCTGTTCGATGCCATCCGCTTAGCCGCCTATACGCCACGCGTCGTCTTCACCTCGTCGATCGCCGTGTTCGGAGCACCGTTTCCCGACATCATTCCGGACGAGTTCCACCCGACGCCCTTGACCTCATACGGCACGCAGAAGCTGATCGGCGAGGCGCTGCTTGCCGACTATACGCGCCGCGGTTTCTTCGACGGCATCGGCATCAGGCTGCCGACCATCTGCGTCAGGCCGGGAAAGCCGAACAAGGCGGCCTCAGGGTTCTTCTCCGGCATCATCCGCGAACCGCTGAGCGGCCATGAAGCCATCCTGCCGGTGCCGCGCTCGGTCGTCCACACACACGCCAGCCCGCGTTCGGCGGTGAATTTCCTGATCCATGCGGCTCAGATCGACGGTGCCGCCGTCGGCCCGCGCCGCAACCTGACGATGCCGGGCGTCGCCGTCAGTGTCGGCGAGCAGATCGAAGCGCTGGAACGCGTCGCCGGCGCCAAGGCGGTGAAACCGATCCGCGAGGCGCCCGACGAGACGATCTGGGCGATCGTCAAGGGCTGGCCGACACGCTTCGAGGCGCGGCGCTCGAGGGAGCTTGGCTTTGCCGCTGAAACGAGCTTCGACGACATCATCCGCGTCCATATCGAGGATGAGTTGGGTGGCAAGATCCCTAGTTAACGCGCCCTGATCGGACGCAACGAGGTCAGGCGCCAGTCAGGCTGGCCGAAAGCAGCAGCAGGCCGAACAGGAAGACGAAGGCGGCGCCGCCAATCTCGACGAAGGAGTGGATGCGGTTGCCCATGCGGCCGTCGCCGGCGAAATACACCGCCCAGTTCTTGGCGGTCACCGCAAGCGTCGCCAGGGCCGAGACGGTGATTGCGGTGCCGAGCGCCATGGCCAGCACCGACAGGATGCCGCCGAACCACAGCCCATTCAGCAAGGCGAAGCTCAGCACGATCAGTGCGCCGGAACAGGGGCGGATACCGACGGCAGCCACCGCCGACCAGGCCGTGCGCCAATCGAAGCGATCGCCGGAAAGCAGCGCCGGGTCGGGCGCGTGCGAATGCCCGCAGGTCTCGCAGACCTCGCCCGCGGCATGGCTGTGGTGACCGTGTGCGGCATGGGCGTGGTGGTGGTCGTGGGCATGAAGCGCATGGGAATGTGCCGCATGGGCATGCGCGGAATGTGAATGGCCGGCATGTGAATGGCCGGCGTGGGCAGCCGAGAGGCTGTAGCCGGGATTTGCCCCGAACAGGCGAAGGATTGCCGGGCCGGCCTTGCGCCACAGCAGCCAGGCGCCGAACAGAGTGACGAAGACATAGCTCATGATTTCGAGGAACCATGCCGCGTCGGTCATCGAGACAGAAGTGCCGCGCAGCACGAAATAGGCCACCAGCATCACCACGATCGCGGTCAGCGCCTGCAGCAGGGCCGAGACGAAGGACAACATGATACCGCGCCGGAGCGCCACTTCATTGGCCACCATGTAGGACGAGATCACCGCCTTGCCGTGACCGGGGCCGGCGGCGTGGAAAATGCCATAGGCAAAGGACAGGCCGATGAGCAGCCACAACTTGCTGCCGTCCTGGCGCATCGCCTTCATCGCGCCGGCAAGCGCATGATAGAATTCCTGCTGGCGCAGATTGATCCACATCAGGATGTGGGCGAACGGGCCGGTGGCGGTTGGAGCCATGCCGTCATTGGTGCCGATGCCGAGTGAGCTCTGGGCGTGGGCGGAGCCGAGAAAGTGCGTCATCACAAAGGCGACGGCCAGAAGACCGAATGCCAAACGCAGGGACGGTTTGGTCACTGGATCTATCCTTCCGGCTGACAGGTCAGTTCAAGCTTGGTGGCAAAGATCTTGCTCATGTCGGTGCCTGTCGGATCGTTGAAGAACGCGTCGGTCAGGGTCTTCTGGTTCTGGGCGATCGCCTCATCCGGATTCGGGCGGACAACCTTGCTGGTGCAGGTCGGCGGCAATCCATCGACCTGCAGATGGGCATCCTCGGTGAAATCGATGGCGGTGTAGAAGGTCGGGTCGTAGACGCCGATATCTATCTTGCCGCTCAGTTTGATCGGCACCTTCGGTTCGGATTCAAACAGGATGATCAACTGGTCATTGTCGAAATTGGCCATCAAATGCGGCGGCGGGGTCATTGCCACGTCCTTGCCGTCGACGGTGACGAGCTGGAAATAGTTGAATTCGGCAAGCGAGGCATGGACGGTGTCGGCAACATCCTTCAACTCCTTGTCGTCGAGTTTCAGGTCGGAATTCTTGTCGAACTCCATCATCACTGTGCTCGAAAACAAATCGTCGAAGCGCCAGACATGGCGCAATGCCTTCACAGTTTGGTGATCCGGGCTAAGGACCACTTCGAGGCGGGCCTCGGCAAAGACGTGGGGATGCACCTCAGCCGGTCCGACGGCGGCAAACGTCGCGGTCAAGGCCGAAGCCAGCATCATTGCTTGCTGTTTCAGGTGCATTCTCGGTCGCGATTCAATCGGCTTCGGTGAATTGCCGACAGTTACCAGAAAGCGGGCGAAAATGGGACCGCAACGCGGCTGAAAGCTCATGCGTTGTCCAGCGTCTTGAACCACTGCACCAGGAAGTCGACGAAAACGCGAACCTTTGCAGGCAGATAGCGCCGGTGCGGATAGACGGCGAAGATGCCGCCGCCGGGCAGGATGCGGTCATCCAGCGCAGTCACCAGCCTGCCGTTTTCAATGTCGGGCGCGGCGATGAAATCCGGCAGGATGGAAAATCCCAATCCAGCCACGGCAGCGGCCCTTGCCGCCATCGGGCTGTTGACCTCGATCGGGCCGGAAACCGAAACGCTCACCGTATCGCCGCTGTCGCCCTTGAACGGCCAGTTGGTGAGCCAGCGGCCATTGGTGTCGATGATGCAAGGCACGCGGGCAAGGTCTTGCGCCCTGACCGGCATGCCGTGCTTGGCGATCAGTTCGGGAGACGCGCAAAGCCGTACCGAAAATGGCGCCAGACGCCTGGCGATCAGCGAGGAATTTTCCAGCCGCGAAATGCGCACCGCCAGATCGAAACCCTCCTCGACCAGATCGACGAAACGGTCGTCGAGATGGATGTCGAGGACGATATCGGGGTGCTGCTTGGCGAAGTCGATCAGCGACTGGCCGATCGGCGCGTCGGCAAAGGTACGTGGCGCCGACAGCTTGATCCTGCCGCGCACGTCGCCGGAGGATTCACGCACGGCATCGGCCAGGTTGTCGACCTCGCGCACGATCTCCGAGGCGCGCCGGTAATAGGTGTGGCCGGCCTCGGTCAGGGAGAACTGCCTGGTCGTCCGATTGAGCAGCAGCGCGCCGAGCTCGTCCTCCAACTCGCGCACATATTTCGACAATAGCGCCTTCGAGCGGCCGATCTTGCGCGCCGCCGCCGAAAAGCCTTCGGCCTCGACCACGTCGATGAAGGCGCGCATGCGGGTCAGCGTATCCATGTCATGCGCCTCCTTGGTGGGCTGAAAGGATGCGGGCGGCCAGCGCAATCAACTGCCGGTCGCTGTTCTTCGGGCCGAGCAGCGAAAGACCGAACGGCGCCCCGCCGGTCTTGCCGAGCGGCAGCGTGATTTGCGGAAAACCGGACAGGCCGGAAAGGCATAGCAGTCTCAGCGCGCGCTCGCGATAGGTCTGCAAATCGTCGAATGATGCGGCCTTAAGCGGCGCGGCACCCGGAACAGTCGGAAGCACAAGAACGCCGTCATCGCCAAGCAGGCCGGCAAGCTCGAGTCGAAACGAAACGCGACGTTCCGTTTCGCGATGCGCGGTTGCCACGTCGATTGTCGCGCCGTGCTCGAAACGCTCCTTGACCCCGGGTCCCAGCATGCGGTCGCCGCCGGCGATCCAGGCGCCGTGATTTTGCCAGGCTTCATAGCCCTGCAGCTTGCGGAAGCACCAATAGAGATCGTCGGTCGAATGCGACAGCGGGCCGACGCTGCGCGGCGCGCCCAGCACCGACGAGACACTGCGGAGCATGGCGCGATATTCGTCGGCCTCGTGCGGGCCGAGCACAAGGCCGTCCAGCGCAGCGAGGGTGACGGGGCGTGCCAGTTCGTGGGAATGCGGATCATCGCCGAGCAGCACCGTGCCGACCTTTTCGTAGATGACGATGTCGCTTGCGAACCAGCCGAACGTGTCCAGCGAAGGGGCCAGCGGCATGGTGCCGTCGAGCGGGATGCGGCCATGCGTCGTCCTGAGGCCGACCAGGCCGCAGAAGCTTGCCGGCGCACGGATCGAGCCGCCGGTGTCGGAGCCGGTGGCGATATCGGCAAGCCCGCCGGCAACCGCCGCGGCAGAACCCGAGGATGAGCCGCCGGTGACCCGGTCGGGCGCCGCCGGATTGACCGGCGACGGGAAATGCGCGTTCAGCCCCAGCAGGGAAAACGCCAGCTCATCGGTCTGCGTCTTGCCGACGAAGCGCGCGCCCGAATCAAGCAGCGCCTGGACGGCCGGCGCGGTCGCCATGGCCGGCGAAGCCTCCCGGTATCTCTGCGGATTGCCGCAGCCGGTGCGGTAGCCGGCGACGTCGAAGATATCCTTGACGGCAAGCCGCAAGCCGGCAAGCGGGCCGGATTTCGTATCGGCTACAGGGGTTTGATCAAGGTCGAGCAAAGCGTTCAGCGGGCCACGAGTGCCTGTCATGCGTTCGATATCCGGATGTGCTTGCCGCAGCATTGTTCTTCTGGTTGCCGCAGCATTGTTCGATGCCACAAATTTTACAACCTGCCATACGATTTTTATTGATTGTGAAATCTTTCGATCTTATATCGCGCTTGCCCAAAGTCGCACGTGCCTGTGGGTGTCCGCCGATCCTCGAATGGTGAGGGCAATCGGTAAGGTAACTGGAGCCAACCCCTCCAGTCGGTTTAGCGGCCAACCGCCAACCGAGGACACCTTGAAGCAACGACGGTGCGGGCCTTTCTGGTGTTCTGCCGGTCGTCCAAAGACCGGGGTTACTGAAGAGGCACACCTTCATTGCCGGCAGTGCGGACGGGTCTCCCATCCAAGCCAAGGCAGACAAAGCGAACCGAGGCCGGGCAAGGCCAAGGTTCACCGCCGCGAGACGGCGCTTCATGGTTCCGGGGTCTCCACCGGCTGGTTCCATGGATTTCCGTCCCGCCTTTGTCCACCGCGTGTTCGCGAGGCCGAGAGCCCGCGTCCGCAAGCCTTTGTGCGCGCCGAAAGGCGCTGATGGAGAGACCCCGATGGCTACCCAGCGCATCCTTGACTTTCTCGCCACCCGACGTCCGAACGGCCCGTGCCTTGTCGTCGACCTCGATGTCGTGCGCGACAATTTCCGCGCCTTCGAGAAGGCGCTTCCCGATTCCAAGATCTACTATGCGGTGAAAGCAAACCCGGCGCCGGAAATCCTGCGCCTGCTTGCTGCGATGGGCTCGTCCTTCGACACCGCTTCCGTTGCCGAAGTCGAGATGGCGATGGACGCCGGTGCGCCAGCGGACCGCATCTCCTTCGGCAACACCATCAAGAAGGAGCGCGACATCCAGCGTGCCTACCAGCTCGGCATCAAGCTGTTTGCGGTGGACTGCGTCGAGGAGGTCGAGAAGATCGCCCGCGTCGCTCCCGGCGCTCGCGTGTTCTGCCGCGTCCTGACCGACGGCGAGGGCGCCGAATGGCCGCTGTCGCGCAAGTTCGGCTGTGTGCCGGCGATGGCGGTCGACGTGCTGCGCCATGCCAAGGCGCTCGGCCTCGACGCCTATGGCGTGTCGTTCCATGTCGGCTCGCAGCAGACCGACCTGACCGCCTGGGACCGCGCGCTCGCCGACGCCAAGAAGGTGTTCGCGACGCTGGCCGACGAAGGCATCGTGCTGAAGATGGTCAATATGGGCGGCGGCTTCCCGACCCGCTATCTCAGGGATGTGCCGGTGGCGCAGGCCTATGGCCAGGCGATCTTCTCGGCGCTCAGGAAGCATTTCGGCAACGCCATCCCCGAGACGATCATCGAGCCGGGCCGCGGCATGGTCGGCAATGCCGGCGTCATCAAGTCGGAGGTCGTGCTGATCTCGAAGAAGGCCGACAACGACAATGTGCGCTGGGTGTTCCTCGACATCGGCAAGTTCGGCGGTCTCGCCGAGACCATGGACGAGGCGATCCGCTATCCGATCGTCACCGCGCATGACGGCAGCGAGACCGCGCCTTGCGTACTCGCCGGCCCGACCTGCGATTCGGCCGACGTGATGTACGAAAAGACGCCGTATCCGCTGCCCTTGTCGCTGACCATCGGCGACGAGGTGCTGATCGAGGGCACCGGCGCCTACACGACGACCTACGCCTCGGTCGCCTTCAACGGCTTCGAGCCTCTCCGATCCTACGTGATCTGACGGTTCGAAAGAACCGGTCAGATCATCCGAGGTGGGCGCCTGTCGCCCGCCCGGGCTCGCCTGTGGAACAATCCGCTCGTGAAGGATCGCGGAAATGGACGTTTTGGATTTCATTGTTGAAGGCGCCGCGGGAATCTCCCCCCTCGAGGGGGAGATGGCCACGAAGTGGCCAGAGGGGGTCGCCGCGCGTGAAGCGCCGACGTTCTTGGCCTACGATAGGGTGTCGCGTCAGGACGTGCCGACCTCCTCTGTCGCCTGTGGCGACATCTCCCCCTCGAGGGGGGAGATTGCCGGCGCTTTTGTCATCACTGCCGAAACCGCCGCCGACGCCGGCGCGCGCGAGGCTTTGCTCGATCGCGCCATGGGGCCGAAGCGCCGGAAAAAGTCGTCGGAAAAGCTGCGGCGCGGCCGCCGGCCTTCGGAGGGCCTGGCCTTTGTCGCGCGCGATGCGTCGGGCACTGTTGCCGGCACCGTGCGGCTGTGGGACGTGGTGCTGGGCGAGGGCGGCAAGGCAGCGCTGCTGCTCGGCCCGCTTGCGGTCGACCCGGCGTTCAAGAATGCAGGCATCGGCTCGGCGCTTATGCGCCATGCGGTCACTGAGGCCGAGCGGCTTGGCCATGCGGCGATCCTGCTGGTCGGCGACGCGCCCTATTACGAGCGCTTCGGGTTTTCGGCCGCAAAGACCGGCTCGCTGGCCATGCCGGGGCCTTACGAGCGGCACCGTCTGCTGGTGCGGGAACTGGTTGTCGGCGCGCTCGACGGCGCGCAAGGCACGCTGAAGGCGGCCGGGCGCAAACTGAAGGCGCAGAGACTGCCGCTCGCTGCCTGATGGTTCGAAACAAGCCGCCGATCGCGGCGGCTTGTTTCGCCTTAACTGGATCAGCCGATCAACTGGCTGAGCGCCATGGCGACTGTCATGTCGCCTTCGACCTTTATCTTGCCGGACATGAAGGCCATGGTCGGGTTGAGATCGCCTGATATCAGCGAGTCCAAATCGTCGAGTGACAGCTTTATGGTGCAATCGGCCGGCGCATCGGTGGTCGAGACATCGGCGCCGTCGATGACGATGACGCCGTCGCTGCCGGTGTCGAATTTCACGGAGCGATCGAACCCGGCACTCGCCACGCGCGACCTGATGTTGTCGGCAATCTCCTGAACGCTCATGGCGGTTCTCCTCGTCTGGTTGCGTTTGTCGCGCGCCGGCGCTCCGACCTGGCCGAAGCCGCTTGCCTGGTTTTACAGCCACGGCCGCCGGCGCATATAGCTTCGGGTTGACGTTTACGTCAACGCAGTTCCCCGAGCCGAAGATGGGCTTTATCGCCGCAGCATCACGCGGGCATGACACCTCGGCGGCCGGCATTGTTGCCATGCGAAGCCGCCGGGCGTATCAGGCACCACTCCCCTTTGATGTCGGCGAGCCGCCCTGGTGCTTTCCAGAAACGAACCGCAAGTCTATGCCCGCCGGTTGCGCGCGGTGCTGATCCGATCGATCCCGCTGCTCGAGGCGCGCGGCATCGCCGTCGTCATTCTGGCGGCTTTGGTCGGGGTGATGGCGGGTGCGCTGGTCACCGGCATGAGCGGACTGGTGCAGGTCCTGCATGGGCTTATGTTCGGCGTTCAGCCCGGCGGTCGGCTTTCAGCGATGTTTTCGCTGCAAAGGCCGGAGCAGGCGCTGATACCGGCGATCGGCGGCATCCTGCTCGGGCTGACGGTGATCTGGCTGAGAAAGCGGAAGTTCCGCACGCCGGTCGATCCGATCGAAGCCAACGCGCTTTATGGCGGCCGCATGTCGCTCACCGACACCTTCATCATCGCCGGGCAGACGATGATCTCGAGCGGCTTCGGCGCTTCGGTCGGGCTCGAGGCCGGCTATACGCAGGTGGGTTCGGGCCTGGCGTCGCGGCTGGCGCGCTTGTTCAGGCTGCGCCGCAACGATGTCCGCATCCTCGTCGGCTGCGGTGCCGCCGGCGCGATCGCCGCCGCCTTCGACGCGCCGCTGACCGGCGCCTTCTACGGTTTCGAGCTGGTCATCGGCATCTATTCGGTCGCCAATGTCGCGCCGGTGATGGCCGCCGCGATCTCGGCCTCGCTGACCGCCGAGGTGTTTGGCGGCGTGCCGTTTCCGCTGGAGCTCGCCGGCCTGCCGCAGCTCACCGTCAGCCAGTATTTGCCGTTCATGCTGCTCGGGCTTCTGGGCGGTGGTGCTTCCATCGCCATCATGCATCTGGTGAGCCTGATCGAGCGCCTCTTTGCCAGGCTGTCGATCGACGCCTCGCTGCGCCCCGCCATCGGCGGCGTGATGGTCGGGCTGCTGGGGCTGGTCACGCCGCAAGTCCTGTCCAGCGGCCATGGCGCGCTGCACCGCGAATTCGCGATGAATTACGGGCTGGCCGTAGTGGCCAGCGTCTTCGTGCTGAAGCTGGCGGCGTCGGCGATCTCGCTCGGCTCCGGCTTCCGTGGCGGCCTGTTCTTTGCCTCGCTGTTCCTCGGCGCGCTGCTCGGCAAGATGTTTGCCGGCGCGATGGCATTCGTCTCGCCGGCGACCGGCATCGATCCCGCCGTCGCCGCCGTCGTCGGCATGACCTCGCTCGCCGTCGGCGTCGTCGGCGGCCCGTTGACGATGACCTTCCTGGCGCTGGAATCGACCCGCGACCTGACGCTGACCGGCGTGGTGCTGGCCGCCTCGCTCATGGCGGCGATCCTGGTGCGCGAAACGTTCGGCTATTCCTTCTCGACATGGCGCTTTCACCTGCGCGGCGAAACCATCCGCAGCGCCCATGACGTCGGCTGGATGCGCAGCCTGACTGTCGGCTCGATGATGCGAAAGGATGTCCGCACCATCGACGCCTCGACGACGCTTGCGGAATTCCGCAAGCAGGTGCCGCTCGGTGCCTCGCAGCGCGTCATCGCGGTCGACGCCGACCTGCATTATCTCGGCGTGCTGATCGTCGCCGAACTGCACAGCCATTTGTCGGATGACGAGATGCCGGTGCTGTCCTTCGCCAAATTCAGAGATGCGGTGCTGGTGCCGAGCATGAACGTGCAGTCGGCGGCCGAGACCTTCCAGCGCGCCGGCGCCGAGGAATTGGCGGTGGTCGAGGATTTCACCGACCGCAAGGTGGTCGGTTTGCTGACCGAAGGCCATCTGATGCGGCGCTATGCCGAAGAACTCGACAAGGCGCGGCGCGATCTGTCGGGCGAGGGGTAGCCGAGAGGGGATGGCGATCCCGCTGCATTTAGCTGGACACCGCCGGCGAATGATCGCTACCATCGCGGTGGCTTTGAACCAGATTTCATCTGGAGCCAGATTCCGCCTGGAGATGGCGTGCTCGAAGAACCGAACAGAAATCCCGGATCCCATCGCTATGGAAAGCCGAGCTTGTGGTGGCCACCACCGTTGGGTTGATGGCCTGCGGGCCTGATCCAACCTGAAAATCAAATTCTGTGTTCAGAGAGACATCATCATGAATACCCTGCTTTCCGTGGAGGCCCGGGAGACCGCGCTTGCCGTGACTTTCGTGTCGGGCGAAACAGTCTGCTATCCCTGGCTTTGGCTAAAGGACAATGCGCCATCGGCGTTTCACCCGCAGACCGAAGAACGAACTTTCGATCTGACCAGCGTAGACCCCTCGCTCAGACCCATCAGCGTGCGGAACAGGGGCAGCGCTGTGGGCATTGTCTGGCAGAACGACCAGGCTGAGGAGGAATTCCCGAGCCAGTTCTTTGAGTCCTACCGTCCCGGCAGAAAGCGGGACGATCCGGCCGACATCGCTCCGAAACTCTGGGACGCCTCGGTCGATCTTGAAACCATACCGCGTCACGCCGCCGGAGACATCTTGCAAAGCGATGACGATCTGCTCGCTTGGCTGAGGGCAACGGCTGCATACGGGCTCTCCATCGTCGATGGGCTTGACGATGATCCCGACGCGGGGCGGCGTGCGGCCGAGCGGATTGGTTTCCTGCGCCAGACAAATTTTGGCGCGATGTTCGAAGTCGTGTCGATGCCGAACCCGAACAATCTGGCCTATACGCCGGTCGCCTTGCCGCTACACACCGATCTCGCCAACCAGGAGGTGCCGCCCGGCTACCAGTTCCTGCATTGTATCGCAAACGACGCTGAGGGTGGTGGATCGATCTTGGCCGACGGGTTTGCGGTCGTCGCCGCGCTACAGGCGGAAGATCCGGAAGCCTACCGCCTGTTGTGCGAGGTCGAGATCCCCTATCGTTTTCACGATGAAAACTACGATTTGCGGGGCAGGTTTCCCGTGATTGTAACTCGACGCAACGGGGAAGTGACGGAGTTGCGGTTCAACGCCCATCTTGTCGATGTCATCGACCTTCCCTCCGAGCTATGCGCGCCCTTTTATGGGGCTTATCGCAAGCTGATGATGATGATCCGCGGGCCGCGTTTCCAGATAGCCTACCGCCTGAAGGCCGGCGAAATGGCGGTCTTCGACAATCGCCGGGTGTTGCATGGCCGCCAATCGTTCAACCCGAACACCGGGCGGCGACATCTGCGCGGATGCTATGTCGATCGTGGTGAGTTCCAGAGCCGGATTCGCGTCCTCTCGCGATAGCGGCATGCACCGAAAGAGCATCGACTTGCCGAAGATCGCATTCGGCAGGGTTCGTTAGTAGGTCAGTCAAGACATAGCCCTTATTAGCCGGAGGCACTTTGGCGCAATCGGCGGTGCTGTCGTTCGCCAATTTGAACGAATCGCTGCTGGTGCCGAACGTGCAATCGGCGGCAGAGACCTTCCAGTGCCGGCGCCGAGGGGATTCGCGGTGGTCGAGGATTTCACAGATCGCAAGGACGTCGGGCTGTTGACCGAAGGTCATCTGATGCGCCGCTATGCCGAAGAACTCGACAAGGCGCGGCGCGATCTGTCGGGCGAAGGGTAGGGCGGGGGAGAGCCAACGTTTGGATACGAGCCCGACGTTGACCTTCGCACACCGAATCCTGAATGGCTGCTTTGCGCCTCATTTCGGTCGTAGAGATCAGCTTCGCCGCGTCCTGAAAGCAGACATCGCAAGCGAGGACTCCGGAGGCCGCGGTTGTCGCGCAGATCGTGGCCGTTACGCGCCGCCGATTTTCTGGAGTGATAAGCCGCGCCCGACGCGGCGAATTCGTTACCCTACTCGGCGGCCGTCTCCGATGGCGCCTCTGCCGGCTCCGAAGGCTCGGCCTCGGCACGGGGCTTGCGCCGTGAAAACAGCGACCTGAGCGTGACGTAGAACACCGGCGTCAGGAACAGGCCGACGAAGGTGACGCCGAGCATGCCGGAGAACACCGCGGTGCCGAGCGACTGGCGCATTTCTGCGCCCGGGCCAGTTGCGATCACCAGCGGCACGACGCCGAGGATGAACGAGAAAGCGGTCATCAGGATCGGCCGCAGCCTGAGCCGGCAGGCTTCGACGGCAGCCTCGGCGGCCGACAGGCCGCGTTCCTGCGCCTGGCGCGCGAATTCGACGATCAGGATCGCGTTCTTGGCGGCAAGCCCGATCAGCACGATGAGGCCGATCTGCACGAGGATGTTGTTGTCCAGCCCTCGGAAAGACACGCCGAGCAACGCCGCGAGCACGCCGAGCGGCACCACCAGCACAATGGCGAACGGCAGCACCCAGCTTTCATATTGCGCCGCCAGCGCCAGGAACACGAACAGCACCGACAGTCCGAAGATATAGACAGCGGCATTGCCGGTGTTGCGCTCCTGATAGGCGAGCTCGGTCCATTCATAGGAGGTACCGGCCGGCAGCGTCTTTGTCGTGATCCCTTCCATCAATGCCAGCGCGTCGCCCGTGGAAACGCCGGGCGCGGCGTTGCCCTGCAGCGGCACCGAGACGTACATGTTGTAGCGCTGGACCAGCGCCGGGCCGGTGACGTCGCGGATCTCGATCAACGTGCCGAGCGGAACCAGCGCGCCGGTCGCCGAGCGCACCTTCAGTTTCAAGATGTCGGCGCGATCGAGGCGGAACGCCTGGTCGGCCTGCGCCCGCACCTGGTAGACGCGCCCGAAAGCGTTGAAGTCGTTGACGTAGGCGGTGCCCAAATTGATCGACAGCGTCTCGAAGATGTTGGGGATCGGCACGTTCAGGATGCGCGCCTTGTCGCGATCGATCGCCAGGAAGAATTGCGGGCTCGACGCGGAGAACGTGGTGAACACGCCCGTCAGCCCCGGCGTCTTGTTGGCCTTGCCGGCGATTTCGTTGGCAAGCGCCAGGATCTGCCGCATGTCGGCGCTGTTGCGCTCCTGGATCTGCAGCTTGAAGCCGCCGGCATTGCCGACGCCGCGGATCGGCGGCGGCGGCAGTGCGATAATGAAGGCTTCCTTGATGCTTTGCAGGCTGCCGAACAGATTGCCGATGACCTGGGTCGCCGACTGGCCGGCTTTCAGTCGCTCGTCAAAGGGCTTGAACCTGGCGAAGATCACGCCCGCGTTGCTGGCGTTGGTGAAGGTCGCGCCGGAGAAGCCGGCGAAGGCGACTGCGTAGTCGACGCCTGGCGTTTTCTGGATGATCTGCGACGCCTGCTGGATGACCGCATCGGTCCTCGACAGCGAGGCGCCGTCCGGCAACTGGACGACGACGATCGCATAGCCCTGGTCGAGCGACGGAATGAAACCGCGCGGCACCGCCTGCACCATGTAGACCGTGGCGTAGATGAGGGCCGCGAAAACGGCCAGCATGGCGGCGATCGTTATCCACGAGCCGACCAGCACGCGGATGATGCTCGAATACCAGTGGGCGACCCTGTCGAAGCCGCGATTGAAGCCGTCGGCGAGCGCGCGTCCGAACCGCGCCAGGAAAAAGCGCGGCGGCGCCGCCGCGGCGTGGTGCGGCTTGAACAGCAGTGCGGCCAGCGCCGGCGAAAGCGTCAGCGAATTGAATGCCGAGATCGCCGTCGACACCGCGATGGTGATCGCAAACTGCAGGTAGAACTGCCCAGAAATGCCGGGGATGAAGGCTGTCGGTACGAACACGGCTATCAGCACCAGCGAGATCGCGATGACCGCCGTTCCGACTTCGTCCATGGTCAGGTGCGACGCCGGATTGGGCGCCAGCCCTCTGGCGATATTGCGCTCGACGTTCTCGACCACGACGATCGCATCGTCGACGACGATGCCGATCGCCAGAACGAGGCCGAACAGCGTCAGCATGTTGAGCGAGAAGCCGGCGGCGTAAAGCACCGCCAGCGTGCCGATCAGCGACACGGGGATCGCCACGATCGGCACGATCGCCATGCGCCACGATTGCAGGAAGACGATGATGACGATGATGACCAGCAGCATCGCCTCGAGGATTGTCTTGTAGACCTCCTGGATCGACTCGGCGACGAACTCGGTCGGATTGTAGACGATGTCGTAGCTCAACCCCTTCGGGAAGTCGCGGGAAAGCTCCTTCATCTTGTCCTGAATCTCCGCGGCTGCGGCGAGCGCATTGGTGCCCGGCCGCTGGAAGATGGCGAGCGCCACCGCCGGTTTGCCGTTGAGATAGGAGTTGGTGACGTAATCCTTGGCGCCGAGCTCGATGCGCGCCACGTCCTGCAGCGAGATCAGGCGGCCGTCGTCGGTCGATTTGACGATCACGTATCGGAAGTCGCGTGCGTCGTTGAAGCGGCCTTGCGTGGTGACCGTGTACTGGAACGCCATGCCAGTGCTGGTCGGCGGCGCGCCGATCGAGCCACCCGACACCTGGACGTTTTGGTCGCGCAACGCCTGCACCACATCGCCCGAGGTCATCCCCAGGGCGGACAGTTTTTCCGGATCGAGCCAGATGCGCAGCGAATATTCGCGTTCGCCGAAGATGATGAGGTCGCCGACGCCGTCGAGTCTGAGCAGTATGTCGCGCACCCGCGAGCGGGCGTAGTTCGAGACGTAAAGCTGGTCGTAGGTATTGTCGGGCGACAGCATGTGCACGACCATCATCAGGTCGGGCGAGCTCTTGGTGGTGGTGATGCCGAGGCGGCGGACTTCTTCGGGCAGGCGCGGCTCGGCGACCGACACGCGGTTCTGCACCAGCACCTGCGCCTGGTCGAGATCGGTGCCCAGCTTGAAGGTGATGGTCAGCGCCATCGCCCCGTCGCCCGACGAATAGGACGACATGTAGAGCATCCCCTCGACGCCGTTGATCTCCTGCTCGATCGGCGTTGCCACCGTCGCTGCAACCGTCTCGGCGTCGGCGCCCGGATACTGCGCGCGAACGACGATGGTCGGCGGCGCGATCTCGGGATATTGCGCGACCGGCAGCTGGGTATAAGCAATCCCGCCGAGGACCAGCAGGACGATCGAAACGACCGATGCGAAGATCGGACGGTCGACGAAGAAATGTGCGAACCTCATTGCTGCAACTCGGCGGTCTCGGCCTTGGGCGGCAATGTCACCATCTCGACCTTCACCTTGGTGCCGGGCCTGGCGTGCATCAGCCCGTTGACGATGATCGTCTCGTCGCCGGTCAGGCCCCCGCGGATCACCCGGTAGCCGTCGAGAAGCGGGCCGGTGCGCACGGGCTTCGCCGACACCATCCCGGCCTCATCACCAGGAACACGATGCGGCGATCCTGATCGGCGCCGATCGCCTCGTCGGGCACCAGCACGCCGCTATGCGGCAGCGACCCCGGCACGTTGATGCGCCCGAACATGCCTGGCTGGAGAATGCCGTCGGCGTTGGGAAACCTTGCACGCACCCGCATGGTGCCGGTCGCGTTGTCGATCCGGTTCTCGGCAAAATCGAGCTTGCCTTTGAATACCGCCTCCGCGCGGTCGGCGACGCGAACCACCACCTCGAGCCCGCCGGCGCCTTCCTGCATGCTGCCGCCACGCTCCTTCGCGTCGCGGGCGTAGCTGAAATACAGGCGCTCATCGACGTCGAAATAGAAGTCGATCGGATCGCGCGTAACGATGGTCGTCAGCAAGGTGGTATCCGGCTGCACGAGGTTGCCGACCGACACCAGCCGGCGGTCGATGCGGCCGGACAAGGGCGCCTTGATCTCGGTGAATTCCATGTTCAGGCTGGCCGTCGTCAGCGCAGCCGTCGCGCCCTGCATCTGCGCCTGCGCCGAAAGGTATTCCCGCCGGCGGTCGTCGACCGTCGCGGTTGAGATATTGCCGGTCTTGGCGAGTTCGTCGGCGCGATCCAGCTGCATCTTGGAGAATTCGAGCAGACTCTTGGCGACGTCCACTTGCGATTTGGCGGCATCATAAGCCGCCTGGTACGGACGCTGGTCAATGGTGAAGAGCAGGTCGCCCTTGTTGACCAGTGCGCCGTCCTGGAAGCTGACCTTGTCCAGATAGCCGCTGACGCGCGAACGGATGGCGACCTGGTCGACGGATTCGAAGCGCCCGACGAACTCGTCGTCTTCGACGATTTCACGGACCACCGGCTTGGCCGCCGTCACCTCGGGAAGCTGCTGGTCCTGCGCAAACGCAGTGCTGCTGAAAGCCATGCCGAGCAGGAATGCCGCCGACATGGCGGCGCGGGCAAGCCAGCCGGCCGATCGACGGGGTCGCCCGCCCGCGTCGCGATGCAATTGCCCATTCTCTGGGGTGTCCATTTGCGTCCTCGCTCGCTGGACCGGAGGTCGGTTGATCCGCTTCTACGCTCAGGCTTCTCGTCGAGATCAGAGCATTGCAGTGTTGTGCATGGCAACATGATCATTTTCCATGTGGGCTGAAATGTCCACCCTGTGGCTGCCCTGCCACCGGGCTAAAGTCAGTCGCGAATTAAGGGATTCAGGATTCCTTTGATGGACGGCTTATGATTCATATTGCTCGAAGGAGACCGATATGGGCATTACCACGCCGGCCGGATTCAAATGGACTGCAACACTGCGGCATCGAGCAGTGCGTTGACATATCCCTCCCGCTGCAGCCGTTGTTCCGTCTCGCTCATTGAAGACGATACATCGACACAAAGAACCAGTTCGAGATCCACCGAGGAAACCTGCTCCGCCGTGGCCGACAGCGACGTTGTCAGGCTCACCGCCAGAGGGAATAGCACGCCTCGTGCCCGTTCGGGTTTTCTCCGACCAGCGAAGCGTGGAATGAAGGACATCATCTCGGCGCGTCCATCCGGTTGGTCAAACGGGAGGATGCTGCGGCGGCAATTGCACTCGGCGTCAGCCGCGAAACCGCGCGCACCCAGCTCAAAGAGGTATTCGCCAAAACCAACACATACCGTCAAGCGGAACTCGCCACGCTCGTCACCCGCCTTCGGCCACACGCATGATGACCGATTGGTAGGAGCGTATCACGGCCGGAAGCGTCAAGAGGCAGGTGCTGGCGCAAGGCGGCCAACGCGGCGCCGCAGTTGTTTTCAGGCAACGGCAAGTAACGTCGTTGCGGCCAAGATGGGGCGCCAGCGGAATGGCACCTTCTGGCTAGTTCGTCCCAGAACCGGACCGTTCGTTCCCGGCGGACTGAAGCACCGCAGCATTTTCCACTTTGAGGCGAAATAATTCTCAACTATGGTCCGCCAGGCTTTAGGCATGGGGGAATATTGCCGATGGTTTTATCACGCAGGGGTGTCGTGCTTGGCGGCCTGGCGCTGGTCGCGGTGGGTGCAACCAGCAATATTGCTCAAGCCGCGGCGGCAAAATCCTTTTTCGCCGGTACCGCCAGCGACAACAATTTTGTCTATCGCAAGACCAACTTCGCCAAGATCGACAAGAGATGGCATCGCCAGATCGTCAAGTATTTCAGCAGCGAGCCGGTCGGCACCGTCGTGGTCGATACGCGCCACCACTTCCTCTACGTCATCATGGAAAACAAGACCGCCATCCGCTACGGCGTCGGCGTCGGCAAGGAGGGCTTCAAATGGTACGGCCGCGCGACGATCGACCGCCGCGCGCTGTGGCCGGATTGGGTCCCGCCCCCCGAAATGCGTAAGCGCAGGCCGGAACTACCGCCCATGATCGCAGGCGGCGCGTCCAACAATCCGCTCGGGCCGCGCGCGCTCTATCTGCACCGCGACGGCGCCGACACCGGCTACCGCCTGCATGGCACGCTGGAGCCATGGAGCATCGGCACCGACGCTTCCAGCGGCTGCATCCGCATGTTCCCGGAAGACATCATCGACCTCTACCAGCGCTGCCCGATCGGCACCGCGGTGCAGGTCCTGCCGCACATCGCCGACCAGGCGCCCGCTTCCACCACTGTCGAATGATTGGCGCCTCATGAACCGCATGATTGAAAACACGCGCCGGCTGCTCGCCGCCGGCCTGCTGGTGTTGGTCGCATCCTGCTCGACCAGCAACACGCTGGCCCCTTCCACGCCCGACGTCACCAACACCGAGGTTGCCGGCTTCCAGAACGTGCAGCCGGGCAGCGAGGAGGATTTTATCCTCAATGTCGGCCGCCGCACCTATTTCACGCAAGGTTCGGCCGCGCTCGATTCTGTCGCCAAGGCCACCCTCGACACCCAGATCGCCTGGTTAGCAAAGCATCCGCGCTGGCTGCTCAAGCTGCAGGGTTTCGCCGACGATCCCGGCGCAAGTGAAACGGCGCTGTCGCAGCAGCGCGCCGATGCGGTGATGGACTACCTCGCCGCCGGCGGCATAGACCGCAACCGCATGTGGGCCAAGGGCTACGGCAAGGACAGGCTCGTCCGCGAGTGCCCCGACACCGCCTGCAGGTCGCAGAACCGCCGCGTTGTGTCTAATTTGCGCGATGTGCGGGACGAGCCGTAGGGGGCCGCTGTTTTGCTTGTCACCAAATCAGAGTCTCGCACCCGACGGCGGCATGGCTGCTTTGCGTCTCATCTCGGACATTGAGACCAGCATCGCTGTGCGCTCAGAACGGACCCTCGCGATGGAAGAGTTCGATGCGCTGTGCGAGCGCCTGTTCCGAGACCGAAGCAACGTCGCGCGATACCACACGATGTTCGTGATCCGAACGGCCAAAGAAGTGACCGCAATTCCACTGTGGTGTTCGGGTTGCGATAGACCTGCTAGGCCGATTACGCATGCGCCGACTACTTCGCAACGAGACGCTGGAAGTTCGGTTTCAAATGCCCTCGATGCGGAGGCAATCGCGCCTCGCGCCTGGCCAAGCCTCGCTCCGGAAGTTGTCGAAAGGGGCTTCCTTCGCCACGTTCCAATCGGCTCAAAGCTGACCGGAAGCCGTCGGAAAACATCCGAAGTTAACTAGCAGGATCAAGGCGTTCAAACATACTGTCGTCCGGGATGCGCCAGCATCCGTCATTGACCGTCAAGCATCACAGCCATGCATATGGCGTCGACATAGCGACCATCAATGCAAACGCTACGCCTGAGGACACCTTCCGTAACGAAACTAGTTTTTTCATACAGCGTTATGGCCCGGCTGTTATCGGCGTGCACCGAGAGTTCAATGCGAACGAAGTTTTCTTGCCGAGCTTTTTCTAATGCGGCGGTGATGAGGCGACGGCCCAATCCCTGTCCACGAAAACCGGGTATGAGTCCCATCGCTAAACTTCCGCGATGAGCGTGGGATGGAAAGAAATGGCGGGTGATGTCGCACCATCCCACAACACGGTTTCCTTCCGTCGCCGCGATATGCGGGTTTCGCTGCTTAATCATATTCAAGACGAAATCGCGTGTCTCGGGAAGCGGGAACGCTTGAAGCATGGTCAGGTATTTTCTCTCCCGCGCGACAACGTCGAGAGCCGCATGGAAACTCTCAATGTGCTCTACGGCTGTATTGACAATCTCAGCCACATTTCCTCCCGAGGTTCTCCAGTATTCCAAAGTCTTTGCCGAAGATTGCCTGATCCGCCAGCGCCCGCAGCTTGGAGGCAACGCCTCGCGCACGCGAGGACGATCGCCGGCGCCGAATGTCGGAACTGGGCGCCAGCTCGGCGCATTTCGTGGCGCCTCCCTCACGCCCAGGCATGAAGCTGTCCTTGTTGACTCAAGGAGTATTTGCATGCGTGGTCATTGCTTATGTGGCGCTATTGCTTTTGAAGTCGATGGCCCGGCACAGGCCTGCGTGGTCTGTCATTGTGAAAGTTGTCGGCGGCAATGTTCTGCGCCGATGACCTCCTATATTGGCGTCTTGAACGGTCAATGGCGATGGCTGGGCAAGCTACCGAAGGTATTCAACTCTTCTCCCGGTGTGGAAAGAACATTTTGCGATCACTGTGGCACGCCGCTGTCCTTCCGCTCAAAGAACATGTCTGATGTCATGCATTTTTTTGCGGCAGCGATGGAGGAGCCAGAAAAATTTGCACCTACGCTGCATGTCGCTTTTGAGGAGAAGCTCCCTTGGTTGAAACTCGCCGACAACCTGCCGACCCGTTTTGGGCCTGACTATACGAAAGACTAGGATCTGCTCGCATCGAGACAAACGGTGGAAGCTGCGGACAGCATGCGGAAGCGAGATGATGACCCCTCCGTTCCAACGGTGATCGAACATTATCGATCGCGGCTGCTCTCGACCTGCTTGAGCGGCAGCAGGTAGGCGATGATCTTCTGATCGCCGAGAGCTGGATCAAAACCAATAATGTCGGATGCAAAAAGGTCGTGGGCGGGGCGTCTCTCGAAGCCAAGGCTCTCATACAGCTTGCATGCAGACGTCATGAACAAGGCGGTGTGAAGCGCAAGGCCGCCTGAGCCCTGCAGACGCGCTTGCAAGACGCACCATTCGCAAAGCGCGCGGCCATATCCGCGGCCCCGTGCCGAGGGAGCAACCGCGAGGGTCCTGAGGCCTGCCAGCCCGGGCGGCCAGCCCATGCCGTCAAAGGCGGCATCGGCGTAGTAGGTGACCGTCCCGACGAGCCGTCCCTCGGCTTCGAGCACCGCGACGCTAGCCTTCGTCCATCGCCCCGCGACATCCCGTGCATCGTTCACGTAGGGCTCGAAGATGTGTGGCGCCAGAACGGGCCGTAACGATGCGAAAGCGTCGGAGACGAGCCCGCCAATTTCATCCAGTTCCTGACGGCTTGCCAGGCGGACGCGTGGCTTGGATGCGATCTGCATGCAGGCCCTCACTGCACCATTTATCTGGACCATATGTAGGGCATTGCATGTCCCTTCGGTTGGCCGGAGTCGCCCGGCTTCGTCCGTCGGCCGCAACCGGAACAGTCGGCTGCCACAATAGCGAAAAATTGCTGCCAAGCCAGCTACGGGCGGGCTCGAGGTTGGCTGCACGAGGCCGTTTCGCGGCTTGAGGTCGAGCCCAAATTATCCCCCGGCAAGACGCGGCAGCAGGAATATCTCCGCCCCTTCCGGCAATTCCTTCGACCAGGTGTCGCGATAGATCGTCCCATCGATGGCGACGGCGATGCCGCGATCGATGTAGGGCTCGAGGCCGGGATACTGTTCAGCCAGTTTCCTGAACAGCTCCCGAATATCCTTCGCCTCGATCTCGACCTTGCTCTTGCCTCCGGCGATCGCGGCGAGCGATCCCCAGAGCGTTACTTCGACCATCAGCCTTCCCGTTCTGCCTCGAGCGCCGCCAGGATGCGCGGCGGCGACATCGGGATGTGCGTCATGCGCACTCCGACCGCGTTCGACACCGCATTGGCGATCGCCGCCAGCGGCGGCACGATCGAGGTCTCGCCGACACCGCGCACCCCGTAGGGATGGTTAGGGTTGGGGATCTCGAGGATCTGTGTGTCGATCATCGGCAGGTCCGAGCAGACCGGGATCCGGTAGTCCAGGAAGCCGGGGTTCTGCAACCGCCCGTCCTTGCCGTAGATATACTCCTCGTTGAGCGCCCAGCCGATGCCTTGCGCGGCACCCCCCTGATACTGCCCCTCGACATAGGTCGGATGCACCGCCTTGCCGGCGTCCTGAACGACGGTGTAGCGCAGCACCCTGGTGGAGCCGGTCTCGGGATCCACCTCGATATCGCAGATATGGGTGGCGAAGGAGACGCCGGCGCCGTCGGCGACGAGCTCACTGTGGCCTGCGATGGGTCCGCCCGTCTTTCCGGAAGCGGCCGCGATCTCCTTCAGCGACAGCGGCGAAAGGTTGCCGTGCGTCGCGCCTTTGGCAATCGCGTGACCCTCTTCCCAGACCACATCGTCGACGGGTATGTCCCACATCTGCGCGGCGCGCTGCCTGAGGACCTTGATGGCGTTGCGTGCCGCCGAGATCGTCGCCATCGAAGACGAGAAGGTGCCGCGGCTGCCGTCCGTCATGTCGTTGTAGCCGAGGCTGGACGTATCGGCGACCACCGCCTTGACTTGCTCATAGGGGATACCGAGCTCCTCCGCCGCGACCAGCGAAAGCGAGGCGCGCGAACCACCCACATCCACGGTTCCGACGGCGAGCGAGACCGAACCGTCCATGCCGATGTTGAGGTCCGTGCAGGTCTGGCCACCGAAATTGAACCAGAAGCCGCAGGCCATTCCGCGGCCCTGATTCTTGCCGAGCGGCGCCTTCATGTGCGGGTGGTTCTTCACCGCCTCCAGAGTCGGGCCGATGCCGATCGGGCCATATACCGGGCCGTAGGATGATCGGGTGCCTTCCTGCGCCGCGTTCCTGATCCGGAATTCGACCGGGTCCATGCCGATTTCCTTGGCCAGTTCGTCGACCGCGCTTTCCACCGCAAACGCCGCCATCGGAGCCGACGGCGCGCGATAGGCCGCGGTCTTGGGCCGGTTGACCAGCACTTCGTAGCCGACCGTCTTGACGTTCTCGAGCTTGTAGCAGGCAAAGGCGGTCATGGCGCCGATCTCGGCCCACATGCCGGCATAGGGGCCGCAGCTATAGCGCAGCGTCGCCTCGGCCGCCGTGATCGTGCCGTCCTTGCGGGCGCCGATCCTGACATCGATCGAGGTGGCGCTGGTCGGGCCGGAGGCGCGGAACACCTCGTCGCGCGTCATGACCAGCTTGACCGGCCGCCCGGCCTTGCGTGACAGCGCCAGTGCCACCGGCTCGGCCCAGACATGGGTCTTGCCGCCGAAACCGCCGCCGATCTCCGACGAGGTGACGCGCAGCTTCGAGGCTTCCATGCCAAGCAGTTGGGCGCAGTGTTGGCGGTAGACAAAATGGCCTTGCGTGCAGACCCACAGGTCGGCGGTGCCGTCCGAGCTGACATTGGCCACGCAGGCATGCGGCTCGATGTAACCCTGGTGTGTCTGCTCGGTCTTGAAGGAGCGTTCGACGACGAAATCGGCCTGGCCGAAACCTTCATGGATGTCGCCATGGCCATACTGGGTGCGCTTGGTGACATTGGAAGGCTTGACGGGCTTCTCCTCGAGGCCCTCGGTGAAGATGGCGTCGTTGACCAGGGGTGCGGAGTGCTTCATCGCCTCGTCGACGTCGGTGACATGCGGCAGCACCTCGTAGTCGACCTCGATCAGCTTCAGTGCCTGTCTCGCCGTGCGGGCATCGACCGCCGCGACCGCGGCCACGGCATGGCCGTCATAGAGCGCTTTCTTGCGCGCCATGCAGTTGTCGAGGATGTCGTACATGGCGGCATCGCCGTCGGTGAGGTCGGGCAGGTCGGCCGCGGTGATCACGGCCTTGACGCCGGCGAGCTTCTCCGCCTTCGACGTGTCGATCTTCCTGATCGTGGCATGCGCATGAGGGCTTCTGAGAACGCGCCCGACCAGTTGCCCGGCCATGTTGAAGTCGGCGCCATAGCGTGCGCGGCCCGTCACCTTGTCGACGCCGTCGGGACGGATAGGACGCGTGCCGACAGAGGTGAAATTGCGTCCGGAGTAACGCGGATCGAAATTCATCGTCAGGCTCCCTTCATCACGCTGGCGGCGTCCTGAACGGCACGCACGATCTTGTCATAGCCGGTGCAGCGGCAGAGGTTCCCGGCAAGGCCGAAGCGGATCTCCTCCTCGGTCGGATCGGGGTTCTTGGCCAAAAGGTCCTTGGCCGCCATGAGGAAGCCCGGCGTGCAGATGCCGCATTGAAGTGCGGCGTGCTCCAGGAATTTCTGCTGCAGCGGATGCAGCCTGTCGCCACGCGCCATGCCCTCGATGGTCTCGACGTGCCGACCCTCGGCCTCCGCGCCGAGCACCAGGCACGAGCACACCAGCCGATCGTCGAGGATGATGCTGCAGGCGCCGCAGTCGCCGGTGCCGCAGCCTTCCTTAGCACCCGTCAGCCCCAGGCGATCGCGCAGCACATCAAGCAGCGTTTCGTCCGGCTGGCAAAGGAACTCGACATTGTCGCCGTTGATTGTCGTTGATACTGCCACACCAGCCATCATTTGCCTCCTGCGCGCGCATAGGCGGTCGTGGCGGCCCGCTTGGCCAGCACACCCGCAACTTTCCGTCTGAATTCGATAGTGCCCCGCTTGTCGTCGATCGGACGGCAGGCCCCCGAGCAGACCTTGGCGAGCCTCTCCAGCGTGGCTTCGTCCAGCTTGGAGCCGATGAGAACCTCGGCGGCCTCCTCGACCAGAATCACCGTCGGCGCCACGGCGCCTAGCGCCAGGCGGGCGGATTTGACGCGACCTTGCTCGTCGAGCGTCAGGTTCACGCCGGCGCTTACCACCGCGATGTCCATCTCCGTGCGCGGAATGAAACGCAGATAGGCATCGCCCGAACGCGGCAGACGTTTGTCGAGCAGGATTGCCTCGATGATCTCGCCCTTGGCCAGCGACGTCTTGCCCGGCCCAGTCGGTACCGCTTCCACGGCAATCGTGCGCCTGGTTCCCGGGCCGACGACCACCGCCTTGGCGCCAGCGGCCACCAGCGCCGGCACGCTGTCCGCGGCCGGCGAGGCGTTGCACAGATTGCCGACGATGGTGCAGCGTCCCTGCACCTGCTTCGAGCCGATCAGGTTCGCAGCTTCGACGACGCCGGGCCATGCGTTCTTCAGGGCCTTGCTCTCGCCCAGCACTGCGCAGGGGACCGCCGCGCCGATGCTGAAGCCCTCGGCTGTTTCCCTGATCTCGCCAAGCCCGTCGATCGCCTTGATGTCGACGATCAGGTCGGGTTCGATAAAGCCGCCTTTCATTCTCACCAAGAGGTCGCTGCCTCCGGCGAGGATGGCGGCCGTGCCGGCTGAACCGGCCAACAGCCCGGCGGCGTCTTCAATTGAAAGCGGACGTATGTAACGCATCGTCTCCCCTTAGTGGTCATAGTCACATCAACTGATATAAACCGTCTCTACGCAATGGCCATCCCGTTCGTGCATTCGCGGATTGGGCCAGGCGGCGCAATTTCATTTGCTCGACCAACTGGACGTCCCGCTGGCCACTAATGCTCGATCGGTCCTTTCGGCATCACCAGCGCCGTGCCTGCTGTCGTCGGGCGCTCGATCATACGGCGGACGCGGGGTGGCTCGTTGCCGCTGTGCAGCGCCCTTATGCGCTCGCCGATGACGGCGTCGGCGTAGGTGGCGCGCCTGTTGTGGCGGATGTATTCGACCCAGGTCGGCGTGTGGTAGTGCTCGATCCATATCGACGGATTTTCGAGATCGCGCGCCAAGGTCCAGTTGCGGGCGCCGTCACGCCGGCGAACGCGGCCGCGCTCGGCCATGGTGGCGAGGAATTCCGGCACGTCCTCGTTACGGATGACATATTCGATCATGATGGCGATGGGGCCGCTGCGTGGCTTGAGATCAAGCGCCAGATGCGGTTCCTGGAAACGGTTAAGCGGATCGAGGTTAAGCACCGCCTGCTGCGGCAGCGGCAGCAGCAGGCCGATGGCGCCTCCCGCCAGCATCGCGACGCTGGCCGCCATCAGGGCGACTTCGGCGCCATGCGCGTCGGCAACGACACCCCAGACCCAGCTGCCGAGCGCGATGCCGCCGAAGGTCGCGGTCTGGTAGACCGACAACACGCGGCCGACCACCCAGCGCGGCGTCGACATCTGCACGGTGACGTTGAAATGCGACAGCGCAGTCACCCAGCAGGCGCCGCCGACCAGCAGGCCGAGCGACGTCTGCCAGGCATGATTGCTGACGGCGGCGTTGAAGGCGCAGACGGCGAAACCGGCAAATGCCATGCGCACCATGGTTTCGCTGGACAGCAGCTGCCGCAGCCTGACGCTGGTCAGCGCGCCGCCGACGGCGCCGATGCCGAAGGCGCCGAGCATGATGCCGTAGCTCAAGGCATCGCCCTTGACGACGTCACGCGCGACCAGGGGAAGCAGCGCCAGGACCGCGCCGGCGCTGAAGCCGAAAGCCGAGCTCCTGACCAGCACCTTGCCGATATTGGGCGACATGGCGACGTAGCGCAGGCCGGCGCCCATTGCGGCGCCCAGCGTCTCGCGCGGCAAGGTCGATGCCGGCAGTTCCGGCCTCCAGCGGGCCAGCACGACGATGAGGCCGACATAGCTCAGCGTGTTGACGGCAAAGGCCGCGGCGGCGCCTG
The DNA here is from genome assembly GCF_040317925.1 of Mesorhizobium sp. M1348. Classification (NCBI taxonomy): domain Bacteria; kingdom Pseudomonadati; phylum Pseudomonadota; class Alphaproteobacteria; order Hyphomicrobiales; family Phyllobacteriaceae; genus Mesorhizobium; species Mesorhizobium sp. M1348. Next base: position 299,925 of record NZ_JAMYLH010000005.1, on the reverse strand, counting down.
CGGCGGCAACGATGATGCCGCCGATCGCCGGGCCGACGCTGCGTGTCAGGTTGAACCCCATCGAGTTGAGAGCGATCGCCGCCGGCACCTTGGTGCGAGGCACCATGTCGCCGACCGAAGCCTGCCAGGACGGACTGTTGAGCGCGGTGCCGCTGTCGATCAGAAAGGTGAAGGCGAGCAGCGTCCACGGCGTCATCAGGTCGAGATAGGTGAAGACGGTCAGAAGTGCCGAGACGGCGAGCATGAAGATCTGCGCGATCAGCATGATTTTGCGACGGTTGAAGCTGTCGGCGATGGCGCCGGCCAGCAGCGCGAAGAGCATGATCGGCAAGGTGGTCGAGGCCTGGACCAATGCGACCTGGTAGGACGAGGTGGCGATCGTCGTCATCATCCAGGCGGCGCCGACGCCCTGGATCAGGCCACCGAAATTGGAGACGAGGCTGGCGGACCACACCGCCCGGAAGATGCCGTGCCGGAACGGCGCCAGCGCCGAGGCGCTTTCGCTTTCCGGTATGTCGTCGTTCATAAATGCTTTCCCGGGCTCAAACGCGTTTGTTCTTCCGATGAATCGGCCCCTCAAGCCATGGATTCAAAAAATAGAACATCATGTCGCAAAGGGCGAACGCATTCTGGAAAAACATCATGGTCCAACAACAAGATAGCGGACCGGCCAGCGCGTGCCGCTGCAGGCGGAGCGGTCGGTCAGGCCGGCGGCACCGCTTGCCGAGCGCTGCCATGTAATTGGCAGGCACCGGCAGCACTTCTAGCGGTCCTCGAAGCCGGTCAGCACGCCGACGGCGTTGATGCCGATCTCCTCGACGGCGTAGCCGCCTTCCATGACGAACAGCGTCGGCAGGCCGAGCCTGGCGATGCGGCGGCCGATCCTGGGATAGTCGCCCGTTTTCAGCTTGAACTGGCTGATCGGATCCTTCTCGAACGTGTCGACGCCGAGTGAAACCACGACGACGTCAGGAGCATAAGCCGAAAGCCTCGTGCAAGCGTCCTCAAGTGAGGCGTTCCACACGTCCCAGCCGGTGCCGAAGGGCATCGGGTAATTGTCGTTGAAGCCTTCGCCGTCGCCCTCGCCGCGTTCGTCGGCATGGCCGAGGAAGAACGGATATTCGGTCATCGGATCGCCATGCAGGTTCAGCACCTGAACGTCGCCGCGGCGGTAGAAGATCTCCTGGGTACCGTTGCCGTGGTGATAATCGACGTCGAGGATCGAAACGCGCCCGGCGCCATGGTCGCGGAACCATTGCGCGGCGACGGCGGCGTTGTTGATGAAGCAATAGCCGCCCATGAAAGCTGCACCGGCATGGTGCCCCGGCGGGCGGCAGAGCGCGAAGGCGGACGGCTCACCGGCCTTGACCAGCGCGGCGGCGGTCAGCGCGACGTCATAGGACGACTTGATCGCGTCCCATGTGCCTTTGACGAACGTCGCGCCGCCGTCGAAGGAGTAGAAGCCGAGCAGCGCGTCGATGCCTTTCGGGCGCACGTCGCCGCGCAGGCCGCGCGTCGGCCAGGTGAAGGGAATGGCCGAACCGCTGCGGCCCGACGCTTCCCAGAGCGGCCACACGGTCGGCAGGAAATCGATGTAGTCGCTGGCATGCACCTTCCTGGCGGCGGCGAGGTCGTGGATTTCCGGCGGCAGGATCGGACCGAGCTTCTCGCTCTCCACCCGCGCCCTGATGAACTCGGCGCGCGAAGGTTTTTCAAATGCCGGCACGATGGCGCCGGCGATCAATTCGACATTGCCGGAATGGCCGGCATGGAGAGGCGAAAAAACAGTCTTCATGAAATTGTTCCGTGGTGAGACGCGGCGACCCTAACCGTCCTGCACTGCCTTTCACAAGGCGCTGGGCCAACCAGCCATGGCTTGCTGGCACGGTAGCCGGTCGTCTAGCCTGCCGGCAGCGCAACCGAACCGCGGGTAATCATGAGTTCAAATGCCGACCTAATCGTCACCAATGCCCGTGTGCTGACCATGGACGAAGGCAATCCGACGGCCGAGGCGGTGGCGGTAAAGGACGGCAACATCCTGGCGGTTGGCGATCGTCGGACGATCGAGGCGCTGAAAGGGCCGGCCACGAAGATTATCGATGCGCAAGGCGGTTCGGTGGTGCCGGGCTTCATCGAAGCGCATATGCATCTTTTCGGCGGCGCGGCCGAGCTCGACAATCTGCACCTTCAGGGCGTGCATGGCTTCGATGCGCTGAGCGACGCGATCCGCGCCTATGCGGCAGCACGGCCGAACGCCAAATTGCTGCTTGGGGCCGGCGTCGACTACACCATCCTTTCGAAGGAAGAGCCGGTCACCCGCCATCATCTCGATCGCATCATCGCCGACCGGCCGTTCGCGATGTCGGCTTCCGATCACCACACGATGTGGGCCAACACCAAGGCGCTTGAGCTGGCTGGCATCCTGCACGGCAAGCAACTCGGCCCCGGCAATGAGATCGTCATGGGCGCCGACGGGCTCGCGGCGGGCGAATTGCGCGAGGGCGAGGCGTTCGGGCCGATCCTCGAGCTTTCCGGGCAGAACCGCGTGCGGCTCGGCCTTGCGACAGGCGGCGAGCCCGAGCCGTACCCTTCCGCCGCCGAAGTCGCGGCCGATCGTGACCTGATGCATCGCGGGTTGGAATGGTGCGCCCGCCACGGCATCACCTCGATCCAGAACATGGACGGCAATCTTTACCAGCTCGAGCTGCTAGCCGGGCTGGAACAGGAAGGGCGGCTGCTCTGCCGCACCAAGATACCTTTTCATTTCAAGAACTTCATGACGCTCGACAGGCTGGAAAAGGCATCGAGCATGGCCAACTCCTACCAATCGGAATGGCTGTCGTCCGGCATGGTCAAGATGTTTTACGACGGCGTGCTGGAAGGCTGGACCGCGGTCATGGTCGACGACTATGCCGACCGGCCGGGCTGGCGCGGTGAGCCGCTGTTTACGCCGGAGCATCTCGCCGAGGTGGCGGTGGAGGCCGACCGGCGCGGGCTGCAGGTCGCGGTGCATTCGATCGGCGACGGCGCGGTGCGCGCGGTCCTCGATGGGTACGAGGCGGCGCAGCGGAAGAACGGCAAACGCGACAGCCGGCACCGGGTCGAGCACATCGAGGTCACCACTGCCGCCGACGTGCCGCGCTTCGCCGAACTCGGCGTCATCGCCTCGATGCAGCCGCCGCACCCGCCCGGCGCCATGGACTTCCCGTTGGAGCCGACGCTTTCGCGCATCGGTCGCAAAAGATGGCCGCTGAGCTATGCCTGGCGGACGCTGAAGCAGGCGGGCGCGCATGTCGTCTTCGCTTCCGACTGGCCGGTGTCGCGGATCGACCCGATCCTGGGCATTCAGGCGGCGATGCTGCGCAAACCTTGGGCAGACGGCATTCCCGACCAGAGCTTCTCGCTGTTGGAAGCGCTTGCGGGCTATACGGTCGAAGGCGCTTATGCCGAATTCATGGAGCACCGCAAGGGCCGGCTGAAACCAGGCTATCTGGCCGATCTGGTGGTGCTGTCGGCCGATATCGAGGCAGCTGAACCGGGTTTGTTACACAAGGTGCATCCGGTCAGCACCATTTGCGGCGGCAAGATCACTTATCAGGTTTAATGGTGGCGCTGACTATGGCACGGGGCTTGCGTTCTGAACCGAGATTCAGATGCATGGTTGCCAAGCCGACCGGCATATGCTGACAATCGAATGGGAACTGGATCCGCCAACAAGAGCGGACATAACAATGGGGAAGTGCGTGCCGGATCAGCCGGGTAAGAGTGCAATCGAAGTCCGCGGCGTCCGCAAGGTATTCGGTACCGGGGATGTACAAGTCGCAGCTCTCGACACGGTTTCGGTGTCGATCCGCGAGAACGAGTTCTTCACGCTGCTGGGGCCGTCCGGTTGCGGAAAGACGACGCTGCTTCGGCTGATTGCCGGCTTCGATTTCCCCAGCGAAGGCGAAATCCTGCTGCACGGCCAGGACATCGCGCCGCTGCCGCCGTTCAAGCGGCCAGTCAACACCGTCTTCCAGTCCTATGCGCTGTTCCCGCACATGACGGTGGCCGAGAATATCGGCTTCGGCCTGGAGATGCTGGGCAAACCGAAAGCCGAAATCAAGGCACGCGTTGCCGAGATGCTGAAGCTGGTCAAGATGGAGGCGCTGAGTGCCCGCCGCACCAGCCAGATCTCCGGCGGCCAGCAGCAGCGCGTGGCACTGGCGCGCGCGCTGGCGCCACAGCCGAAAGTGCTGTTGCTCGACGAGCCGCTGTCGGCGCTCGACTACAAGCTGCGCAAGGAAATGCAGATCGAACTGAAACGGCTGCAGCACCAGACCGGCATCACCTTCATCTTCGTCACCCATGACCAGGAAGAAGCGCTGACCATGTCCGACCGCATCGCCGTGATGTCGGCCGGCAAGATCCTGCAGGTCGGCACGCCGCGCGATATTTACGACCGGCCGGCCGAGCGCTTCGTCGCCGACTTCATTGGCGAAACCAATTTCCTCAAGGGCACTGTCGTGTCGAAGAAATCCGGCATCGCAATGGTGAAGATCGCGTCCGAAGCTACGGTGGCGGCGGGATTTCCGGAAAACTTCGACCCTTCCGGGGCGGTGACTGTGGTGGTGCGGCCGGAACATGCTGATCTCGTCGCCGATGCCGCCAAGGGCATGGTCTCGGGAACCCTGGCAAATGTCGTCTATTTCGGCACCGACACCCACTATCACGTGAAGCTCGAAGGCGGCGACGATTTCATCGTGCGCCACCAGAACAGCCGCTCGGGCGCCGTCTCATTCGAGCCGGGCGCCAAGGTCGGTGTCGTGTTCGAGGACGATGGCGCGCGCATTTTGAGGGATTGATGGCAATCACCTTTTCCAAGGCGGCGGTATTCGAAGCGGAGGCGGAGAAAGCCACTGCAAGGCGCCACCGCCTGCTTTCGTTGCCGGCTTTGGTCATCATCGGCGTCTTCGGCGTGCTGCCGCTTCTCATCATCCTCATCTATTCATTTCTCGCCGCAGCACCCTATGGCGGTGTGCAGTGGAAGTTCTCGACAGACGCCTATCTGAACTTCCTGTTCCAGCGCGATATTTTCGACGACACGCTGCAGTTCACGCCGGATTTCCTGATCATCTATTTGCGCTCGTTTCTGTTTGCCGTGGTGACGACGATCATCTGCCTGCTGCTCGGCTTTCCGACCGCCTATTTCATGGCGACGCGACCGCCGGCGCAGCGCAACTGGTGGGTGCTGTTGATGACCATCCCATTCTGGTCGAACCTTCTGGTGCGCACACTCGCCATTATGTTCATCATCCGCGACGAGGGCCTCATCAACAACGCGCTGATGGCACTTGGGGTGATCGAGAAGCCGATCACCATGCTCTACACCAACTTCGCCATCCAGCTCGGCCTGCTCTATTCGTTCCTGCCGTTCATGGTGCTGCCGCTCTATTCCAGCCTGGAGAAGCTGGATTTCCGCCTGGTCGAGGCGGCCTACGACCTCTATGCGACCCGTCGGCAGGTGCTGTGGCGCGTGATCATCCCGCTGTCGCGGCCCGGCATCATCGCCGGTTGCCTGCTGGTCTTCATTCCAGCCCTCGGCGCCTATGTGACGCCGCTGATCCTGGGCGGCGGCATCCATCTGATGATCGGCGATCTCATCGCCCAGCAATTCGGTTCCGGGCGCAACTGGCCGCTCGGTTGCGCACAGGCGCTGATCCTGATGGCCGCGGTGCTGGTGGCGCTCTATTTCTATGTCCGCACCACGTCGGGGAAGATGCGGCATGGCTGACCCCCGCAGTGCCGATATCAAGGACCAGCCGGGGTTCCGCTCGATCGCCATCATCTGCCTCTGCGTGCTTTACGCGCCAATCCTGATCCTGATGATCTTTTCGCTGAACACCGGTTCGCTGGTGACGCGTTGGGAAGGCATCGGATTCGGTTGGTATGGCAGTGCGCTGCTCAACCAGGAATTCCACAACGCCGCCAAGAACACACTGATCATCTCTGTCACCGCCACGATCATTTCGACGATCGCCGCGACGCTGGCGGCAATCGGCATGACCCGGGTGAAGCCGTGGCGCGGGCTGTCGGCCGCCTTCATGATCATCAATCTGCCGCTGATGGTTCCGGAAATTATCACAGCGGTGGCGACGCTCTCGTTCTTTGCGCTGATCGCGGGCACGCTCGGGCTCAATTTCGGCATCGGCAATCTGATCCTCGCCCACACCGTCTTTTGCATTCCATTCGCCTATATGCCGATCCGGGCGCGGCTCGAGGACATGGACCTGACGCTCGAAGCTGCGGCGGCCGACCTCTATGCCACGCCGTGGCATGCTTTCAGGCGCATAACGCTGCCATTGCTGGTTCCCGGCGTTCTGTCGGGTGGGGCGCTCGCCTTCATCGTCTCCTTCGACGATTTCACCATCACGCAGCTGGTCGCCGGCCCCGGGCAGACGACGCTGCCCCTCTACATCTGGAACCAGATCAGGCGGCCGATGACGCCGGAGATCAACGCCATCTCCACCATCCTGCTGCTGGTCTCGATCCTGTTCGTCTCGATATCGTTCCTGATCGCGCGCCGCCGCGCCAAGTGACTCAAGGCCAAGTGAATCAATGGGAAGGCAAAGGAGAGTGTGATGTCTAGGAAACTGATGGCTGCCGTGTCGACGGCGGCGCTTTTATGGGCGGTGCCTGCGCTCGCTGACGGCGAGCTGCACATCTACAATTGGGGTGACTACACCAACCCCAAGCTGATCGAAAAATTCGAAAAACAATACAACGTCAAGGTGACGCTGGACGACTACGATTCGAATGAGACCATGCTGTCGAAGGTACGCGCCGGCAATTCCGGCTACGACATCGTCGTCCCTTCCGACTACACCGTGAAGATCATGATCGACGAGGGCCTGCTCGAAAAGACCGAGCCCAATGCGATGCCAAACGGCAAGAACCTCGACCCGCGCTTCGTCGACATCTACTGGGACAATGGCCGCCACTACACCGTGCCGTGGCAGTTCGGCACCACGACCTTCGAAGTCAACACCGACAAATACAAGGGGGACATCGACACGCTGGCGATCCTGTTCGACCCGCCGGACGAGTTGAAGGGCCAGATCAACATGCTCGACGATGTCAACACTGTGATGCATGCGGCCGAGCGCTACGCCGGCGTACCGCGTTGCGGCGCCGATAAGGCCAATCTGAAGAAGGTCAACGACATACTGATGGCCGCCAAGCCGTCATGGAAGACCTTCAGCTACGACACCATCACCAAGATCACCTCCGGCGACGTGATCGTTACCGAGGCTTGGAATGGCGCGACCTATCGTGCGCGCCAGAAAATCCCGGCGATCAAATATGCCTATCCCAAGGAAGGCATCGAAGGCTGGATGGACAATGTCGCCGTGTTGAAGGGCGCCAAGAATCTCGAAAATGCCAAGCTGTTCCAGGACTTTGTCATGGCTCCCGAAAACGCGGCGCTGATTTCGGAATTCGCCGGCTACGATAACGGCATCACCGGCAGCCACAAGTTCCTGCCGCCCGATTTCGCCAGCGCGCCGGAAATCAATCCGCCGGCCGGTGCACCGGCGGCGGAATTCGTACCGCCTTGCCCACCGGAAGTGGTCGAGATCTACAACAAGATCTGGACCAATTTGCGCAAGTAGCCTTGCTCTAGGATCAGACCGAAGGGAGGCTTCGGCCTCCCTTCCTTGTGCAAGGGGATTGGATGAATTCTTACCGCAACAGCGAACCGGCGCCGCCGATCATGCAGGGTTCGCCGCCGCAGATGGTTCCGCCGAAGCTCGACTGGGACCGGCCGCCATGGAATCGATGGGCGTTCCAGCATATCCGCGAAATTCTGCCGACCGTCGAAGTCTGGCGCGGCAATGGCCATCGCCACAGGCTGGAGCGCGCCGAGGTCAACCTCGACCCGCTGCCGGTGGACGACAGCATGGGGCAGCCGACGACGCTGGCCGGGCTGCTCGACGAGACCTATACCGATGGGTTTCTCGTGCTCAAGGACGGCAAGATCGTCTATGAGCGCTACTTCAACGGCATGACCGAGCGCACGCTGCATCTGTCGCAGTCGATGGCGAAGTCGGTCACCGCCTCGGTGTTCGGCATACTGGTCGGGCGCGGGCTGATCGATCCGGCTTCGCCGGTGACGACCTATCTGCCGGAGCTGGAAGCGACCGGCTGGGCAGGCGCCAGCGTGCAGCATGTGCTCGACATGACGAGCGGGGTGCGCTTTTCCGAGGAATACACCGATCCCTATTCGGACATCGGCCAGGTCGACGTCGCCACCGGCTGGAAGCCGGTGCCGCCGGGCAGCGATCCGGCCTTCCGCTGGCCGTCGCACATATTCGAATTGATCCTGGGCCTCAAGGAAAAGAGCCGGCCACACGGCGCTGCCTTCGAATACCGCTCGATCGAGACCGACGTGCTCGCCTTCATAATGGAACGCGTGAGCGGCAAACGGCTGGCGCAGCTGGTCTCGGAAGAGCTCTGGCAAAAACTCGGTGCGGATGAAAGCGCCTGCTTCACCGTCGACAGCGCCGGCTATGCAGTTGCCGATGGCGGCTTCAACGCCACGCTGCGCGACTATGGCCGCTTCGGCCAGCTGATCCTCGACAATGGCGGTGGCGTCGTGCCGGCCGACTGGATCGAGGCGACGCGCAATGGCAGGCATGGACCGGATTTCAGTCCCAGCCTGCCGGAAGGCAGCTACCGGAACCAGTTCTGGATCGAGGACCCGCGCTCGCGGGCGCTGATGTGCCGGGGCGTGTTCGGGCAGCTGATCCATATCGACTGGGACACGAAAATGGTCGTGGTGAAGCTTTCGAGCTATCCGAATTTTACCAACGTCGCCTATTCGGTGGCGACACTGAAAACCGTGCACGCCATCGCCGCGGCGCTCGCCTAGAACGCCAAAGACCGAAGGAAGCGCCAATGGCCGGCAAGACCGCGTTCGAAACCAGATATGGCTTTGCCCGCAAGGAGGTGCTGCTCGGCAATTGGCGGGAAAGCCCGTTCAGCCGGTGGTCGTTCCAGAATGTCGGTGAACTGGTGCCGAGCGCTGCCGTGGCGGCAAAGCCGGGCAGCAGCGAGGCGCCGGCGCAGGATTTCGGCGGGCTACTTGGTGAAAAGGTCGCTCTTGCAGGCGGCGCGCAGACCGTCGCAGCTTTTCTCAAGCGCTCCGATACCGACGCGCTGACGATCATTAAGGGCGGCAAATTCGTCGGCGACTGGTTCGCGCCGCATATGGAGTCCGGTGCACGCCACATCATCTTTTCGATTAGCAAGTCGCTGACCGCGATTGTCGCCGGCATATTGGAAGGGGAGGGGATTTTCGATCCGCAGGCTCCGGTGACCCATTATATCCCGGAAACCGCAGGCTCGGCCTATGGCGACGCGAGTGTGCGGCACGTGCTCGACATGAGTGTCAGCCTCGACTTCGAAGAGGCCTATCTCGATCCGGAAAGCGCCTTCGCCCGCTATCGCCGCGCCATGCTGTGGAATCCAGGCGGGGGCACCGAGAGCCTGGCCACTTTCCTCATGACGCTGCAGGGCCTGTCCGAGCCGCATGGCCGGACGTTCCGCTACCGTTCGCCCAATTCCGACCTGCTCGGCATCCTGCTCGAACGTGCGTCGGGCCGGCGCTTCGCCGATCTGATGCGCGAGAAATTATGGGAGCCGCTCGGCGCTGTCAGCGAAGCTTTGGTAACCGCGGACATGGAAGGCACGGCGCGTACGGCCGGCGGCATTTCGGTGACGCCGCGCGACCTCGCCCGGGTCGGCGAGATGATGCGGCAAGGCGGCATGGCCAATGGCTGCCGTATCGTGCCGGAGAGCTGGGTGCGCGACACGACCGAAACTGGCGGTGACGCCGAGGCTTGGCAACGCGGCACGATGGCGTTCCTGTTTCCGCGTGGCCGCTATCGCAACAAATGGTACCAGACGGGCGCGGCAAGCGGCGCCTTCTGCGGCATCGGCATCCACGGCCAGTGGCTTTACGTCAATCCGAAGGCCGAAATGGTAATCGCAAAGATGTCGTCGCAGCCGGTACCGGTCGACGATCCGCTCGATCTGGATATGATTTCTTTCTTCGAGGCGCTGAGCCGGATGGTCTGATCCGATCCAGACAGCCGCGCCTTTCCTGTGGACCTCTCGCCGGGTTGAAAATGGCGCAGTTGGCGCAGCAGTGCTCTGCGCCTATGGTCGCTGCTCTTTTCGACCAACGACAGGTACGACATGGCATCCGACATCAAGCGCATCGCAACCATCATAGCCGCCGAGATCGGCGCGCGGCCCGAACAGGCTGCGGCGGCGATCGGCTTGCTCGACGACGGCGCGACGGTGCCGTTCGTGGCGCGCTACCGCAAGGAGGTCACCGGCGGCCTCGACGACACGCAGCTGCGCGACCTTGCCGAGCGGCTCGCCTATCTGCGCGAGCTCGACGCGCGCCGCGACACCATCCTCGGTTCGATCCGCGAGCAGGGCAAGCTGACCGAAGAGCTCGAGGCAAAGATCGCTGCGGCCGCTACCAAGGCCGAACTCGAAGACATCTACCTGCCTTACAAGCCGAAGCGCCGGACCAAGGCCGAGATCGCACGCGAGCGCGGGCTGGGCCCGCTGGCGGAAGCCATTCTCGCCGACCGTACGGCCGTACCCGCCGAGCTGGCGCTGGCCTACATCAGCGAAGACGTCGTCGATACCAAGGCGGCGCTCGAGGGAGCGCGCGATATCCTGTCCGAACAGTTCGCCGAGAATGCCGACCTAGTCGGCAAGTTGCGGACCTATATGAAGGAACGCGCCTTCCTGCGCTCGCGCGTCGTCGATGGCAAGCAGGAGGCGGGCGCGAAATTTTCCGACTATTTCGACCATGTCGAGCGCTGGGCCAACGTGCCCAGCCATCGCGCGCTGGCCATGCTGCGCGGCCGCAACGAGGAGGTGCTGTCGCTCGAGATCGAGGTCGATGCGGACGATGTGTCACCGGTGAAACCGGTCGAGCGGATGATCGCCGATACCTACGCCATCGGCCGCCAGTTGCCGGGAGACCGCTGGCTGATGGAAGTAGCCGGCTGGACCTGGCGCATAAAGCTGTCGCTTCACCTGACGCTCGATCTGATGCGCGATCTGCGCGAGCGGGCCGAGGAGGAGGCAATCCACGTCTTCGCCCGCAATCTCAAGGATTTGCTGCTTGCCGCGCCTGCCGGCTCGCGGCCGACGATGGGGCTCGATCCGGGCATTCGCACCGGCGTCAAGGTCGCGGTGGTGGACGGCACCGGCAAGGTTCTGGCGACGACAACCGTCTATCCGTTTCCGCCGAAGAACGATGTCCGCGGCACGCAGGCCGAACTGGCCAAGCTCATCCGGCTGCACAACGTCGAGCTGATTTCGATCGGCAACGGCACTGGCAGCCGCGAGACCGAAAGGCTGGTGGCCGACATGCTGGGTGACATGCCTGCCGGGTCCGGACCGAAGCCGCTCAAGGTGATCGTCAGCGAGGCCGGCGCCTCGGTCTATTCCGCCTCGGCAACGGCGGCGGCGGAATTTCCCGGCCTCGACGTGTCGCTGCGCGGGGCGGTGTCGATCGCCCGGCGCCTGCAGGATCCGCTCGCCGAACTTGTCAAGATCGAGCCGAAATCGATAGGCGTCGGCCAGTACCAGCACGATGTCGATCAGTACCGCCTCGGCCGCTCGCTGGAAGCGGTGGTCGAGGATGCGGTCAATGCCGTCGGCGTCGATCTCAACACGGCGTCGGCGCCGCTTCTGGCGCGGGTTTCGGGTCTCGGCGCATCGCTGGCCGAGGCGATCGTTGCGCATCGCGACGCCTCCGGCCCGTTCGCCAGCCGCCGCGAACTGTTGAAGGTCTCCCGCCTTGGACCCCGCGCGTTCGAGCAATGCGCCGGCTTCCTGCGCATTCCGAACGGCAGCGAACCCCTCGACGCCTCGGCCGTGCATCCGGAAGCCTATGGCGTGGCCAAGAAGATCGTTGCGGCCTGCGGGCGCGACGTTCGCTCGCTGATGGGCGACAGCGCCGCACTCAAGGCGCTCGATCCGCGCGTCTTCGTCGACGAGCGCTTCGGCCTGCCGACGGTGCGCGACATCCTGGCGGAGCTGGAAAAGCCCGGCCGCGATCCGCGCCCCGGCTTCAAGACCGCGACCTTTGCCGACGGCGTCGACGATATCAAGGATCTGAAGCCCGGCATGCGGCTTGAAGGCACCGTCACCAATGTCGCGGCCTTCGGCGCCTTCGTCGATATTGGCGTGCACCAGGACGGATTGGTGCACGTCTCGCAACTGGCCGACCGTTTCATCAAGGACGCGCACGAGGTGGTCAAGGCCGGCGACGTGGTCAAGGTGCGTGTCGTCGACGTCGATTTCAAGCGCAAGCGCATTGGCCTGTCGATGCGCAAGGACGGTGACGGTGGCGCACCGAAGCCGCGCGACAATGGCAGCAGGCCGGTGCCGCGTGTGCCGGCGCCCCAACGCCAGCCGGAGCGGCCGGCGCAGCAGGGCGCTTTCGGCGCCGCTTTGGCCGATGCGTTGAAGCGGAAGTAATTTCGCGAGCCGGGCTGCGCCAGGTCAGACGGCGGCGCTCGATATTGATGATCCATCACCAATGCTCATGCATCGGCGAAGCTATTTCGTTTGATTTTTTCAGGACGGGAGCCGATAAGCCGCGCGTTTCAAGATTTCTGTTTCGATGCATGTCGTTATCTCCAAGCTGCCAAACACCGTCGGGTCAGGCCCGCGGGCAAGCTTTGGGCCACATGCATGAGTTTGGGAGACCGAGAGCCATGGCCGCCGATAAGAACGCATTCGTCTGGGATGATCCTTTCCTGATCGAGGACCAGCTTTCGGAGGACGAGCGCATGGTGCGCGATGGCGCCGCGGCGTTTGCCGCCGACAAGCTCGCTCCGAAGATCGAGGAAGCCTATCTCGAAGAGAAGACCGACGCCGGCATCTTCCGCGAGATGGGCGAGGCCGGTCTGCTCGGCATCACCATCCCCGAGGAATATGGCGGGCTCGGCGCCAACTACGTCACCTACGGGCTGGTCGCGCGCGAGGTCGAACGCGTCGATTCCGGCTATCGCTCGATGATGAGCGTGCAGTCGTCGCTGGTAATGTATCCGATCCATGCCTATGGCTCGGAAGAGCAGCGCAAAAAATACCTGCCGAAGCTGGCGTCGGGCGAATGGATCGGCTGCTTTGGCCTGACCGAGCCGGATGCCGGTTCCGACCCGGGCGGCATGAAGACGCGGGCCGAAAAGACTGCGAACGGCTACAGGATCTCCGGTTCGAAGATGTGGATTTCCAACGCGCCGATCGCCGACGTGTTCGTCGTCTGGGCAAAGTCGGCCGCGCATGACAACGAGATTCGCGGCTTTGTCCTGGAAAAGGGCATGAACGGGCTGTCGGCGCCGAAGATCGGCGGCAAGCTGTCGCTGCGAGCCTCGATCACCGGCGAAGTGGTAATGGAAGGCGTCGAGGTCGGCGAGGACGCGCTGCTGCCCAACGTCTCGGGCCTGAAAGGACCGTTCGGCTGCCTCAACCGGGCGCGCTACGGCATTTCGTGGGGAGCGATGGGCGCGGCTGAGGATTGCTGGCACCGCGCCCGCCAATATGGCCTCGACCGCAAGCAGTTCGGCAAGCCGCTGGCCGGCACGCAGCTTTTCCAGAAGAAGCTCGCCGACATGCAGACCGAGATCGCGCTGGGCTTGCAGGGCAGCCTGCGCGTCGGGCGGCTGATGGATGAAGGCAAGATGGCGCCGGAGATGATCTCGCTCGTCAAGCGCAACAATTGCGGCAAGGCGCTCGACATCGCCCGCCAGGCCCGCGACATGCATGGCGGCAATGGCATCCAGATCGGTTATCACGTCATGCGCCACGCCCAGAACCTGGAGACCGTCAACACCTACGAGGGCACGCATGATGTGCATGCGCTGATCCTCGGACGGGCGCAGACCGGGTTGCAGGCGTTCTTTTAGCATTGGCAGGTCTCCTCCGCTTCCAGGGCGCCACTGCTTGGCATCTCCCTTCGCAAAGCGGGAGATCGCAACTTTTGCCGCGGTGCCACATTTTGTTCTTGCTTTGTGCCGGCAGCTATGCTACTAATCTCACTATGGTGCTAATTAGCGCCAACGACCCGCCCACCGAGGCGGGTTTTTCTTTTCAGCTTCTTTTCGACCAAGCATCGCGCGTGCTGCCGATACCGCCACGCTGCGGAATCCCAGGGTCGGCGCTCCGTTTCGTGAAGCTGTGAAAGCTGCTTAATTTAGGTGCAGCGCAACATCTCTGCTTGGAGAATGGTCAGCATTCGTGTCAGGGTTCAGCGAACTCCTTTTGAAACGCCGACTTCAGGGGCACCATGGCAATTCTGGCAGCCGTCTATCACCTGACCCACTACAAATACGACCGGCCGGTCGTATTGGGCCCGCAAGTCATAAGGTTGCAGCCTGCGCCGCATTCCCGCACGAAAGTGCTCAGCCATTCGCTGAAGGTCGGGCCGGCAAATCACTTCGTCAATTTGCAGCAGGACCCCTACGGCAATTTCCTTGCCCGCTTCGTCTTCCCCGAACCGGTGACGGAACTGAAGATCGAGGTCGATCTCGTTGCCGACATGACGGTCTACAATCCGTTCGATTTCTTCGTCGAGCCCTCGGCCGAGACGTTTCCGTTCGAATACCCCGAAGAGATCAGGGACGATCTGACCATCTACCGAACGCCGGAACCGGCGGGGCCGCTGTTGGAGGCATTCCTGAAAACCCTCGACCGCAGCCCGACCAATACCGTCAATTTTGTCGTCGACCTCAATGCGCGGCTGCAGCGCGAGATCGCCTATATCGTGCGCATGGAAACCGGCGTCTTCTCGCCCGAGGAAACGCTGGCCGCGGGCAAGGGGTCGTGCCGCGATTCGAGCTGGCTCCTGGTGCAGATATTGAGGAACCTCGGCATCGCCGCGCGTTTCGTCTCCGGTTATCTGATCCAGCTCAAACCCGACCTCGTCGCGCTCGACGGGCCGCCTGGCACGGCGACCGATTTCACCGATCTTCATGCCTGGTGCGAGGTGTATCTGCCGGGCGCCGGCTGGATCGGCTTCGACCCGACCTCCGGCCTGCTCACCGGCGAAAGCCATGTGCCGCTCGCGGCAACGCCGCATTTCCGCAATGCCGCGCCGATCTCCGGCATGGCGAGCTTCGCCAATGTCGAATTCGGCTTCGACATGCGGGTCGATCGCATCGCCGAACATCCGCGCATCACCAAGCCGTTCTCCGACGAGAGCTGGCAGGCGCTCGATGCGCTCGGCAACCAAGTCGATGCCGCGCTCCAGGCCGGCGACGTGCGGCTGACCATGGGCGGCGAGCCGACATTCGTCTCGATCGACGATTTCGAGGCTGCCGAGTGGAACACCGCGGCCGTCGGGCCGACCAAGCGGGAAAAGGCCGATGCGCTGATCCGCCGGCTGCGCGAACGCTTCGCGCCGGGCGGCTTCCTACATTACGGGCAGGGCAAATGGTACCCCGGCGAAAGCCTGCCGCGCTGGACGTTCTCGCTCTACTGGCGCACCGATGGCGAGCCGGTGTGGAGCGACCCGTCGCTGATCGCGCATGAAAAGAGCGAGGCGGATGTCGGACCAAAGCAGGCCGAGAGCCTGCTGACCGCGATTGCCGACGAACTCGGCATCGACAAGATGATGGTCAGCGAAGCCTATGAGGATCCGGCCGAATGGCTGCTCAAGGAAGGCAAGCTGCCGGACAACGTCGATCCTTCCAATTCGAAGCTGGAGGACCCGGAGGAGCGCAGCCGCATGGCGCGGGTGTTCGAACGCGGGCTGACCAAGCCGTCGGGCTATGTGCTGCCGGTCCAGCGCTGGAACAGCCAGGCTTCCGGACCGCGCTGGCGCTCGGAGAAATGGAAGACGCGCCGCGGCAGGCTGTTCCTGGTGCCCGGCGATTCGCCGGTCGGCTACCGCCTGCCGCTCGGCACGCTGCCTTATGTGCCGCCGGCGCAGTTCCCCTATATCGTGCCGGTCGATCCATCGCTGCCGCGCGGACCATTGCCGGCGCGTGAGGCGATCTTGCCCGGTGCTGCTTCTTCGCCTGCTCCGGCCGAACTGGAAGGCGCCGACGAGATGGCGCGCCGCCAGCAGGCGGTATCCTTCACGGCCGTT
Source organism: Mesorhizobium sp. M1348 (assembly GCF_040317925.1). Lineage (NCBI taxonomy): Bacteria > Pseudomonadati > Pseudomonadota > Alphaproteobacteria > Hyphomicrobiales > Phyllobacteriaceae > Mesorhizobium > Mesorhizobium sp. M1348. The sequence goes on along the minus strand of NZ_JAMYLH010000005.1, from coordinate 283,763 downwards.
ACAGGCCAGCAAGACCGCGTCGAACAGGAGATCACCGAGATCGGCGGCGCCGTGCGCACGGCACTTTCGGTCGAGCCGCGCGACGGACGGCTTTGTGTGTTCATGCCGCCGGTCGAGGCGCTGGAGGATTATCTCGAACTGGTCGCGGCGGCGGAGAATGCGGCAAGGGCGATCGGACTGCCGGTGCACATCGAGGGCTACGGCCCGCCGCACGATCCGCGCCTCAATGTCATCCGTGTCGCACCCGATCCCGGCGTCATCGAGGTCAATATCCACCCCGCCGCGAATTGGCAGGATTGCGTGGCGACGACCACGGCGATCTACGAAGAGGCGCGGCAGACGCGGCTTGGCGCCGACAAGTTCATGATCGACGGCCGCCACACCGGCACCGGCGGCGGCAACCACGTCGTCGTCGGCGGTGCCACGCCCAATGATAGCCCGTTCCTGCGCCGCCCCGACCTGTTGAAAAGCCTGGTGCTGCAATGGCAGCGGCATCCGTCGCTGTCCTATCTGTTCTCCGGCCTGTTCATCGGCCCGACCAGCCAGGCGCCGCGCTTCGACGAGGCGCGCCATGATTCGCTCTTCGAACTCGAGATCGCGATGGCGCAGGTGCCGCATCCGGATAAGGGCGCGGTACCCCTGCCGTGGCTGGTCGACCGTCTGTTCCGCAACCTTCTGACCGACGTGACGGGCAATACGCATCGCTCGGAAATCTGCATCGACAAATTGTTTTCGCCGGACGGGCCGACCGGCCGGCTGGGGCTGGTCGAATTCCGCGGCTTCGAGATGCCGCCCAATGCGCGCATGAGCCTGGCGCAGCAATTGCTTGTCCGCGCCATCATTGCCCGGGCCTGGAAGAACCCGCTCGACGGCCGTTTCGTGCGGTGGGGCACCTCGCTGCACGACCGTTTCATGCTGCCGCATTATGTCTGGGCGGATTTTCTCGATGTGCTGGACGACCTCAAGCTGAACGGCTTTGCATTCCGTCCGGAATGGTTCGACGCGCAGCTCGAATTCCGCTTCCCGTTCTGCGGCGAGGTCCAGCATGCCGGTATCAAGCTGGAGCTCAGGCAGGCGCTGGAGCCGTGGCATGTGATGGGCGAGCAAGGCGCGATCGGCGGCACCGTGCGCTTTGTCGATTCCTCCGTCGAGCGGCTGCAGGTGAAGACCGAGGGACTCAACCCGGAGCGTCACGCCGTCGTCTGCAACGGCCGCCTGGTGCCGATGAAGGTGACCGACAACCGCGAGATCGCTGTGGCCGGCGTGCGCTTCAAGGCCTGGCAGCCGGCGTCGGGCCTACATCCGGCGCTACCGGTCAACACGCCGCTGGTCTTCGATATCTATGACCGCTGGTCGGGCCGCGCGGTCGGCGGCTGCGTATACCATGTGGCACACCCCGGCGGGCGCAGCTACGACACGTTCCCGGTCAACGGCAATGAAGCGGAGGCGCGGCGGCTCGCCCGCTTCGAGCCGCGTGGCCATACGCCGTCCAGCTATGTGCTGCGCAACGAAGAAGCCTCTGAAGATTTCCCGATGACCCTTGACCTTCGGCGGCCGCAAAGACTCTGATCAACAATGGCGAAGGGGAATCACAAAAGGCTGCGCAGCAAGCCGCAAACCCACAGTCTGCTGGAGCACTACCAGCCGATCGACGGCGTCGTCGACGAGATGGTCGATGCGTCGGGCAATCCGCGGCCGGCCTGGCGGCACTTCATCGAGGCACTGGAGGACCTGGGGCCGGAAAAACTTGCCCAGCGCTTTGCCCGCGCCGACCAGTACCTGCGCGATGCCGGCGTCTATTACCGCGTCTATGACAAGGCCGGCGCCAATGAGCGAGAATGGCCGCTGGCGCATGTGCCGCTGCTGATCGAGGAGCAGGAATGGGCTGACATCAGCGCCGGCCTGGTCCAGCGTGCCGATCTGTTCGAAGAGACCATCGCCGACATTTATGGACCGAACCGGCTGGTCGAGAAAGGCATTCTGCCGGCCGGATTGATCGCGGCCAGCCCCGAATATTTGCGGCCGGTCGTCGGAACCAGGCCGGCCAGCGGCCATTTCCTGCACTTCTGCGCCTTCGAGCTCGGCCGTGGCCCGGATGGCCGCTGGTGGGTGCTTGGCGACCGCACACAAGCGCCGTCGGGCGCCGGCTTTGCGCTGGAAAACCGCGTCGCCACCACAAGGGCGCTGTCCGACATTTACGGCGAGATGCATGTGCACCGCCTGGCCGGTTTCTTCCGCCGTTTCCGCGATGCGCTGATCGACATGGCCAAGCAAGCCGGCGGCCGTGTCGCCATCCTGACGCCGGGACCGCTGAACGAAACCTATTACGAACATGCCTACATCGCCCGTTATCTCGGCATCATGCTGCTCGAGGGCGAGGACCTGACCGTCTCCGGCGGCAGGCTGATGGTGCGCACGGTTTCGGGGCTGATGCCGGTCAGCGTCTTGTGGCGACGACTCGACGCCGCCTTCGCCGATCCGCTCGAACTGCGGCCGGACTCGCAGATCGGCACGCCGGGGCTGGTCGAAGCGGTCCGGCAAGGGGCGGTTTCGGCCGTCAATGCACTGGGCTCCGGCCTGATGGAGACCCGCGCGCTGCTCGCCTTCCTGCCGAAGATTTCGCGCGCCCTGCGCAATGAGGAGCTGCTGCTGCCGACCGTCGCGACATGGTGGTGTGGGCAGGAGACGGAGCGCGAGCATGTGCTCGCCAATATCGACCGCATGGTGATCGGCCCGGCATTGTCGACACGGCTTGCCTTCGAGGACGACGGCTCGACCAAGCTCGGGTCAGCGCTGTCGGTCGAGGAACGGGCCGCGCTCGTCGCCCGGATCGAACAGGACGGCGGCGACTTCGTCGGCCAGGAAGCGGTGACGCTATCGACCACCCCGGTCTATGTCGGCGGCTGGCTGGAGCCGCGGCCGGCAAGCCTGCGCGTCTATCTGGCGCGGACGCCGGAAGGCTGGACGGTGATGCCGGGCGGTTTTGCTCGTGTCGGCTTTTCGCTCGACCCGACGGCCATCGCCATGCAGCGCGGCGGCCAGGCGGCGGATGTGTGGGTGGTCAGCGACAGGCCGGTCGAGCGCGAGACGCTGCTGCCGCAGGAGCACGACAGCTTCACCCGAACCTTGCCGGGCAGCCTGCCCAGCCGCGCGGCTGAGAACCTGACATGGCTCGGCCGCTATATCGAGCGGTCGGAAGACACGGTGCGCATCCTGCGCGCCTACCATGTGCGGCTGGCCGAGACATCCGATCCCGAGATGCCGCTGCTCGCCGATATCAGGGACTATCTCGCGCCGTTCGGCATCGACGTCGAGACGGCAATCCCATTGGGGCTCATCGGCACCCTGGACAGCGCCGTCTACAGTGCCGGACAGATCCGCGACCGCTTCTCGCCCGATGGCTGGCTGGCATTGAAAGATCTGTCGAAGACCATCCATCAATTTGCCGCGACAGTGGCGCCGGGCGACGACGCGACAAGGGCAATGACGGTCATCCTGCGCAAGCTGGCCGGGTTTTCCGGCCTGCTGCACGAGAACATGTACCGCTTTGCCGGCTGGCGTTTCCTGGAAATCGGCCGCAGGCTCGAACGCGGCATCCAGATCGCCCGCACGCTCGCCCGGCTGACCAGAGCCCAGGCGCCGGAAGGCGCGCTCGACATGATGCTGGAGATCGGCGACAGCGTCATGACCCACCGTCGGCAATATCCGGTGCAGGCGGGACGGCGCACGGTGGTCGACCTTCTGGCGCTCGATCCGCTCAACCCGCGCTCAATCCTTTTTCAGCTCGAACGGCTGAAGGCCGAAATCGCGCTGCTGCCCGCTGTCGGCGCTGAAGGCCATATGTCGCCCGCGGCCAAGGAAATCCTGCAGCTCAACACGTCGATTGCCATCAAGGAGCCTTCGGACATGACTGCCAAGGCCCTCGGCGATCTCGCCAATGAAATCGGCGGGCTCTACAACAGCCTCTCCAAAGCCTATTTCGGGTAGAGACGGCATGCTCTACGACATCAGGCTTCACCTGCGTTACGACTATGATGCGGCGGCCGGCGGCGGCCGCCATCAGGTCCGCGTGCTGCCGCCGACCATCCCTGGCGTGCAGCGCGTCATCGCCGCTTCTCTGTCGTTTGTGCCGGCGCCCAGCGAACGCTCCGACTTTTCCGACTTTTTCGGCAACAGTGTCACCTCGATCGCCTTTCGTGACGCGCATGATGCGCTCGACATCAGGATGAGCGCGCGTGTTTCAGTGTCGCGGCCGGAGCCCGGGCTCGACGTATCGCCGGACATACGCCGGCTGAGGGAAGAACTCGGCGCAGTGCACTCGCTGGCGCCGGCTTCGCCGCATCACTTTCTGGCCGCCAGCGATCATGCCGGCATCGATGCGGCAATCACTGCCTATGCGAAAGGCAGTGCCGGCAGTTCGACAGTCGGCACGGCCATGGCTCTGTGCAACCGCATTCACCGCGATTTCACCTATGACGGCGAGGCGACCACCGTGCAGACGCGGGCCAGCGACGCCTTCGGCCTGAAGCGCGGCGTCTGCCAGGATTTTTCCCACATCATGATCGCCGGCCTGCGCGGCCTCGGCATCCCTGCAGGCTATGTCAGCGGGTTCCTGCGCACCATTCCGCCGCGCGGGAAGCCGCGGCTCGAAGGCGCCGACGCCATGCACGCCTGGGTCAAGGTGTGGTGCGGGCGCGATGCCGGCTGGCAGGAATTCGATCCGACCAATGGCATGCGGGCAAGCAACGACCATATCACGGTAGGCTATGGCCGCGACTACTCCGATGTGGCGCCGATCGTCGGCGTGCTGAAAACCACTGGTGGACAGGTCGGCGAGCAAGCGGTCGACGTCATTCCGGTCGTGCTCGAAAAGGCGTGAGAATGCACCTCTTCATTGCACGGCGGTGTCGATAGGCTGTCCTGGAACCAAGAGATCAAGAGGCGGTGGAACCCGCAGCCGGCAAGCGGCTTATCTACGGAAATTCCGTGGAGAGGACATGCTGGACAAATCCGGGTCGTCGTCTGGCCGATCGGCTGTGAGGAAAGCTGCACCAAAGAACGGGGTGCCGCAGAACGGAGCGCTGGAGAACGGCGCGCAAGCCTCGGCCGTTCGGGCCTCGCTCAACTATGTCACCGACACTGAACCCGGTATTCGCCGGCTGCGTTCGGGCAAGGGGTTCTCGTACAAAGGACCCGACGGGCCGATTGTCGACGGGGAGGCGCTGGCACGCATCAAGGCGCTTGCCATTCCACCGGCCTGGACGGATGTGTGGATCTCGCCGGATGCCGACGGTCACATCCAGGCGACCGGTCGGGACCAGCGCGGCCGCAAACAATACCGCTATCATCCGCAATGGGCAGAGGAGCGCGACGGGGTCAAATATTCGAGCCTCATCGCCTTCGCCGAAAGCCTGCCCGAATTGCGACGGAAGATCGACGCCGATCTGCGTCGTCACGGCCTGCCGCTGGAGCGCGTCGTGGCGGCCATCGTCTGGCTGCTCGACAACACAATGATCCGTGTCGGCAATGCCGCCTATGCCCGCGACAACAAGAGTTTTGGACTGACCACGCTGCGTGACCGCCATGTCGACATCAAGGGCTCGAGCCTGCGTTTCGCCTTCACCGGCAAATCCGGCAAGGAATGGAGATTGAAGCTTGTCGATCGCCGGATCGCCAAGATCGTGCGTGGAGCGCAGGACCTGCCGGGACAGAAGTTGTTCCAGTATCTCGACGAGGATGGAAACAGGCGTCCGGTGCGCTCAGACGACGTCAACCGCTATATCAGGGATAACGCCGGGGCGGAGTTCAGCTCCAAGCACTTCCGAACCTGGGGCGGCACCATTCATGCGGCGTCGCTGTTTGCGCAAACCGAACGTCCGGAAAGCCAGGCGCAGCAAAAGCGGGTGATGAACAATGTCATCGACAAGGTTGCCGAGCGGCTTGGCAACACACGCGCGGTTTGTCGCCAATGCTACATCCATCCGGAAGTCTTCCGCGCCTGGTCCGAAGGACGGCTGCTCGACGAAATGGCGGATGCCAACAAAGGGAAACGGTCGATCGCCGGGCTCGACGACGAGGAAGCCTTGGTCTTGAGATGGCTGAAGGCGAGGGAATGACGCCGGACCGGAGCGTATTTTTTTGTCGACGCCATGTCGGCATCGGTCCTAGTGTTTCGTCCTTTGATAAAGAAAAGGACGACCCATGCTCTACGCGATCCTCTGCTATGCCTCTGAAGATGTCGTTTGCTCCTGGAGCAAGGAGCAGGACGATGCCGTCATGGAAAAGCTTATCGGCGTGCAGGAAAAATATGCCCAGGCCGGCCGGCTTGGCCCGGTGGCGCGGCTCTTGCCGACGACCGCGGCGACGACGCTGAGGAAGGTCAAGGGCGAATCGATCGTCATCGACGGGCCGTTTGCCGAAACCAAGGAACAGTTCCTCGGCTTCTACACGCTCGAATGCGCCGACCTCGATGAGGCCGTCGACTTCGCGCGCGAGCTTTCCGAGGTCAACCCGAGCGGCGGCTCCTACGAAATCCGGCCGGTCTCGCTCTTCAATCCCGCCAAGGTTTCCGCATGACCGAACTCGCCTGGATCAGCACGGCAATCAGCACCGCTCGCCCGCAGGCGATGGGGGCATTGCTGCGCTACTTCCGCGACCTCGACGCGGCGGAGGAAGCATTCCAGGACGCCTGCCTGAGGGCACTGAACAACTGGCCGAAAAACGGTCCTCCGCGCGATCCGGCAGCCTGGCTGATCTTCGTCGGCCGCAACAGCGGCATCGATGCGGTGCGCAAGCGCGCCAAGCAGGCGCCGCTGCCGGAAGAGGATCAGATCTCCGATCTGGAAGATGCCGAGAGCGACGTCGCCGAGCGGCTGGACGGGGCGCATTACCGCGACGATATTTTGCGGCTGCTGTTTATCTGCTGCCATCCCGACCTGCCGGCGACACAGCAGATCGCGGTGGCGTTGCGCATCGTCTCCGGCCTGGCGGTCAAGCAGATCGCCCGCGCCTTCCTCGTCGGTGAAAGCGCCATGGAGCAACGTATCACGCGCGCCAAGGCGCGTATCGCCGACGCCGGGGTGCCGTTCGAGACGCCGGGAGCGGTCGAGCGCTCCGAACGGCTCGCCGCCGTCGCCGCCATGGTCTACTTGATCTTCAACGAAGGCTATTCCAGCAACAGCGGCGAGGCTTCGGCGCGTGCGCCGCTTTGCGAAGAGGCGATCCGGCTGGCCCGCCTGCTGCTCAGGCTATTCCAGACCGAGCCGGAGATCATGGGGCTGACCGCGCTGTTGCTGCTGCAGCATGCACGCTCGCCGGCTCGCTTCGACGAGAACGGCGAGATCGTGCTGCTCGAAGACCAGGACCGCAGCCTGTGGAGCCGCAAGATGATCGATGAAGGCCTGGCGCTGGTCGATAAGGCGTTGCGCCATCGCAAGCCCGGTCCCTACCAGGTGCAAGCGGCGATCGCCGCACTGCATGCGCGGGCGGAAAAGCCCGAGGATACGGACTGGAACGAGATCGACCTGCTCTACGGCCTGCTCGAGCAGATGCAGCCGTCGCCGGTGGTGACGCTCAACCGCGCCGTCGCGGTCTCCAAGGTGCGTGGACCGGAAGCCGCACTCGCCATGATCGAGCCGCTGGAGGGAAGGCTTTCCGGCTATTTCCATTTCTTCGGCCTCAAGGGCGGACTGCTGATGCAGCTTGGCCGCGGCGAGGAGGCACGCGTCGCTTTCGACCGCGCCATCGCGCTTGCCAATACGGCCGCAGAGGCAGCGCATATCCGCATGCATATCGACCGGCTGATGAAAGAAGGCGCTAAGCAAACGGCGCATTGATCCGACGCCTCCGCCTGGTTCAACGGTCTGACCTTTGCTTAGACCATGCCGGGGTGGCGATTTTTCCCTGAAACGCGTAATGCCACGCCATGACAGCGCCTGGTGTGCCGACCGGCAGGGAGCGGGTATGGCGCAAGGCTTGGACCGACGCCATATGAGCGACGGGATCTGGAAAGGGATGAAAATGACGATTGCGAAGGAAACGGCCGGGCTTCTGGCGAAACTGGGCGTTGCCGAGGGCGCGCTTACGGGCGGCGACCTCATCGTGCGCAGCCCGGTGACCGGCGAGCAGATCGCCGCGCTGAAGACCATCTCGCCGGCTGATGCGGCAACGACCATCGACAATGCCCACAAGGCTTTCCTGGCGTGGCGGCAGGTGCCAGCTCCCAAGCGTGGAGAGCTGGTGCGGCTGCTCGGCGAGGAATTGCGCACACACAAGACCGAGCTTGGCCGGTTGGTGTCGATCGAAGTCGGCAAGATCCCGTCCGAGGGTCTAGGCGAAGTGCAGGAGATGATCGACATCTGCGATTTCGCCGTCGGTCTTTCCCGGCAATTGTACGGCCTGACCATCGCCACCGAGCGTCCCGGCCATCGCATGATGGAAACCTGGCATCCGCTCGGCGTCGTCGGCGTGATCTCGGCCTTCAACTTTCCGGTGGCGGTATGGTCGTGGAACGCGGCACTTGCGCTGGTCTGCGGCGACGCGGTGGTGTGGAAGCCGTCCGAGAAGACACCGCTGACGGCGCTCGCCTGCGAAGCGATCTTCAAGCGCGCAGCAGAACGTTTCGGCGATGCGCCGAAGGGGCTGGCGCCGGTTCTGATCGGCGATCGCGCCGTCGGCGAGATCCTGGTCGATCATCCCAGGGTGCCGCTGGTATCGGCCACCGGCTCGACGCGCATGGGCAGGGACGTCGGCCCACGGCTGGCGAAGCGCTTTGCCCGTGCCGTGCTGGAGCTCGGCGGCAACAATGCCGGCATCGTCTGCCCGACGGCCGACCTCGCCATGGCGCTCCGCGCCATTGCCTTCGGCGCCATGGGCACGGCCGGCCAGCGCTGCACGACGCTAAGGCGCCTTTTCGTGCATGAGAGTGTCTACGACCAGCTCGTTCCGCGCCTGAAGAAAGCTTATGAAAGCGTCTCGGTCGGCAATCCGCTGGAGACAAGCGCTCTGGTCGGCCCGCTGATCGATAAGGCTGCCTACGGGAATATGCAGAAGGCGCTGGAGGAGGCGGCTTCGCATGGTGGTAAGATAACCGGCGGAATACGGGTCGAGAACGGCCATCCCGAGGCCTACTATGTGCGTCCGGCGCTGGTCGAAATGCCGCGGCAGGTTTCGCCAGTGACGGAGGAGACCTTCGCGCCGATCCTCTATGTGATGAAATATTCGGACTTCGACGCCGTGCTTGACGAGCACAATGCGGTGGGAGCGGGGCTGTCGTCGTCGATCTTTACCCGCGACCTGCAGGAATCCGAGCGCTTCCTCGGCGTCGACGGGTCGGACTGCGGTATCGCCAATGTCAATATAGGCACGTCGGGGGCAGAGATCGGTGGTGCCTTCGGGGGCGAGAAGGAGACCGGCGGCGGCCGCGAGAGCGGCTCCGACGCTTGGAAGGCCTATATGCGGCGCGCCACCAATACGGTGAATTATTCCAAGGCGCTGCCGCTTGCGCAGGGCGTGTCGTTCGACATCGATTGAAATGCCAGACCTCCGTCGCGGCGGCGCCAAGGCTGCCACGACGGCGTTCCGCTCGCGGTTCAGCTGCCGTCGGAAGCTACAACACAATTGTCGAAGGCTGTATCGATGATGGCGAGCTTGACCGCCTGGGCGGTCATGTATTCCTGATAGAACTCGCTCGACACCCACATGACCGAATGACCGCGCTGGCCCAGCCAGCCGATGCTGCCGAGTTCCTCGGCATCGCGCAATTTGCGTGACAGGTGGGTCCGGGAGAGCTTGAGCCAGTTCGCGAAATCTCCGATTGAGACGACACCGGTCGGAATTCGGTCCAGGTCGGCATGATCGGGATCGACGCCGGACATCAGCCAATCCATGACGATGCCGCCATTGTCGAGCCAGGTGAACAAGGAAAAAGTCTGTCTTGGCTCGCGCACGGCATGCGACGAAAGCAGTCCGTCGGCCACCAGTGGCTGCAGTTTGGCGAGTACGTCCGGTTGTGCGACGAATGCAGCCAGTCGAGATCCACCGTCCAGGCTGTCCAGCGTTTTCAGATGGGCCATGAACCAGCCGGCAACCGTCTCCAGAGTGCCCGCGGTCGGCTCAAAGGGGCGGATGCGCCCATATTTAATCGGCAGATGCCGGATGAAACCGTAATGCAGCATCTCCTTCAGGAAGGCATCGGCGGTGTTGCGGCTGGCCACCGAATGCCGGCAGATGCCGTCCATGAACCGTGTAGACGTAAGTCCCTTGCGATGATCGTCCGGCTCTCGATCGAAATACAAGGCAAGGCCGATATGGGCCATCAGCCAGCGTTGTTGCGTGGCGAATACGGAAGCCAGCCGCGGGTTCGCTTCATAGGTCTGGAGCAGCGTCCGCGACTGAGCCTGGACATGGCGACGCAATGCCGGATGGCCGGCAATGTCTTCAGAAACCAGCGCCATCCCCGCCGAGCCCAACCAAATTTGCAACTGGAAATGCCGGTAACAATTTCAGCCTTCGCGGGCCGTGTCCAGAGCCGGCGCATCAGGATACGAGCTGAATCCCGCCGGCTAGTAGCTGAATTCCGTGACTTGGTCGCCGAGGACCCTGATCTCGCGAGCGCTGATCTTGCCGCACGAGGCTAGCCTGCTCGAACCCACAAATGGTGGCTTCGCCTGGCCAGCCCGTGCTACCGTCGATGGCGATGCGGAACCAACACAAGTTTTGCTCGTTGAAGAACGCTGATTGGACTGAGACAGTAAGGAACTACAAATGGAGAATGGCCTTCTTGCCACGCCGCCTGCAGCTTTCCGGCAAACAGAGTCGGTCTGGCCACGAGCGCTCAAGTGGCTGTTGCGCCGGGTGCGCAGTGCCTCCGACAGCTCGGGAACCATGTTGAAGCCAATCCTTTCCGAACCCGGGGACGATAGCGGGCCTACTTCGCCTCGACGCGCTTGAGGCTGACCGCGCTGCTATCTTGACGTCAAAAATGACCGCTCACATATCTCTTTATGGCTGCCGCCGCAGCCGACAGCCATGACCGCTTCGAAGGCCTGTCACGGCGGCGTGTCCGCCTGATGCAGCAGGCGAGAGCGGCCGTGGCACGCAGCGGCGGGAACCATCGGGCGTGCTTGGCTATTAGATACAGGCGGCTGCTGGTCTGCCGGGCCAGGAGCCATTGCTATGATCATCAATCCCCCACCGGAAAGCGCCATCCCGGCATCCGTTCCGTCGGTCGATCCAAAAGCCGCCCCGACGCTTCGCAATGCCGAAGCGGAGGTCTTTTATATCGAAGCGATCCGCGAACTTGTCGCGACCGGCATCCCCTTTCTTGTCGCCGGCACCTATGCCGTAAGCGCCTATACCGGGATCATCCGCCTGACCAAGGATCTCGACATTTTCTGCAAGGCCGGCGACTGCCCGCGCATCCTCGCCCATTTCAAGCGGATCGGCTACGCCGTCGTGGTCGAGGACGACCGGTGGCTGGGCAAAGTGTTCAAGGGGACGCATTTTTTCGACGTCATTTTCGCCTCAATGAACGGCACAATGCCGGTCGACGACCAGTGGCTGGAGCACGCCCGTCAGGGCGAATTGCTGGGCAGCCAGGTGCGGATCATCGGTCCCACCGAGCTTGTCTGGTCCAAATGTTTCATCCAGGACCGCGGCCGCCACGATGGCGCCGACGTTTCGCACACCATCCTCAAGACGCACGACCAGATCGACTGGCAAAGGCTGCTTTCCTACATGGAAGTTCATTGGGAAGTTCTGCTGATGCATCTCTTGAACTTCCGATGGATCTATCCGTCGGAGCGGGGCCGCGTACCCGCCTGGCTGCTCGACGAGCTGCTTGACCGGCTGGCCAAGCAGCGCGAATTGCCACCTTCCCGGATGAAAATCTGCCGTGGGCGCATGCTTTCACGAACCGACTATGAGATCGACGTCAAGGACTGGGGCTTTGCCGACGTCGGCGGTGAAGGAGAACATAGCAATGGCTGACGAGCTCGAAACTGCTCCGGCAAAGGCGGAAAGCGGCAGCGCACTCAAAGTCGCCGCCATTGGCGATCTGCATGTCGGCAAGGAAGACCAGGCCTCGTACCGCGATCTTTTCGGCGAGATGTCGCGTGAAGCCCAGGTTCTCGTGCTGACGGGCGACCTTACCAATCTCGGCAAGCCTCGGGAGGCCGAAATCCTTGCCGAGGAACTGCGTGCTTGCACGATCCCGGTCGTCGCCGTACTTGGCAACCACGACTATGAGTCAGGCGCCGTCGCCCAGGTCACCGACATTCTGCGCCAGGCGGGCGTTCACCTGCTCGACGGCGAGGCGACAGAGATTCACGAGGTCGGGTTCGTTGGGGTCAAGGGTTTCGTTGGCGGTTTTGGATCGCGCATGCTCGGCTCCTTCGGCGAACCAGCGATCAAGTCAATGGTGGCGGAAAGCGTGAACGAAGCGATGCGGCTTGAAAACGCAATGCGGCAGGTCCGCGCCAAACGCACGCTTGTCGTTCTGCACTACGCGCCTGTCATCGAGACGGTCGAAGGCGAGCCGCTGGAGATATTCCCGTTTCTCGGTTCGTCACGCCTGGCCGAGACAATAGACCGGTTCCAGGTCAGCGCGGTGGTGCATGGTCATGCGCATCGCGGCGCCTATGAGGGCCGCACGCCGGGCGGGGCGCCGGTCTATAACGTTGCCATGCATGTCGCCAAGCCGACCGGCCGCCCCTACGCCATGCTCGAAATCTAATAGGTGTTGAACGCCCGCTTTGGCGGAATATCGTTTTCATCCGGATTGGGAATGGGGTCCTCGTCGGGAAGCCTGTCGGGGTCCGGCTCACGCACGGGCTTGGGATCTGGGATGGGAGGCGGTGGCACCGGGGTCGGTGTCGGCTCGGGTGTGGGAACAGTGGCCATCGTAATCATCTCCTCTTGGCGCAGAACAACGCAACGGGTCGGCTGGTTCCCGGCTTGCCCGTTTTTGGAAAACCACACCGTCGCACTTGCCGGTCAGCCCATTTCGGGATTCGGCTGGCTGCCGCCCGACTTGCTTGACCGGAGCAGCAGCGCCAGCGGAACAAGCAGGGCGGTTGCCACCGCGCAGTAGCGGAAGACATCGACATAGGCGAGCAACGTGGCTTGGCGGGCGATCAACTGGCCGAGCCAGCCGATCGCTTGTTGCTTCGCCTCGACCAGCGGCGAACCATGGGCGACGAAATGCTCGGTCGCCTGCCGAAGCACCTGCTGATAGGCGGGCGACGATTGCACGGTGCGGCCGACCAGGTTCGATTGATGGATCTGGGAGCTTTGCGCAATGACGGTGTTGGACAGCGAGACGCCGATGCTGCCGCCGATATTGCGTGCAACGTTGATCAGCGCCGATGCCTGGTTGGTCTTCTGCGGGGGCAGGCCGACATAGGCCGCGGTTGAAATGGGAATGAACAAGAACGGCAGCCCGACCATCAGGAAGGCACGGGCAAAGGCAAAGAAGCGGAAGCTGGCGTCCGGGGTGAGCGAGGTCATGTGCCAAAGGGCCACTGCGACCACCGACATGCCCATCATGATCAGGTATTTGGGTTGCACGATGCTGCCTACAAATCCGGACACCGGCATCAAGATCAGCATGGCGATGCCGCCCGGCATCATCGAAAGGCCCGAGAGCGTCGCGGTGTAGGCAAATGTCGTCTGCTGCAGCTGCGGAACGATCTGGGTGGTGCTGAACAGGATAGCACCGACCGCCATCATGACCAGGAAGGCCGTACCGAACTGGCGCGTGAACAACAGGCGCATGTCGACGACCGGATCGCTGCGACTGATTTCCCATGGGATAAGCAGCAGGAACGCGATCGCGGAAATCACTGCGAAAGTGGTGATGAAATTCGAGGCGAACCAATCGTAGCGCTGGCCCCGGTCGAGGAAGATCTCCAGGCATCCCAAGGCTATCGCCACCAGGACGAACCCGACCCCGTCTATCTTCAGGCCGCCTTTCAGCCGTTCCTTGCGTTCGCGTTCGAGTACGTCCGGTTCGACCAACAGCCATTGCACCAGCGCCAGCGACAGGATGCCGAACGGCACGTTGATGAAGAAGATCCAGTGCCAGGAGAAATGGTCCGTCAGCCAGCCGCCGATCGTCGGCCCGACCGTCGGTGCGACGATGACGGCAATGCCGTAAAGTGCGAAGGCTTGCGAGCGCTTTTCAGGCGGAAAGGTGTCGGCAAGGATCGATTGTTCGCTTGGCGCCATGCCGCCGCCACCGAGGCCCTGAAGGACCCTGAACAGGATGAGCAGTTCCAGGTTGGGCGCCAGTCCGCATAGCAGCGACGCGACGGTGAAGGTCGCCACGCAGAGCATGTAGTAGCGCTTGCGGCCGATGACGCTTGCCAGCCAGCCGCTGACCGGGATGATCACCGAGTTGGCGACGAGATAGGTGGTAATCACCCAGGTGCTTTCGTCCATTCCGGCAGCCAGGCTGCCGGCGATGTTGCGCAGGGCGACATTGGCGATCGAGGTGTCCAGCACCAGCATGAAAGTGGCGATGGAGACGACGACGGCGATGAGCCAGGGATTGTGTGTCCCGGCGGCGGATCGGCTTTCGCCCTGATTTCTGGCGCTTTCGCCGCTCATCGCACCTTGACCGTCGGCACCACCGACAGGCCTGGACCGAGAAGCACATCCGGCGGCTTGTCGAAGACGATCTTCACCGGCACGCGCTGCACCACCTTGACGTAATTGCCGGTGGCATTTTCGGCCGGCAGCAGGCTGAAGGCAGTGCCGCTGCCAGCTTGGATGCTGTCGACCCGGCCATGGAAGGACTTGTCCGGGTAGGCGTCGATGTCGATGTCGACCGGCTGTCCCTGCCGCATCAGGTCGAGCTGCGTCTCCTTGAAATTGGCCTTCACCCAGACCTCGTCGGGAACGAACATCATCAATACCTGGCCGGGTTGGGCGTAGGTGCCGTCAGCGGCCGAAATGCTTGTTGCCCGCCCGGCTGCGGGTGCCGTGATGGTCGTGCGTGACAGCGTCGTGCGGGCCTGCTCCTGGCTGGCCTTGGCCTGCTCGAGCTGCGCCTCGGCGCTCCTGGCCTGCGCCTGCAAGACCGAAACCTGGCTTTTTGCCGAGGCGACATTGGCCTCGGCGCTGTCCAGCGCGGCCTGATCCTGACGCAGCGTCGATGCTGCCTGCTGCGCTTGCTGCTGCGTTGCTGTGCCCCTGGCCAGGAGTTCGCGATTGCGTTGATCCTCAGCCTTGGCGAAATCCCGCGCTGCCTTGGCCTGTCCAACCTGCCTCTGGGCAGCGTTCACCTTTGCGTTTTGAGCCTCGATCTGGGCGGTGACATTGACGATTTCGGCCTCGGCCGCGGCGACGCCGGCATCGGCCTGCTTCAGATTCGCCTGATAATCGCTGTCGTCGATATGCAGGAGGACATCGCCCGCCTGTACATGCTGATTGTCGGTAACCGCCAGCTCGGTGATACGGCCGGCGATTTGGGCGCCGATCGTCACCGTTCGGGCGTCAATGAAGGCGTCGTCGGTCGATTCGTACTGGCGGGCGTTCAGCTACCAGATCGCGACGCCTGCCGCGACGAGCAACAGCGCAAGCGCGATGGCTGCGGCCGCATAGGGATGGCGCCTGGGAAAGCCGAGCAGACCTGCCTTTCGTTGCGAGGCATTCCCGTCGGGCTTTTCCTGCCGGGGCCCTGCCGATCGCTCACGAGATTCTCTAACCGGGGTCGGTTGCTCCCGGGTTTCATTTACAGGCTCGACGTCGTGTTCGACGCTTTGAGGCTTCGTGTCCAACGGAATTGCTTTCAAGATTGATATTGCAGCCGCCGAAACGGACGCAAAGCCAAACGGCAAGCTTCCGCAAAAGTTCCTGTCCGGAACGGGTTCGGTTAACGAGTCGACATCGGACCCACCGGCGCGGGCGCGTTGGAATACGAGTGCCGCTTCACCGGGCTGGTGATCCGTACGCTTCATGTTGCGGCGGTCCGGCCTTGTCAGCGCTCCACGGCGCGATAATTGCTCATATAGGCGTGGGCAAATTCACCTGTCGACAGGAGCCGACCATGAAACATCAAACACTCGACCAACTGCATGCCGTCGCGGAAGTTGAGTCCTTCGCGGCGTATCCGGCGATGACTCGAAACCAGCGGATTGAACGTTGGGCAGAACTTCTCGAACAAAACCCGACGCGATGCCTTGGGGCGCTTCCAGGCACCGAATATATGAACAGGGAAGCGCGTGACAGATCGCGTGGGGCTGGGACGCCGCTCACTGTCGCGTTCGAGGATCCGGTTCTGCGTGCCATGGGCCTCAACGACGATACCTATGGTGAGGCAAAGCGCTTCTTCGAACTGAGCGACCGGCAGTTGCACCAAATCGTCTGCCATTGCCATGTTGGCGCTACGATGCAAGCGAGATGGGCCGCTGCCAGGGTGCGCGGGATAGTTCGCGGCAACAGATTTGTTGCCTGGATGAAGGGCTTGATCGTGCATTGACGCGGT
This sequence comes from Mesorhizobium sp. M1348, assembly GCF_040317925.1. Classification (NCBI taxonomy): domain Bacteria; kingdom Pseudomonadati; phylum Pseudomonadota; class Alphaproteobacteria; order Hyphomicrobiales; family Phyllobacteriaceae; genus Mesorhizobium; species Mesorhizobium sp. M1348. The sequence continues at coordinate 267,277 of NZ_JAMYLH010000005.1, read as the reverse complement.
ACGAGGAACGGCGGAACACGCGTTCTTTCCGCGCCGTGGAGAGCGCTTCCGAACTTGGAAGGGCTCGTGGCCCGTCAGGCCGCGCAGATTGTGAAACTCCTCGACGCTTGGCTGCGCCTTGTCGCGGCCATGCGTCCGTCTTTGATGTGAGAATTTGAGTTGGCCCGCCGCAAGTGAGAGCCTTCGTCCACTGGCGTTCGCGCGCCGTCCAGGCCTGCCTGCGCGGTCTGCTGAGGACGAATGATCCTGCGATCGGGGAAGATCCTGCGACCTGGCTAAACTAGCGATCGATTTCTCCGAACACGATGTCGAGCGAGCCGATGATCGCGGCAACATCGGCGATCATATGGCCTCGGGACAGGAAATCCATCGCTTGCAGGTGGGCGAAGGAAGGTGCGCGGATCTTGCATCGGTAGGGAATGTTGCCTCCGTCCGATACGAGGTAGACGCCGAACTCGCCCTTCGGCGCTTCGACGGCGGCATAGACTTCACCGCTCGGCACGCGAATGCCTTCGGTATAAAGTTTGAAGTGTTGGATCGTCGCTTCCATCGAGCGCTTCATTGTAGCACGCGGCGGCGGCGTGATCTTGCGGTTCGGGATCGCGAACGGCCCCTGGCCTTCGGGCGAGCGCAACTTTTCCAGGCATTGCCGCATGATCCGGACCGACTGGCGCATTTCCTCCATGCGTACGAGATAGCGGTCGTAGCAGTCGCCATGCTTTCCGACCGGGATATCGAAATCCATCTCCGAATAGCATTCGTATGGCTGCGCCTTGCGCAGATCCCATGAGGCGCCCGATCCGCGCACCATCACGCCGGAAAAGCCCCAGGCCCAGGCATCATCGAGGCCGATCACGCCGACATCGACATTGCGCTGCTTGAAAATGCGGTTCTCGGTCAACAGCCCTTCGAGATTGTCGCAGACCTTGAGGAACGGATCGCAGAAATTCCAGATGTCGTCGAGGAGTTCCGGCGGCAGATCCTGATGCACGCCGCCGACCCTGAAATAGTTCGCGTGCATGCGGGCACCGGACGCGCGCTCATAAAAGACCATCAGCTTCTCGCGTTCGGCGAAACCCCAGAGCGGTGGCGTCAGCGCGCCGATGTCCATGGCTTGCGTGGTGACGTTGAGGAGGTGCGATAACAGCCGGCCGATTTCGCAGAAAAGCACGCGGATGAGCTGCCCGCGTTTCGGAATCGATATTTCGAGGAGCTTCTCGGCGGCGAGACAGAATGCATGCTCCTGGTTCATCGGCGCGACGTAGTCGAGCCGGTCGAAATAGGGCAAGGCCTGCAGGTAGTTCTTGTACTCGATGAGCTTCTCGGTGCCACGATGCAGCAGGCCGATGTGGGGATCGGCGCGTTCCACGATCTCGCCGTCGAGTTCGAGCACCAGCCGCAGGACGCCGTGAGCGGAGGGATGTTGTGGCCCGAAATTGATGGTGAAGTTGCGAACTGCAGCCTCGGCCATGACAGTCCTCCGCGATCAGGCGGACTTCGGTTCCGTGCCGGAACCGGCTTGTCCGCTTTCAGCCGCTCACGTCGTCGTCTGGATGATCAGCGTCAGCGTGCCGTCGCCGTCGATATTGGCCGCCACGACCTGAGTGGAATTAAGTCCGTTCGCCGCCAGTGCCGATGCCGCCTGCGGCGATGCGTCGATCGAACTTTGCAGGATGCGCAAATCCTCGGCGCTGGTCTGGGTGACGACGGCCTCCGCCTGTGCCTTGATTTCAGGAGGCAGATCCTCCATCGCCACGATTGTCACAGCGGTGAAATTCTGGGCGGAGAAGGCTTGGTCAGGTGTAGCCTGGTCGGGAGTGGCCCCTTCTGGCGTGGCTTGCTCTGGCAGGGTTTGCGGCGCCGTTGGCGGGACAGGGGCAAGCTCTGGTCCCACGGATTGCGCATAGACCGGCGAGGCAAGGGCCAGTGCCGAAAGTGTGACAATTGTCGTCGATAGGCGCATGGCCGTTCCTTCCGTTTTGCTCAGCGGACGATCAATTCGGTCCCGACAAAACCATCGTGTCGAAATATGGTTCCGTTACGGAGGTTGCTGTCTTGCCGAAAGCGGTGATTGTCGCGGAAAGCAGGGCGCGAAATCCGGCGTTGCCCTGTCTCAGGCAGCGGCGTGGCTGCGATCGGGCTGCGGCCAGCGCTGCAATGCTTCACGGCCCTGAGCGGTCAGTTCGTAGACCCCGCGATCGGTGCGCGCGAACCAGCGATACACGTTGTGCAGCAGGATCTTGGGTGCGTTCGGCAGGTTGGGCTTCAAGTCACGTGGCCGCTTTGGACCATCGGCGAGCGCTGCGGCGCATGCCAGTGCCTGCTGGCGATAAGCGGTCATGATCGGCGCACGCGAGCCGCCGCCGGCGACGGGATCGCCCTGCCGACGCCGATGTTCGTCGATTAGTTTCGAGCGGCGACGGGGATCCCGACGCGGGGCCAATGCCGCCGGGCTGAGCAGCACCTGAACCTCGCCGTTCGCCCGCACGCCAAGCAGGCCAAAGCCGAGGCGACGGCAGAGATTGCGGTATCTCACATCGCTCTCACGGCCTTTGCCACGGGCCGACACGCATGCCGCGAGCCAGACCTCATCGCTCGCCGCCATACGGTCGACGCCCTGGAGGACCAGCTCGAGATTGAACTTCAGCTTCAGCTCGCAGATGACGACGATCGGTGGAGAGTCGGCACTCAGCGCCAGCAGATCGCAGCCGCCGATCTCGCCCTTGACCATAAATCCCAGGCCTTCGAGGAAGGTCTTGACCGGGCTGTAGAGTGACGTTTCGAGCATGGGCCTTTGTTGGCTGCGAATCATCCCGCCGATCGGCGGTTCAGCGCGATGATCGCTCTTTGCCGTTGAACAGGAGGTAAACGACGGCCAAACAATTGGTCAGAGCCGTGCCACGCCGCTTGCCAATTTGGTATGCTGGTATAATGTGTACCTGATATAGCATGCTCCGCCTAGCGGCGCTGTGCTGGACGGTGCCCACGACATCGTCCAGGGGAACGTCATTTAAGCGGCGGCTTTCCGCCTTTTCTAATCCGCCAGCCGGCGGCAATGTGCATACAAGTCAATGGGACGATCGGCAGGGCCGTCGTTGGTAATCAGGAGTAACGGACACATGACAACGATTGCGCTGTTTGGTGCAGGCGGCAAAATGGGTTACCGCCTGTCGACCAATTTTCGCGGATCTCCCTACACGATACGCCATGTCGAGGTCAGCGACGCCGGCCGCGAGCGGCTTAAGTCGGGCCTCAACATCGATGCCGTCAGCGCCGATGAGGCGCTTGATGGCGCCGATGTGGTGATCCTGGCGGTGCCGGACACGCATATCGGCAAGGTCGCGGCGAGCATCGAGAGCAAGCTTGCATCAGGCACGATGGTTGTCGTGCTCGACGCCGCGGCACCTTTCGCCGGGCATTTGCCGAAGCGACCGGACCTGACCTATTTCGTCACCCACCCGTGCCATCCGCCGATCTTCAACGACGAGACCGACATGGCGGCCAAGAAGGATTATTTCGGCGGCGTCAAGGCCAAGCAGCACATGGTCAGCGCCTTGATGCAGGGACCGGAGGGAGATTTCGCCAAGGGTGAGGCGATCGCAAAGATCATCTGGGCGCCGGTTATGCGCTCGCATCGCGTCACTGTCGATCAGATGGCGCTGCTCGAGCCCGGCCTTTCGGAAACGGTATGCGCCTCGCTGCTCGTCGTCATGAAAGAGGCGGTCGACGAGGTGGTGGCGCGCGGGGTCGACAAGCAGGCGGCGCTCGATTTCCTGCTTGGCCATATGAACGTGCTTGGCGCCGTCATCTTCGGCGAGACCAAAGGCGTGTTCTCCGACGCCTGCAACAAGGCGATAGAGTTCGGCAAGCCGGTGCTGATGCGCGACGACTGGAAGCGGGTGTTCGAGCCGGAGGAGATTGCCGCGAGCATTCAGCGCATCACCTGAGGGCGCGACGCGTCTTCCGGAACATATCACCTGAAATTGTCATTGACTCATTATACCAGTTGGCTTAGCTGTTCAATGGATCGGACCGTCAAGCTTCGCAACAGGCTCAGGGGCTGGATGAGTGGAGGGATAGGGGGAGCGATCCGTCGAGTTGAAGCCGGCAAAGGCTTGTGAATCTGACGCGACCCGCCGCCTACGGCCGGCTAACGAAATCGAATGCATATAGCCTTGGGACAAGGCGCGGATTTTCAACGGGAGGAATACATGAAACTGACACGCAGAATGACGCTTGCGGCTTTTGCCGGCATACTGGCGCTTGGCACCGCCGCACCCGCCTATGCGGCGGATTTGATCGCCATCATCACGCCCTCGCATGATAATCCGTTCTTCAAGGCGGAAGCTGTCGGCGCGGAGGCCAAGGCTAAGGAACTCGGCTACGAGGCGTTGGTGCTCGTCCATGACGACGACGCCAACAAGCAGTCCGAATTGATCGACACGGCGATCGGCCGCGGCGCCAAGGCGATCATCCTCGACAATGCCGGCGCCGACGCCACCGTCGCCGCGGTGCAGAAAGCCAAGGACGCAGGCGTTCCTTCCTTCCTGATCGATCGCGAGATCAATGCCACTGGTGTCGCCGTCGCGCAGATCGTCTCCAACAATTATCAGGGCGCCCAACTCGGCGCGCAGGAATTCGTCAAGCTGATGGGCGAGAAGGGTAATTTCGTCGAGCTCGTCGGCAAGGAATCCGACACCAATGCCGGCATCCGCTCCAAGGGTTACCACGACGTCATCGACGACTATCCGGACCTGAAGATGGTGGCGCAGCAGTCGGCCAACTGGAGCCAGACCGAGGCCTATTCAAAGATGGAATCGATCCTTCAGGCCAATCCCGATATCAAGGGCGTGATCTCCGGCAATGATACGATGGCGATGGGCGCCTATGCGGCACTTGCCGCTGCCGGCCGCAAGGACGTCATCGTCGTCGGCTTCGACGGGTCGAACGATGTGCGCGACTCGATCACCTCCGGCGGCATCAAGGCGACAGTCCTGCAGCCGGCCTTCGCGCAGGCGCAGATGGCGGTCGAGCAGGCCAACGACTTCATCAAGAACAAGAAGTCTCCCGCCGAAGAAAAGCAGCTGATGGACTGCGTCCTGGTCAATGGCGACAATGCCGCCAAGCTGGAGACGTTCGCGCTCACCAACTGAGCCGGCGTAACATCAAGCAGCAAGGGACGAGCCTCCGGTTCGTCCCTTGCTTCCATTTCGCCCTTGCTTCCATTTCTCTGGGTGCTCCTGACCGCCATGCCGAACGAGCCGACATGTTCAACACGCTGATCCGGCCGATCCTTGTCGCGTTGTTCCTCGCAGCAATAGGCAGCCTGACCGCCTGCAAGATCCTGCCGACGCCGTCAGCGGAAAACGGCGGCACTGGCTCCGCGTTCAATCCCGACAAGATGGTCGAGGACATCTGGGCGACGAAAGTGATACCCTATCTACAGCAGAAGGCCGGGCCGTTTGCCGAGGTTCATGCCTTGGCCAAGACCGACCCCGCCGCTGCCGGCGCCAAATACGGCAATCCGAAGAAGCAGGCGAATTCGCCATGGACCTTCGCCGTTCGGCTCGAGGGCAAGATCGTTGCAGCCAACACACAGTCACGGGCGGCGACGATGGACGTCGATGCCGATGGCGACGGCAAGGCGGACGCGCGGGTGCAGATCGGCCCCGCCATGCGCGGAACCGCGCTGCGCGACAGCCTCGACTTCATCCAGTTCAATGATTTCACCAACCAGATCGACTTCGCCCAGTTCGGCAAGGCTTTCAACGCCTATGCCGACAAGACCGTGCTTTCCAAGCTGCCGCGCGAGGCACTCGAGGGCCGCAGCGTCAAGGTCCTTGGCGCCTATACGCCGGGCAGTGGCCAGGACCTGCCGCTGGTGACGCCGGCGGAGGCAGAGATCGGGCCGAAGCCATGAGCGGCGATCAAGATGTCATCCTGAAGCTGGAGGATGTCTCGAAAGTCTATTCCGGCACCGTCGCAGTCAAGCGGGCGAATTTCGAGGTGCGCAAGGGCGCGGTCAACGTGCTTGTCGGCGAAAACGGAGCCGGCAAATCGACGCTGATGAAGATCATCGCCGGTGTCGAGCAACCGACGCTCGGGCGCATCCTGCTGGACGGCGAGGAGGTTTCCTTCTCGTCATCCGGGGATGCGGTGAATCGCGGCATCGGCATGGTGTTCCAGGAGCTGAACCTGTTCGGCAATCTGACGGTCGCCGAAAATATTTTCGCCACCCGCGAGATCACCAATCGTTTCCGCAAGATCGACCGCAAAGAGCAGGAGCGCCGCGCGGCGGAATTCCTTGAACGCCTGGAGGCCGGCATCCGGCCGGACATGCTGGTCGAGGATCTGCGCATCGGCCAGCAGCAGCTGGTCGAGATCGCCAAGGCGGTTTCGCTCGATGCGCGCATTCTCATCATGGATGAACCGACCTCGGCGCTGAGCGCGGCAGAAGTCGAGATACTGTTCAAGGTGATTGCCGATCTCAAGGCGCGCGGCGTGGCGATCGTCTACATCTCGCACCGGCTCGAGGAACTGATCCGCATCGGCGACACCATCACCGTGCTGCGCGATGGGCGCATCACCGGCCAGGCGGAGATGAAAGACGTCGACACCCAGTGGATCGTGCGGCAGATGATCGGCTCGGACGCCAAGGACTTCGCCAAGGCCGACGGCCATGTGCCGGGCGAAGAGATATTCCGCGCCGAGGACATCTGCCTGCCGCGCGTCACCGGCGGGCTTGCGGTCGATCACGTCTCGCTGTCGCTGCGCGCCGGCGAAATCCTCGGCATCTACGGTTTGATGGGCGCCGGACGCAGCGAGCTGTTCGACTGCATCATGGGCCGCCACGGCCATTCGACCGGCACGATATTCATTGCCGGCAAAAAGGTGCACGAGCGGGACACGACGCGGCGCATCCGGCGCGGGCTGGCGCTGATCCCCGAAGACCGCCAGCGCGAAGGGCTGGTGTCGATCCTCTCCGTCGCCAGCAATCTGACGCTGGCCAGCCTGTCGCGGTTCGTGCGCCTGTTCCACATTCGTGGTGCCGCCGAACGACAGGCGGTGACCCAGACGGTGCGCGAACTGGCCATCAAGGTCGCCGATCCGGCGCAGGAAGTCTCGTCGCTGTCGGGCGGCAACCAGCAGAAGGTGGTGATCGGCAAAGCGCTGCTCACTGGACCGAAGGTGCTGCTGATGGACGAGCCCAGCCGCGGCATCGACGTCGGCGCCAAGGCCGACGTGTTCCGCACCATGCGCAAGCTGTCGCGCGACGGCCTGGGGATCCTGTTTGCCACCTCGGATCTCGATGAGGTGATGGCGTTGTCCGACCGCATCGCAGTGATGAGCAATGGAAAATTGACCGGTATGTTCGATCGCGCAGAGGCGACGGAGGCCGCACTTGTCGCTGCCTCGGCCTTCGGCCACGGACCGGTCCCGCACGGAGAGCAAGGCGCATGACTGACATTCCAGCCAAGGCGGCGGTCAACTCCATTTCGAGCGGCTCGGTCCTGCTGACGCTGATGAAGGCGAGGACGTTCATCGCGCTGATCGCCGTGCTGTTGTTCTTCTCGATAGCTGCCCCCAATTTCCTCTCGGCCGCCAATCTTATCCTGATGTCGAAGCACGTGGCGCTGAACGCATTCCTCGCAATGGGCATGACCTTCGTCATCATCACCGGCGGCATCGACCTGTCGGTCGGCTCGATCGTCGGCCTGTGCGGCATGGTGGCCGGCTATCTCGTGCTCAACGGCGTCGACCTGCAGGTCGGCTATACCATCTATTTCAACGTCTTCGAGATCGCGCTGATCACGCTTGCCGTCGGCATATTGATCGGCGCCGTCAACGGCTTGCTGATCACCAGGCTTAACGTTGCGCCGTTCATCGCCACGCTCGGCGTGCTCTATGTCGCGCGCGGCCTGGCGCTGCTGTCGTCCGACGGGCGCACCTTCCCCAATCTCGTCGGCAAGCCGGAGCTCGGCACCACCGGGTTCGGCTTTCTTGGCGCCGGCCGGCTGCTTGGCCTGCCGGTCGCGCTGTGGATTTTGCTCGTTGTTGCGCTAGGGGCGGCCTATCTCGCCAAATACACCCCGCTCGGCCGCCACATCTTTGCCGTTGGCGGCAATGAGCGGGCGGCGCGGATTTCAGGCGTCCGCGTCAACATGGTGAAGATGTTCGTCTACATGTTCTCCGGCTTCTGCGCGGCGATCGTCGGGCTGATCATCTCGTCCGAACTAATGGCCTCGCATCCGGCGACCGGAGAGAGCTTCGAACTCAACGCCATTGCCGCGGCAGTGCTCGGCGGCACCTCGATGTCGGGCGGACGCGGTACCATCGGCGGCACCATTGTCGGCGCCTTCGTCATCGGCATCCTTTCGGACGGGCTGGTGATGATGGGGGTGAGCTCGTTCTGGCAGATGGTGATCAAGGGCCTCGTCATCATCGTCGCCGTCGTCGTCGACCAGGCACAGCGCCGGCTGCAGAGCCGTGTCACGCTGATGCAGATGGCAAAGGCCGGCTGACATGGCGGAGCTGCGTGGAGCGCTGATCGGCTGCGGCTTCTTTGCCGTCAACCAGATGCATGCCTGGCGCGACGTGGAGGGCGCCTCGATCGTGGCTATCTGCGACCGCGATCCGGACCGGCTGCGGGTCGTCGGCGACCAGTTCGGGATTGCGCGGCGCTATACCGATGCGGCCGCTTTGTTTGCCGGCGAAAGGCTGGATTTCGTCGACATCGCCACCACCGCACCAAGCCACAGAACGCTCGTCGAGATGGCGGCGCAGCACGGCGTTCCGGCAATTTGCCAAAAACCGTTTGCGCCGACGCTTGCCGATGCCAAGGCGATGGTGAAGGCCTGTGCCGACGCCGGCGTGCCGTTGATGGTGCATGAAAATTTTCGCTGGCAGTCGCCGATCCAGGCGGTGCGCGCCGTACTCGACAGCGGTGAGGTCGGCACGCCCTTCTTCGGACGGATCTCGTTCCGCTCTGCCTATGACGTGTTTTCCGGCCAGCCCTATCTTGCGACCGGCAAGCGCTTCATTATCGAGGATCTCGGCATCCATATCCTCGACATCGCCCGCTTTCTGCTGGGCGACGTCTCGACGGTCACCGCCCGAACGGCGCGCGTCAACCCTGCCATTGCCGGCGAGGACGTTGCGACGATGCTGATGGACCATACGAGCGGCGCCACTTCCGTGGTCGATTGCAGCTATGCAAGCAAGCTCGCGACAGAGCCGTTTCCCGAGACGCTGATCGAGCTCGACGGCAAGGACGGCACGATCCGGCTGGCGCAGGGCTACCGCCTCACCGTCACCGGCAGGAGCGGGACGGCCGTCAGCGACGTCTCGCCGCCGCTGCTGCCTTGGGCATCGCGGCCGTGGCACAACATCCAGGAAAGCGTCGTCGCCATTCAAAAGCATTGGGTCGATTGCCTGACCAATGGAACCGAGCCCGCGACCTCGGGCGCGGACAACCTGAAGACATTAGCGCTGGTCGAGGCAGCGTACGCCGGCGCCGCAAGCCGCGAACCGGTGCAACTCGACGCCTTGCTGAAATGACAGCCGACGCCTTCCTCCTCTACGGTACACGTGCCGTTGAAGCCGAACCGGTCAGGCTGCGCGCCGGCGCGCTGACGGCGGACTTCGTCAACGGCAATCTGCGCACCATCCGGCACGGCGACACCGAAGTTTTGCGCGCCATCGCCTACATCGTCAGGGATCGCGACTGGGGCACCTACGAGCCGGGGCTCACCAACCTTGTTATCGAGCAGGATGCCGAGGCTTTTTCCGTCAGCTATTCGGCAAATTGCCGGGCACCGGACGGCAGCCGGCTCGACTTCCGCGCGACCATCAAGGGCTCCGCCGATGGCCAATTGGTCTTCGACGTGAGCGCTCTTCCCGACAGCGATTTCGAAACCAATCGCTGTGGTTTCTGCATCCTGCATCCGATCGCCGGCCTGGCCGGCAGCCCGGTCACGGTCGAGCATACCGATGGCAGCGTGGTCGCGACCAGGCTTCCAGAGCTGATCGATCCCTGGCAGCCGTTCAAGGATCTGCGGGCGATCACCCACCAGGTCCGGCCGGGCGTCACCGCCGAATGCCGGATGGAAGGCGATACCTTCGAGATGGAGGACCAGCGCAACTGGTCGGATGCCTCCTACAAGACCTATGTCCGGCCGCTCGCGCTGCCATGGCCATACGTGCTGCCGGCCGGCGAGACCTTCCGCCAAACCATCAGCTTGCGGGTGGCGGGTCGCGGGAAAGTGCCGGCCGCCGCGGCAAGTGCCGAACCGATTCGTGTCAGGCTCGGCCAAGCCGGACCGGTGCTGCCGGATATCGGCGTTATCATCTACCCGGATGAGGTCGAGGCGGCGCTGGGCAAGCTGTCGGTGCTGTCCGGGCTTGGCCCGCAGCAATTGATGTTCCACTATGACCCGACGCGCGGCCACGGGCTCGCCGCCTTGCGGTCCTATGCCAGGCTCGCCGCCGCCTATCCGGTCCGGACAACGCTCGAATGTGTCATTGCCGGCGACGGCGATCTCGACGCCGAGCTTTCAGGCGTCGCCGACAGGGTGCGCCAGGCCGGGCTCAAGCTTTCGGCCATTGCCGTCTCGCCCTCGGTCGACCGGCAGTCGACGCCACCGGGCAGCGCGTGGCCGCAATGCCCGCCGCTCGAAGACGTCTATGCCGCGGCGCGGCGCGCCTTTCCCGACACCCGCCTCGGCGGCGGCATGTTCAGCTATTTCACCGAACTCAACCGCAAGCGTGTGCCGGCCGATCCGCTCGATTTCGTCACGCATTGCACCTCCCCGATCGTGCATGCCGCCGACGATCTCAGCGTCATGCAATCGCTGGAGGCACTGCCTTTCATAACGGCGTCTGTACGGGCGATCTTTGGAACAAAACCTTACCGGATCGGGCCGTCGACCATTGCCATGCGCCAGAACCCTTACGGCGGCGCGACCAAGGCCAATCCCGACAATCAGCGCATCGCCATGGCCGACCGCGACCCGCGCCATGCCGGGCTGTTCGGGGCCGCATGGACGATCGGCTATGCCGCACATGTTGCGCCGGCCGGGCTCGAAATGCTCACGCTCTGCAGCTTCACCGGACCATTCGGCGTACTGGCCTCGTCGGGCGAACCTGTCGAAGAAGGTACACCCCGGCCGATTTTCCACGCGGTGAAAGGACTTTGCGAGCTGGCCGGCCATGCGCATGTGGCGGCGACAACGACTGATGAGACGCGGGTGCTGGCGCTGGCCGGCCGCTCCCAGACAGGCAAGATCATCGTCTGGCTGGCGAATCTTACCCCGGACGACGTTCCGGTCGACGTTTCCGGGCTCGGCTCCGATCAGGGCCCTCTCAAGATTTGGGATGGACGAATGTCACGCCAGATTCAGCAAGACGCGTCGGGCCGAGACCGTCTTGTGATGACGCCCTACGCAATCGTGCGGGTCGGCTGAAGTCATTTGCCGAGGTTCATGGGTAGCCGCCTTCCGCAGCGGTTGCCCGCAGCCGCAGCACTTCCGTTGCCGACTTGTCACCGGATTTGCTTTCGAAACTCGCCTGGCGCCATTCCAGTTGTCTTGGAAAAAAGACGGCTGAACGAGGCGACGTCTTGATATCCCACCCGATAGCAAATTTCTGACACGCTCAGTTTCGTTTCCTCAAGCATGGATTTTGCCAACTCCAGCCGCCGTTCCTGGATCCATTTTCCCGGCGTTGTCTGGAGTTCGTCGAAAAATCTGCGAGACAGGGTTCGCGAAGACATGCCCAATTCGGTTGCGAGAAATTTCAGATCGATTTCCGACATCTTGTCTTTCGAGAGCTCGCGCAGCTTGTTCTCGAATGGGCTGGCCTCGTTCGAAATTTCGTCGAGAGGAAATTCGTAGGGACTCTGGAATTTGCGCGGCGGAGGAAGAACCAGAAGTTTTCGAATGATTCGCTCCTCCTTCGAGAAGCCCAGATCGATCAGCAAAGCCCTGGCGAGTTCGAGCCCGGAAAACCCGCCTCCGCATGTGTAAAGGCGGTCCTGGCGAATGAGCAAGCGGGAAGCGTCCCATCGCACTTGCGGAAACCGGCGGCTTGCCTCGGCTTTCAGCCACCAGGATATCGTTGCGCGTTTGCCGTCCAATAATCCTGAATTGGCGAGCAGATAACATGCACCGCAATGTGCTGCGATGATTGCGCCCTGCTGTTGTGCGAGCGCGATCAGCGGTTTTGAATGTTCACTCTCCTCGTCGAGCGAGCGCAGAAGCTCGGGAATCTCGACACCCGGCATCGCAATGAGAATCAGGACATCCATTTTCCGGGATGGTTGAGCCTTTGTCGGGAAGGAAATTCCGGTGCTTGATGTCGACGGCGCGCCCCTTGAAACGAACTCACATGAAAGAACCTGTGAACGGCAGACGTCATTCACAAGCTGAAACATTTCCACGAGCGTCGAGACAACGGCCGAATAGAAATTCGACGGCAGCCAGATCACAACGTGGAGGCTCCTGACAGCCATTGCGGTACTCCAGTGTCGTTCTCGTCGACTGGCAAGTCTAGCATAGTCTTTGTCAAAATTGCCAATTCAAGAGCAACCGCGGCGCCTCCAGGATGGCCGCATGCGGGCTGCCGACGACGCCGCCCGCGGAAATCCATGGCTGGGAACTACAAATGCTGAAATCGCTGAATGAAAACACGCGGCAAATACATCGGATTCAGACGGCAACAGAAAACTGCGTCGGTCCGGGCTCAGGCTGATCTGTGGTCAGTCAGTAGGCCGAGAGCACGGTGCCGGCCGCTACGCCGGTCGGGACCTTGCTCTAGATTTTCAGTTTCCGGAGTTCATCACGTAGAGCGCACGCGAGCGTTCGAGGTGCTTGATCATCGCCTTCTCGGCGCCATCCACATCCTTGGCTTCGATGCGTCCGATGATCTCTTCGTGCTCGGTCAGCGTGAACTTTTCCTTGCCGGTCCAGATCAGCATTTCGGTGTGGTATTCCTTTAGCCAGCCAAGCATTGCCTCGCTGACGGCGACATAGATCGGGTTGCCGGATATTGCCGCGATCTGGGTGTGGAATTTCATGTCGGCGGATATGAAGGCTTCCGAGTCGCCACGATGGCTGCGCTGCTCGGCGACCGTTGCCCGCAGCCGCTGCACGTCCTCGGCTGTGGCCTTTTCTGCAGCTTCCTTGACCATGCCGCGCTCGAAGAAGATGCGCGCGTTCTTGAGGTGCTCGAGCGTGTCCTTCGATGACGACAGGATGATCTTGGCTGCGCCGTCGACCTGCTTGATGATCGACTTGGCGGTCAGCTGCAGCACCTTGGCCCGCTCGCCATGCGAGATCGCGACCAGTCCCATATTGCTCAACGCCTGCATCGCCTCGCGGATCGCCGGCCTGCCGACCTCGAAGCGCTCCATCAATTCGCGCTCCGATGGCATGTCGTCACCCGGCAGCAATTCGCCGCTGGTGATCAGGCGCTTCAGTCTCAAGAATACTTCGTCGGAAAGCTTGCGCCGGACGATCGGCTCCGAACGGTTCATCGTCGCGAATCACTCCTTTGACCGGCCTATACCTAGCATTTCCGCCGTGAATCCCGGAACGCCTGTTGCCGGCTCGCCCTTACCTGCCAAGCCGGATAGGGCTTGCAATGCTTATGTACTCATTATACCAGATTTCGAGGGCCAAGGAACCTTTTTCGAACCACCCTGACAGGCCGCGCAAATATGATTGTTCTCACCTATCGCATCGAAACGCCCGGCAATATCGAGGCGCTGGCGGCCAAGATCGCAAGCGACCAGTCGACCGGAACCTTCGTCGCGCTGGCCGGCGAGACCGAAGAACTCAAGGCCAGGGTCGCGGCGCGGGTCCTGGCGATACGGCATCTGCCGGATGCGGATCGGCCGTCTCTTCCCGAAACCTGCCCCGAAGCCAGCAACGGCCCGGTCAAGCGCGCCGACGTCGACATCGCGTTTCCGCTGGACGCCATCGGCACCGACCTGTCGGCGCTGATGACTATCGCCATCGGCGGCACGTTTTCGATCAAGGGCCTGTCCGGCATTCGTGTGGTCGACATGAAGCTACCCGAGGAGTACCGGGGCACGCATCCGGGTCCGCAATTCGGCGTCGCAGGCAGCCGCACGCTGACCGGCGTCGCGGGTCGTCCGATCATCGGGACCATCGTCAAGCCGGCGCTGGGGCTCCGCCCGCACGAGACGGCCGCGATGGTGCAAGAATTGATTGCCGCCGGCGTCGATTTCATCAAGGATGACGAGAAGCTGATGAGCCCGGCCTATTCACCGCTGTCGGAGCGGGTGAGGGCAATCATGCCGCTGATCGTCGACCACGAGCAGAAGACCGGCAAGAAGGTCATGTATGCCTTCGGCATCTCACATGCCGATCCCGACGAGATGATGCGAAACCACGACCTGGTGGCAAAGGCCGGCGGCAATTGCGCGGTGGTCAACATCAATTCGATCGGTTTCGGCGGTATGGCTTACCTTCGAAAACGCTCCAGCCTGGTGCTCCATGCCCACCGCAATGGCTGGGACATTCTCACCCGTCATCCCGGCCTCGGTATGGATTTCAAGGTCTGGCAGCAGTTCTGGCGGCTGCTCGGCGTCGACCAGTTCCAGATCAACGGCATCGCCTCGAAATACTGGGAACCCGACTGGTCCTTTGTCGAATCCTTCAAGGCGGTGACCACGCCGATCTTTTCGCCGGCCGATTGCGCATTGCCGGTCGCCGGCTCCGGCCAGTGGGGCGGGCAGGCGCCTGAAACCTTCCAGCGAACCGGCCGGACGGTCGATCTTCTCTATCTCTGCGGCGGTGGCATCGTCAGCCACCCGGACGGGCCGGGCGCCGGCGTCCGCGCCGTGCAGCAAGCCTGGCAAGCAGCGGTCCAAGACATTCCGTTGGCGGATTATGCCTTGGGCCATGTCGAGCTGGCGCGGTCGATCGAGAAGTTCGGCGGCGGCGAGGCGGCCTGACGCCATGCAAAACCTGCTTCTGAGTTACTATGGCGACGACCTGACCGGCTCCACCGACGTCATGGAGGCGCTCGAGCTCGGCGGCGTGCCGACCGTGCTGTTCATGCGCCGGCCGGACGAGGCGCTGCTTTCGCAATTCGCGCATTGCCGCGCCCTCGGGCTGGCCGGCACCAGCCGCAGTGAGACACCGCTGTGGATGGACACGCATCTGCGAGATGCCTTCGCCTGGCTGAAGACCGTCAACGCCGAGATCTGCCACTACAAGGTCTGCTCGACCTTCGATTCCAGCCCGGCGATCGGCAGCATCGGCCGGGCGATCGAGATCGGCCGCTCGGTTTTCCGGCAAGGCAGCGTGCCGCTGGTGGTCGGCGCGCCGCAGCTGAAGCGCTACACCGCCTTCGGTCATCTCTTCGCTGCCTATCGCGAAAAATATTTCCGCATCGACCGCCATCCCGTGATGAGCCGCCATCCGACCACGCCGATGGACGAATCCGACCTGCTGATCCATCTGTCGCGCCAGACCGACCTCAGGTCTGGGCTGGTCGACCTGGCGACGCTGCAGTCTGCGTCGCGGTCGGAAGCATTCGACCGGCTTGTGGAGAATGGCACAGGTATCGTGCTTGTCGATGTCGATAGCCCGGAAACCCAGGCGCTTGCCGGCAAGGAGATTTGGCGCGCTCGCAAGCCGGGCGGTTATTTCGTCGTCGGCTCTTCGGGCATCGAATATGCCTTGCTGGCCGAATGGGCATCGAACCGGATCGTGGATGCCAAACCCGCCTTTTCGCCGCCGGGCGCTGCCGGCAGGATCGCCGTGGTCTCGGGGAGCTGCTCGCCGACGACGGAACGACAGATCCGGCATGCTCTGGCCGAAGGCTTCGACGGGATCGAGCTCGACCCGGTCGAACTGGTTTCCGAGGCTTCGAACGACGCTATTGCGCGCGCGGTTGCAACCGGCCGCTCCAGCCTACGGGCCGGGCGGAGCGTCATCCTCTACACCGCGCTCGGACCTGCGGCCGACCGCGGTGCTGAAATCGACCTCCGGGAAGGCGCCCGCCATAAGCTCGGCCGCGGCCTTGGCGAGCTTCTCCGCGAACTGACGCTTCAAGAGAAGCTACTGCGCGTGGTCATCGCCGGCGGCGACACGTCGAGCCATGCACTGGGCCAGATGGGCGTCGACGCGCTGACGGTGCGAATGCCGCTGCCGGCATCGCCGGGTTCGCCGCTTTGTGTGGCGCACTCGCGCATCAAGGCGATCGACGGGCTGGAAATTGCCCTCAAGGGCGGGCAGGTCGGAACCGACCGCTATTTCTCCGCTATTCGCGATGGGGTCGGCGGTTGAGAGCGGGGAATATCAGGTCAAATCGGTGATGCTCAATCGAGATCTAGGATAATCATTAGTCGGCAAACCAGAAAACTTCAGGCGTTCAGATCAGCGGCAATGCCACTCATCCCGCTATCTTGTACGGCCTATTGCCCTGCTTGGATGATACTGACGGGCATAGGCGACACAGGCGTCCACCGTGCTGACACAGAGCGCATCGCGGTTGTTCGGCAGGTTGTTGTCGCCGGCGTAGGCAACCTCGGCAACATGACCGTCAACCATTCGAATTTGTGTGTTGCAATAGCCGCCGGGGGCGACGTTGACGGAACCTCCGAGCGCCGGAACGGGGCCAATGGCCACCGTCGGAACCACAATGTTGAGATTGCCACGTTGAACGACGCGCTGATAGGTCCAGATCTGGCCGGATTTGCCGACAGCGGCAGTGGCGGTCGGAAAGCCGGCGCACATTCGAACGTCCGCCTCGCTAAGGCCGACCATCTCCTTGCGGGCTGCCGCCGCCGTGGCGTCCTCCTTCGCAGTGCTCGACGTGTCGTCTGGCATGACGCAGGAAGACAGGATGAAGGCGCTTGCCGATAGAAGGAGAAGGGCAAGCTTTCGGGTGTGGAAAGATGTCATACCAACTTCGGATTGGACGGGAGCCCCGAATGCCAACTTAGGAAGTGGGCCAATCGAGTCAACCGGCACAAAATTCACGAAGTCGTTTGGTCCGCCATTCCGCCGCACGCATCCGCTGCAAGAGGTTGAGGCTGCCGCCGTGACCCTCGCGCCCTATCTTCCGCCTGGGCATCGGATTTCCAAACCCGACCCCTTCTTGTCAGATGTACTGACGCACGGTGCTGTGACTTTGGTTCGGCCGACGGTGTGCTAGTTTCCAGCCAATTGTTCCGGAGACGTCATGCCTATCAAGCTGCAAGAAATCGCCCTCGCTCTTCTGCTGTTGGCTGCCGGCGCCGGGGTCGGTCATGCGGAGACGGCCCAGCGGCCGCCGCCCACGGGCGGGGTTCTCTCGCTCCTGCCACCGCCGCAGACTTCCGATCATTCGATCTCCATTGCCGGACGCACGCTCGATTACGAGGCCAAGGCCGGCACGCTGTCATTGCCGTCCGGCAAAGGCGATATCACCGCCGAGATTTTCTATGTCGCCTATGCTCTGCACCCCGGGAAAGACATGGGACCGGATCCGCGGCGCCCGATCACCTTCGTGTTCAATGGCGGTCCGGGAGCAGCTTCCGCATATCTTCATCTCGGCGCGCTCGGTCCGCGGGTCCTGGCGACTGCGGCCGATGGAAGTTTCCTGCCGCCGCCACAGAGGCTGTTCGATAACCCCGACACTTGGCTTGACATGACGGACCTGGTCTTTGTGGACCCTGTCGGAACCGGTTACAGCCGTGAAGCGCCCGGCACGGAAGCACACAGCTTCTGGGGCGTCAGCCAGGACGCCGCGTCGATAGGCGCGTTTATCCGGCTCTATCTGGCGCAGACGAACCGAACGGCATCGCCTGTCTTCCTGGCTGGCGAGAGCTATGGCGGCTTCCGAGCAGCATTGCTCGCCAGGAAGCTTCAGGAAGACATCGGCATCAGCCCGAGCGGCGTCGTGCTGATTTCGCCGGCGCTCGAATTCACGCTGGTGCGCCCGGACGAGTTCCAGCCGCTCCACTGGGCGCTGGAACTGCCGTCGCTGGCGGCAGTGCGCCTGCACAGCGAAGGCGTTTCCGGCCCGGCTCTGCAGGAGCGGCTGGCCGAAGTCGAACGCTATGCGCTCGGCGATTATCTGGCCGCGCTGGCCGGTGGGCTGGAGCAAGGTGGACGCCTGGCGAGCCAGCGTGTCGCCGCAATCACCGGTCTGCCGCTCGATCTCGTCCAGCGGCACTTTGCACGCATTCCCATAGGGCTCTTCGCCAAGGAGTTTGCACGGGCAAAGGGCAATGTTCTCAGCGCCTATGACGGCAACATCGCTACAGCGGACGTGGCGCCAGAGAGCCTGGGAGTCGAGGGTCCCGATCCGGTGCTCGATCGAAGCGTGCCGGCGCTCACCTCCGCTTTCGTCGGCTATGTGCGTGATGAATTGAACTTCCGTACGGATATCAGCTATCGGCTTCTCAACCGCGAAGTCAGCGGCAATTGGGACTATGGAACGAGCCCGACGCGTCAGGGCTATGCGGGTGTCATGGACGACCTTCAGCAGGCGCGCACGCTGAACCCCAGCCTCGGCGTGCTGATCGTCAACGGCTACAGCGACCTGGTGACACCGTATATGGGCTCGCGCTACCTGCTTGGTCAAATTCCTTCGCTTGCCGGCGCAAAGCCCATTCGCAGCGAGGTGCTGGAGGGCGGGCACATGATGTATCTGAGGCCGGATGGACGGGCGGCACTGAAGCAGGCCGCGTCCGAGCTTTACCGAACGACGCAATGAGACGGTTTGCGCAAAAAAGCGCCGGATGCGCTGTTCGCCCTCTCATCAGGCCCTAGTTCCATCGCGATTGATCGGTTACACACCTAGGATGGCGTCTTTTAGCGACGTTCGACAGCGGATTAGCCGGCTCTCCAGAATCGCGCCACTGGTGCGGCGTGCTGCCGAGCGGGCCATTCGGAATACCAGGCCACACAGGCTGACAAGCCTC
Source organism: Mesorhizobium sp. M1348 (assembly GCF_040317925.1). Taxonomy (NCBI): domain Bacteria; kingdom Pseudomonadati; phylum Pseudomonadota; class Alphaproteobacteria; order Hyphomicrobiales; family Phyllobacteriaceae; genus Mesorhizobium; species Mesorhizobium sp. M1348. The sequence goes on along the minus strand of NZ_JAMYLH010000005.1, from coordinate 248,337 downwards.
GTCGACCGCTGGAATGCGCTGTCGCTGGCCACGCAGTTCCTGCTCGCGGGCGGTCTATTCTCCCTGTCGGCCATGGTGGTGGTCGGGATTTCAGTCACGAGCCACATAGAAGCCGTGGTCACGCAGAATTCGGCTTCCGCTACGGCTCTTTACGTGGACAGCGTTATCGCGCCGCTGCTTCCGGATATGCGCAAGAGCGAAGTCCTCGACGAGAGCGTCGCCCACGCGCTCGATGAAACGCTGGGACAAGGGGCACTCGGCACAAGGCTCGAATCGTTCAAGCTCTGGCGTCGCGACGGAACCATCCTGTATTCGACCGACAAGACATTGATGGGCAAGCGCTTTGAACCCAGCGACAATCTCCGGGCAGCATTCGCAGGCCAAATGGTTTCGGAGTTCGACAAGCTCGACGATCCGGACAGCGAGGCCGAAAGAGCCAGCGGCTTGCATCTCCTCGAGATCTACAATCCGGTGCTGCAGCCATGGTCGGGGGAAGTGGTAGCCGTTTCGGAATTCTACGAGGTCGCCACTGATTTTGAAAGAAACCTGCATCAGGCACTCATTCGAACCTGGCTGGACGTTGCCGCCGTCACAGCGGCCTTCTTTCTCGGACTGTCGGCAATCGTGTTCCGTGGCAGCCGCACGATCAGTTCGCAGAGCCGCTCGTTGAAGCAGCGCATTGCCGAGCTTTCCGATCTGCTTGCTCAAAACAGACTGTTGAGGCTGCGGGTGCAGCGTGCCTCGCAGCGTGCCACCGCAGTTAACGAACGCTATCTCAGGCGCATCGGTGCGGACTTGCACGATGGCCCCGCGCAACTGGTTGCTCTCGCGGCGCTGGGGATCGACAGCCCCGTCATTGGCGATCCCGCTACGACGCAATCGAAGCGTGCACAGGAATTGCTGGCCATCAAAGCACATCTGGACAATGCCATGCGCGAGATCAGGAGCATCAGCAAGGGCCTTGTCCTGCCGCATATCGAGCATGCCGAACTGGGTGAGATTCTCCAGCTTGCCGTACAGGCGCACGAAGAACGAACCGGCGTCAAAGTGAGATTATCGATGACCGGCGGCCATACGCCGTTGTCGCCAGCGGCCAAGATCTGCATCTTCCGCTTCGTCCAGGAGGCGCTGAACAATGGATTCCGCCATGCCGGAGGTGAAGGTCAGTCGGTCGAGAAACATTTCGACGGCGAGCGCGTTTGTATCGAAGTGTCCGACGCCGGCGCTGGGTTTGACCCGCAAATCGTGCGTCCCGAGAGGCTGGGACTCGTTGGGCTGCGCGAGCGGGTGGAAAGCCTCGGGGGCCAGTTTACCGTGACTTCCTCACAGAGTGGCACAGTCGTAAGAATGGCCCTCAACATCGTTGAAATGGGGCAGACATGACAGTAGCCATCAAACTCGCCATCGTCGACGACCACCCGCTGTTCAGGGAAGGCGTTGTGCGCACGCTCGATCAGATCGGCGGGTTCGAGATCGTCGGTGAAGGAAGCAGCAGAGACGATGCCCTGCGGATAATCGAAGACCAGCGGCCCGACATTCTGCTGATGGACATCTCGGTTCCTGGAGGTGGCCTTGGCGTGATCGGACCGGCCCTGGAGCGGCATCCGGCACTGAAAATTGTGATGCTGACCGTTTCGGAAGAAAACCAGCACGTGATGACCGCGTTGCAGAGCGGGGCAAGGGGCTATGTTCTGAAGGGGGTCGGGTCGAGGACGTTGGCTGCGATCCTGCGCACGGTAGCGTCGGGCGAACGATATGTCTGTCCACAATTGTCGGCGCGCCTGTTGGCCGATCTGTCGGCTCAATCAAATGAGCCGGCGAAAGCTGACGGACTTGCCGAACTCACCAGCCGCGAAAGGGAGATCCTGACGCTGGTGGCCGCGGGACTGAGCAACAAGCGGATCGGGCTTCGGCTGAACCTGCATGAGAAAACGATAAAGCACCACATGACGCGAATCCTGGCCAAGCTCAACGTCAGCAACAGGACCGAAGCCGCGATGACCTTGCGCGACGCGACTGAGCGCCGGCATCCGCCTGTTCGCGATCATGCTTGAGCCGAAATTGCCGCACGGCGCGGCTATGTGAACTGGCCCTCAGTTGATCATTTCAAGCAACCTGTCCCGATCGGAACGCGTCGCCAGGCGCCGAATGATGGTGCGGCCCTTGGCATCTCGCATTTCATATTGGCCGCTATCAATGCGCTCGCTGAGGCCGTTCGAATGCACCACGCCAATGCTCGGCCCGCTCACCTCGACCCGGTCTCCCGTGGTTGCATTGATGAAGAGTTTCGGCTTGCTGTCGGGGTTTGCCGCAGGGGCCAGATCAGGGGGATTGTCCTCCTGCGACTTTGCTTTGTCCTTGCCCGCATTGCTATTCGAGTTTGAGTTGCCAGAGTTTCCACCTGGATTGCCGGAATTGCCGTTCCCGTTCCCGTTCCCATTGCCATTTCCGTCCCCGCTACCACTACCACCATCTTTGGCCCAGGCAGTTTGCGGGCCGAGCGTCGGCGACGGTCCGTCGAACATGACGCGATAGGGGCTCACGACGAGAATGAAGGTCAACACGACTACAGAAATGCCGACACGACGTCCTCGTGAAGATCCGGTCCTTCGTCTCCGGGTCGTCATCAGTGAACTTGCCAGTCGCATGTCGGAAATGCCCTTAACCATACGGCTCTGTCGTACTGCCTCCTGTTCGAATTCGTGTGACGCTTAAAACAATGGTTTGCATCCGGGACGTCAAGACCCACCAGTTCCACGATGGTAACTGGTGGGTCTCGCTAGCGCAGGAAGGGACTATTTACTGCGCAAGTTTTTTGCCTTCCTTTGGTTGCGTCTCTCGGCGAAAGCGCCGACTTCCCACCATCAGCCAACTATGAATCCAATTGCCGTGATCCCGAAACACAGGCCAAATAACGGAAAAAGCAGCCAACGTGCCTGGTGAACGCTCGGGTCCATAGCGGCCTCCTGTAACAGTCGGCATCGCAACGGGGCCATCGGAACTCGGTTCCTGAAACTGTCGCCTTTCGGGCTTTTGCGATAGCAGCCTCGGACCAAAGTTTGGCCGTGCAGGTCCTTGGTCGACAGTCTTACAGACTGAAGTCCAATACCAGGAGCAATGGACCCCGCCCTGCGTTCGGCGCCCTTTGTATCCACCTGGCGGCTGCGATCCACCGCTTCCTTCGAATGCTTTGCGTTCCTGGCACTATGGCAACAGCGACGTTGGTCCACTGCTATGTCGTTGAAACGTCACCAATACAGACCCACATCTAAGCTGCGTCGGATGTCTCCTCCCATTGCGTCCGGCGTGTTCCCCTCTCGAGGTTATAGACCTTCACGCTTGGCCGGGCTCAACAGTCCGGCCTTTTCTTTTGGCATTTGTGCAATCCGCCTGATGGCCCTAATTTGCGAGACGCCGGAAAAAATCGATTTGCAAATGCATTCATGTACTCATAATCTGTCACCATGAGCACGATTTCCAAAGTTGCCACGCGAGCGGGCGTGTCGCGCACGACTGTGTCGCATGTCATCAACCATGCCGACCGGGTGTCGAAATCGCTGCGTGAACGTGTGCAAGCGGCGATCGACGAACTCGGTTACACGCCGAACCCGCAGGCGCAAAGTCTGCGCACCGGCCGCACCAACATCATCGCGATGCTGATCCCGGACATCCGCAACCCGTTCTATCCGGAGCTGGTGAAAACGGCGCAGTCGACGCTCGAACTGGTCGGCCTCGACATGCTGATCTTCAACACCGACGTGCCGGGCGGACATTCACAGGATCACGGCCGCGAATATTTACGCCAGATCGGGCGCAAGCGGGTCGACGGCGTCATCGTTGCCGACTTCGCGCTGCACGGCATGCACAGCGAACTGCTCAGCCTCGATGTGCCCGCCGTCTTCATCGGCCATCTGCCGAACCATGCTGTCGACAGCGTCCAGCTGGACGATTTCGGCGGCGGCTATCTGATGGGCGAGTATCTGGCGAAGAGGGGCCATCGCCGCGTCGCCCATGTCACCGGGCCTTCCTTTTTCAAGGAAGCGATGGCGCGCGCCGCCGGCTTCGAAAAAGGGCTCGCCGACAATGGCGTGCCAATCGCCGCCGATCTGCGGTTCGAGGGAAGCTATCTTGCTCCGTCCGGACGGGAAGCCGTTACCTGGCTTAAGGAGAAGCACGGCGGAAACCTGCCGTCGGCGATGTTCTTCGCCAATTATCTGATGGCCTCCGGTGCGCTGACCGAATTCTACGACCATGGGATCAATATCCCTCAGGATATCGCCATCGCAGTCTTCGATGACCTGCCTCAACTGGAATATGTCAGGCCGAAGCTGACCCGTGTCGGCAACAGTCCGACAATGCTTGCCAAGCGCGCCACGGAAATGCTGCTCGAACGGCTGGGTGGCAAAGTCGAGGGCGCGCCGCGCACCGAAGTGATCCCATGCGCATTGAGCCCATTCGACAGCGCGTGACGGCAGATGCCGGCAATGGGAACGGAGGTCCCTTCGCCAACGTTCGACCGAACAACATCAAAGGGAGGAATTGATGACTGACAAAACGACCCGCGGCCGGCCATTGGCCAGCCTGAACCGCCGTCGGCTGATCCAGGCCGGCGCTACTTTCGCCGCCGGCCTCACAGGCTTCCCGTTCATCAACAGGATGGCCGTGCGCGCTCAGGAAGCGCCGCTGAAATTCTGGCAATTCTATGCGCCTGGTGGAGACGTGAAGCCGCAGGTCCAGTGGTTCGAGAAGCTGGTGGCCGACTGGAACGACGCCCACGACCAGAAGGTCGAGCTCGAGTATGTCGTCAACAGCGAATACATCTCCGGTTCCAAGCTGGCAACGGCCTTCGCGTCGGGCGAGGGCCCCGACATCTTCCTCATCAGCCCCGGCGATTTCCTGCGTTATTACAATGGCGGCGTATTGGCCGACCTGACGCCGCATATCGAGGATGCCGCCAAAGCCGATTTCCCGGAAAGCGTCATCGCCAACCGCATGGTGGACGGCAAGATCTACGGTGTGCCGATGGAGGTCGAGCCGATGGCCTTCTACTATTCGGTCAAAGCGTTCGAGGATGCAAAACTCAACGAGAACGACGTGCCGAAGACCTGGGACGAGCTGTTGGCGGTCGCCAAAAAGCTGACGACGCCCAGCCGCTACGGCGTGCTGTTCGAAACGACGCCCGGCTATTACCAGAACTTCACCTGGTATCCGTTCCTGTGGCAGGGCGGCGGCGAGTTCCAGGATAAGAACGGCAAGAGCGCCTTCGATTCGCCGGCCACCGTCCAGGCGCTGAAACTCTGGCAGGATGCCATCAACGCCGGCGTGGCGCCGCGTCAAGTGGTCGGCGGCGGCTTCGACATAGTCGCCAATCTCGGGGCAGGGCTGTGCGCCATGCAGAACTGCGGCATCTGGGGCATTTCGGCGATGGACAACAACGCCAAGGACGTGCCCTACGGCATCTTCAAATTGCCGACACCGGCCAATGGCAAATACGTCACCGTCGGCGGTGGGTGGGCCTTTGTCGCCAATGCCGGAGGCAAGAACCCGGATGCTTCCGCCCAGTTCTGCGCCTGGGCGCTGGCCTCGATGGATCAGGCCTCGATCGACCGGGTCGTCAACTGGTGCACGGTCGCCAAGAGCGACATGCCGCCGCGCAACAGCGCGCTGAAGGCCGGCGCCGATGTCTTCAGCACCGGCAAGTTCGGCACATTCGCCAAAGAGATCCACCCGGGAACGCGCGCCGAACCGCGGGTTCCGCCTGAGGCCTACAAGATCATCTCCGATGCCATCCAGTCGGCACAGCTTGGCGGCGTCGATGCCCAGCAGGCGGCGACGACGGCCAGTCAGCAACTCGATGCGTTCCTCGCCTCCTATTCCGGCGCGCCGATCCTTTAGGCGCTTTCCAACATGCATGTGGACCAGATGGAACCGCCAGCCGCGAGCACCAAATCCGCTCGCGGCCTTACCGCCAAGCAAAGGGAACTCTGCGCCGCATGGCTGTTCGTCCTGCCCGATGCGCTCGGCCTGCTGGTGTTCGTCGGCGTGCCGATGCTGCTTTCGCTCGCCGTCGGGTTCTTCGAAGTCAACGGCTTCGGCGGCTATAGATTCGTCGGGCTCGGCAATTATCGGCGTATGTGGAGCGATCCGCTGTTCTGGTCATCCGTGAAGGTGACCGTGGCCTATGCCGTCATGCTTGTGCCGGCGCTCTACGCCGCCGGGCTGGGGCTGGCGCTTCTGGTACAGAAGACCAACCGCTTCAACGCGGTCATGCGCTCGATGTTCTTTGCGCCACAGATGGTCAGCCTCGTCGTGGTGGCCCTCGTGTGGCAGCTCATGCTGGTCGAAAAGGTCGGCATCGTCAGCCGGCTGGCGCCGCTCGTCGGCCTCGGCGGAATTTCGCTGCTCGGCGATCCAAATCTGGCGCTGTTCACGCTGGTCGTGGTCAGCGTCTGGTTCCTGATGGGCTTCTACATGCTGATCTTCCTCGGCGGGCTCCAGGACATCCCGGCAGAGTACTACGAAGCCGCAAAGATCGACGGCGCCGGGCCGGTGACAAGCTTCTGGTACATTACCTTGCCCTTGCTCAAGCCGACCAGCTTCTTCGTCCTCCTGGTCTCGCTGGTCGCGGCTGTCGCCGGCGGCCAGGTCTTCGACCTGATCTATGTGATGACCAAGGGCGGGCCGGTCAATTCGACCTCGGTGCTGATCATCTACATCTACAAGCAAGCGTTCCAGTTCGGCGCCTTCGGCTATGCATCGGCAATGGCATCGCTGCTGGTGCTGGCGCTGATGCTGGTCACGGTCTTCTTCTTCCTGCTGACGCGTGGCGGACGTTTCGAGCATGACTGACAGCCGAACTCCTTCCGCGCGTTCGCAGATACAAGCGGCGAGGCTTGCCTGGATGCTGGCGACCGCGGCGCTTGGCCTGATGACGGTGTTCCCGCTGGTCTGGATGCTGGTCATCTCGCTCAAGCCGGCGAGCGACGTCTTCACGCCGAGCCTCATTCCGGAACGGCCGACGCTCGGCAATTTCCTCTACGTGCTGACCGAGGTGCCGTTCCTGCGCTATCTCTTCAATTCGTTCTTCGTGTCGGCGACGGTAACGGTCGCTGCGCTGTTCTTTCATTCGATGGCCGGCTATTCGCTCGCACGGCTGCATTTTCCGGGCCGCGACATCCTGTTCCTCGCCATGTTCTCGACCTTCCTGGTGTCGCTGCCGGTAATCATCGTGCCGCTGTTCATTTTGACGCGGACGCTGCACATGCTGGACAGCTATGCCGGGCTGATCATTCCGGCGATCTTCAACGCGTTCGGCATCTTTCTGCTCAGGCAATACTACCTGTCGCTGCCGAGGGAGTTGGAAGAAGCGGCGATCATGGATGGCGCTGGCTACTGGCGCATCTATTGGAGCATCATCCTGCCGCTGAGTCGGCCGATTCTGTCGGCGTTGGCGATCCTGTTTTTCCTCGCCAACTGGAACGCTTTCCTGTGGCCGTTGACGATCACATCGGACCTCAACCTCTGGGTGGTGCAGGTAGCCATTGCAAACTTCAAGAGCCAGTACGCCGCCGCCTGGAATTACGTCATGGCCGCCTCGACCATCGTCGCCGTGCCGATGCTGGTCCTCTTCGTGATCTTCCAGCGCCAGATCATGGAATCCATCAAGACAAGCGGCCTGAAATAACCGCTGAAGCAAGAGGAGAAACACATGGATAATGCCGGCCTGTCGCCGCTTCGCGGGCTCGCCAAATTGCGCGACGCCAAAACCCGCCGGTTCTCAAGCTACGACCGCACCGGCGGCAATGACGACCGGCTGCATATTGAACCTGGCCAGACGGTGGTGATTGCCGAGCATAATGGTGCCGGCATCGTCACGCATATCTGGGCGACGCTCGCATGCAAGAGCGAGGACTTCCTGCGCAAGATCGTATTGCGCGCGTATTGGGATAGTGAGCAACATCCGAGCATAGAAACGCCGATCGGCGATTTCTTCGGCATGGGCCAAGCCCGCACCCGCAATTTTGCCAGCCTGCCGGTCCAGGCAAGCCCAGAGGACGGCAAGGCCTTCAACTGCTATTTTCCGATGCCGTTTGCCAGCCATATGCGGTTCACCGTAACCAATGAAGCCGATGACGACCTGCTTTTCTATTATTATGTCGATCTCGAACTGCACGAAAAACTGGAGGAAGGCCTGGGCCGCTTCCACGCCCAGTACAGGCAGCAACGACCTGATGGCATCGACGAAGCGGGGCTGGCCAACGAGCAGTTCCTATTTGGCGGCGAAAATATCGACGGGAACGGCAACTACACCATCCTCGAGGCGGAAGGTCACGGCCACTATGTCGGCGTGCTCTATTCCGTCTATTCGCGCCGCCGCTCCGCTCTGTGGGACTGGTACGGCGAGGGCGACGACATGATCTTCGTCGACGGCGAGCCGGGCATTTCCGTGCCGGATACGGTGCGTAAGCCCGATCCGCGTATCGGACTGAAGGCCGGACTGATCGGAGATCGTGGCGAGACCAGCCCCGGCGCCAATGATGCCTGGCCGCCGACCCTGCACGGCACCGGCACCGAGGATTATTTCAATACGGCATGGTGCCCGACACAAGATTACAGCGCGCCCTATCACGGCATCATCGCTGCCGGCGGGCCGAACTGGACCGAGCCGGTTACGCTCTATCGCTGGCACATAGAAGACCCGATCATCTTCCACAAACGCATCCGGGTGACCATAGAGCACGGTCACGCCAATCGCCGCTCGGACGACATCTCGTCGGTCGCCTTTTGGTATCAGGCCGAACCGCACAAGCCGTTCGAAGCGCTTGCCGATGTCGAGGACCGCATCCCCACCTTTCGCGCGCCTTATCATAATTGGAAGGCTGCCTTCGACGAGAAGAGGCGTTAGGCCGGCGTGCGTTCGAATTGAGCCGTGCATCCCGCGCTATCTGCGTCGGGGCATCACCCTGCCGTAGCGCGCCGCCTCAGCTGCGAGGTGGAAGTTGCTGGACAGACCAGGTGTTGCCGTCGGGATCCTCAAAGAAGACAAATCTGCCCCAGGGAAAATCCTTGATATCGCTGACCTCGATACCTTGAGCGGCCAGGTACCGGTGTGCCTCATCGATATCGGGCACGACCAGTTGCAGGCCCTTTATGGATCCCGGGGGGCTGTCGACGAGGCCCTTGCCCATGGCAATCGAACAGGCCGAACCGGGCGGCGTCAATTGCACGAAACGTATCTCGTCACTTACGGTGTGGTCGTGATCGAGATGAAAGCCGACCTTGCCAACATAAAAGGCGATTGCTCTATCGACGTCCGATACGGGGACCGGGACTAGTTCCAGCTTCCAATCCATGACAGCCCTTTCGCAGCTTGATTGCCAAGTGGTGCCGAACACCGTGGGCGACATCCCGCCATCTCCCCAATGCCATTGTCGGCGCGGGCCGCTCAGTCAGTCAAGAGATATCCGGGTTCGGTCGGAGACTTCAAGGCCGGGTCGGCCAAAGCTCCCCACGCCAGGCGATTTTCACAGGACCACGAAACAATTGTCTCCGGTCGCCGTTTTGCCCGCAGAACCTTTCGAGGAGGCGACGATGAGCGCAACCGGCTTGGACGTTTTTGAGAAAACGCTGCAAATAACAAACATCTGGCTTGACGAGGTCATGGCAGATCTTGGTCCGGATCGACACATCGCCTGGCATGCATTGGGCGCCGTTCTGCGAACCCTTCGTGACAGGCTACAGATCGGACTGGCGGCCAAATTGGGAGCGGAACTGCCGCTGCTCGTGCGCGGCGCCTACTATGATCGCTATCGGCCCGCCGACATGCCCGACAAGACACGCTCGCTCGAGGAGTTCCTGCAACACATCGCCGATGAATTGAAATCGACCCGTCCTGTCGATCCAGAGGATGCGGCCCGCTCGGTGCTGCGTGTGCTTGCACGGCATATCGACCTTGGCCAGTCGGCAAAGGTGCGGGATGCGCTGCCAAAGGAAATCCAGGTCCTCTGGCCTGAAAGCATGGGGGTCAAATAGCGGCTAAAGTCAGAGGTTAGTGGAGTGCACCGGACCGGACTGCGCCACGCTCAAGGGCGAAGTTCTCAGCCGGTATGGACGGTCGCGGCTTAACCTGGAAAGATTGTGAAAACGCCATCGACGCGGATTACCTGTCCGTTGATGAAGGCGCGCGCGGACCGGCGAGGAAGGCCAACGCTTCGGCGATCTCTTCAGGCTCCGCATACCGGTTCAGACCGACGGTGTCCAGGTCGTCACGAACGCCGCACGATGTGTTCGACAAGGCGGGGCGCCTCCTCGGCGACTGCCAATATTGTGCCTGACTTGCGTGTGGAGGCGAAGTCCAACCCGGCGAAGTAAATGCCTGGCAGGGCGGCCACGCCATCCTCGTGTTCAGGCTGTCCTTCCGGGTCGAGCAGACCGGAAAGCCTCACCCAACTGAAATCACCCTTGAAGCCGGTGCACCACACCACGGTCGTGATGCCGGACCCGGCGAGATCAAGCGAAACGATAGCCGGGTCCGGCCGATGCGCTGTGACGGTATCCGCTGGATCCGGCTCCGACACGGGAGCATCGATTCCAGAGCGGCTGATGTATTCGTCGATATAGCGTTTAACGTTTGCGGAGGCTTCATCCGCAAAACGAATATGCTCTTCGAGATCGTCGGCGAATGACAGACGGCCGTCGTCCTCGACGCCCGCGAGTCGCCCTAGCAGCACGATGCCTCGGGCGCCGAGCGCTTGCAGGCTTATCGTGTGTTCCACCCCAAGCAGACCACGAGGTGGAATGCGCCCCGCAAGTCGAATGATCTCGTCTCGACGCACGTCGAGAAACCCGCTTTCGACGAGCCAGATCATGATGTCGCGACCTCGGTAGCGCCGCGAGAGCCGCCCGACGCGGCTGGTGGCAAGGAAGACCGTTCGGCCTGCTTCTGCCAGTTCCTCCGCGATCTGGACACCAGACTGGCCGCTTCCGACCACCAGCACCGCTCCAGCCGGGAGATCGGCGGCGCTGCGGTAATCAGAAGCATCGATTTGGCGCAGGCCCGGCGGCAAGGCAGCGGCGAAAACTGGCCGCACCGGACAATTCAAGTCACCGCTTGCGATCACCACGTTGCGTGCCAAAACTGTGCCGCGCGAGGTGGTCAACCGATAGACGCCATTCCCGTGCCCACCGGATAGCTCGGTCACAACAGTGTCCGGTTCGACCGGTAGTTCATTTCGCCTGGCGAAATCCTCAAGCAGGGCGACGAACTGGTCGCGCGTCAGGGCACCGAACGGATCTGAACCGTCATAGAAGTCGCCTGGCATGACGGTCTGAACGTTGGGGGTATTCATCCGGAAAGAATCCCACGCTGGGTGCGCCAGGTCTCTCCGATGCGGCCTCGCTCCAATACGGCATGGCGCAAGCCTTGCGGTGCCAGCGAATAGCTGACGCCCAGGCCGGCCCAACCGGCCCCGACCACCACCGCATCAACGATGTTGGCGTCATCCGTCATTTGCCGCGGATCCGGGTGCTAGCGCCGGAGCAGCGCTTCGAGGCGGCACCAACGCCATCAGCGTAACGCCTTGGCCGGCGAACAACCGCCAAACAGCACCCGATGCTGCCTGAACCCATCCCCGCGATCTGCATGGTTTCGCCCCCGACGCGAGGGCACGATAACAGCTTTATCGGGTCACGGCACAACCAAATACTCATCCGAAACCGGCAACGGTCGCAGCTTAACCTGGAAAGAGTGTGAAGCCGCCGTCGACGCGGATTACCTGTCCGTTGATGAAGCGCGCGCGCGGACCGGCGAGGAAGGCCACCGCTTCGGCGATCTCTTCAGGCTCCGCATACCGGTTCAGCGATTTCTTGCTCGAATCCATGCGCTGCGGATCGACCACGCGGCTCGCCTGGAACCGTGCCGTCTTGGTGGCGCCAGGGCTCACCGCATTGACGCGTACGCCATCGTCGATCAGTTCCTTGGCGAGGCAGCGCGTATAATGGACGACAGCTGCCTTGAGCGTCGAGTAGACCACTTCGGGCGAGCATCCGATATGCGCTGCCGCCGAGGCGATGTTGATCACCGAGCCCGAGCCGCGCTTGACCATAGGCGGAACGAACGCCTGGCAGACCAACATCGTGCCGATAAGGTTGTTCTCGGTTAGAACCTTGATGTCTTCGTAGTCGATGTCGAGCGCGTTGTTGGGACTGGGCTTTACGCCCTTGGCGCCGATGTCGCCGCCGGCGCAGTTGACCAGTACGTGCACGTCGCCGAGATCCGCCTCGATCTTCCTCCTCATTTCGGCGACGGCCTGCTTGTCGCCGATGTTGCCGGTGACCGCGGTGATGCGCGTCCCATGCTTCTCCAAGCCCCTGGCAGAGTCGCCGAGGTCCGCGAATTCGCCATATTGAGATGGCCGGGTCCAATCGAGGTCGTGGACCGCGACGTTTGCGCCAAGTTCGGCCAAGCGGTCGGCCATCACGCGGCCGAGGCCGCGTCCCGAGCCGGTCACGAAGGCGGTCAGGCCGCTGAGTTCTCGGGCAGTCATGCTGATTTCTCCTTTGCAATGAAATCGAACTTCATCATGTTGGCGGCGCTGCGCCGGATCATGTCGAGCTCGTACGAAACGAGCGCACCGTCATCATCGCGCTCCCATGGCGTGCGGTAGTCGGCGTCGTCCGCAAGGCGGTTCAGGCGCGCAGCACTCAGGCAGGCCGCGAATTCGCGGGCGGTCTTCGGCGCATATCCGTTCCACCAGTCGTCGGTGAGACAGCGAACGTGACGGGCCTCCAGCGCGCCGGGCTCAAGCACCGCCGTCAGCGTGTCGTGGTGCTCGCCAAGGATGGCTGCCAGTTCGGCGAATGGCACGGCGCCGTCGCCGATCGCGCAGCGGACCAGGCGGTACCCCTCATCCGTGAACTGGACGCGATAATCCTTGAGGTGAACGTGGCGGACATGGGGCGCGATCCGGCGCGTGAAGGCAAGCGGCGCCTCGCCGACAGGAAAGGTGTTGCCGGTGTCGTAGGTGATGCCGACACCCGGCCCGCCGAGTTCGCAGAACGCAACCAGTTCGTCGCTGCCGAAGTCCTGATGGTTCTCGATGCCGAGCACGCGGCCCTCCGCCGCCGCACGCGGCCCCCATTCCGTCAAGGCAGCGCGAATCGTTGCGTTGAATTCGCTCCATTTCCGGCCCCACGCATTGCGGTCGCCGCACAGGACGGGCGTCAGTGCGATACGGATCGTTGTTGCCTCGAGCAGGCGCGCAGCCCGAAAGGCGTTGTCCAGTGGACCTGCCACGAGCAGTCCGCCGCTCACCACCGGGACGATGTCCAGCGCGGCAAGACGCCTGCGCAGCGCGACGATTTCGGCGTCCGTTAGTTCGGTCAACCAGGGTTCGTAGATCTCGAGCGTGCGTGCGCCCAGTTCCTGCGCCAGTGCTATGAAGCCTTCCAGCCCCGCGCCGTCCGGATTGTGCCGCGGCGTGCCGCGGCCCTGCAGTCCGAGATGGTAGGTCAGTCCGTAGGGGTTGAGGCCGAGACGAAGCATCAGCTTGGCGGTTCCAATGGAGAGCGGAGAGGCGTCACTAGCGCAGACCGGCATCGACGGTTATGGACTGTTTGGTGATCATGCGGCTGTCGTCGGCCGCAAGGAAGAGCACTGTCCGTGCAATCTCCTCGCCCAGCAGGACGCGGCGGATCAGTTGCCGCTGCACCGTCTGGTCGACTGCCTCCTGCGTCTTGAACCACAGCTCGCGCTGCCGCTCGGTCATGACGGCGCCGGGTTCGACTGCATTGACGCGGATGTTGTCCGGTCCGAACGACCGCGCCAACGCACGCGTCAGCGCCACCACAGCCCCCTTTGCGGTGGCATAGGCCACCATCTGGTCCGCTCCGAACCGCCAGGCGATGGAAGAGAAATTTATGATCGAGCCGAAGCCGAGTTCCTTCATATGCGGATGCACTGCCTGGGCGGCGAAGAAGTGATGCCGGAGATTGACGTCGAAGCTGCGGTCCCAATATTCCGCCGTTACCGCGTCTATGGGATGGCGCTGATCATTGGCAGCGTTATTCACCAGGACCGCGACCGGACCAAGCCGCGCGCGCACGCCTTCTACCGACGCCTTTAGCGCATCGACGTCGGTTACATCGCAATGGAGGTACAAGGGAGCCTGCCCGGCGGCACCACCGAGCTCGCGCACCAACGCCTCCGCTGGCTCATCCTGCACATCGAGAAAGGCTACCCGGGCGCTATTCGAGGCGAAGGCGCGGACCATATCGGCGCCGATGCCGGAGGCGCCGCCGGAGATCAGCACGACCCGATCGGTCAAGCTCGGATAAGTCGCGAATTGTACGGACATCGATTACAGAAGCGCCTTGGTTGTTGGATCGAACAGGCAGGCGCGCGACATATCGATGCCCAGCATTATCGTCTCGCCCATGACCGGAGCGTCGTCCGGCTCGAAACGGCCGGTGATCTCCAGGTCACCAAGCCTGAGCACGGCAAGCGTCTCGGCCCCGGTCGGCTCGACCAGTTCGACCGGCGCCTGCATGGACGCCACAGCCGGTTTGCGCGACTTCAGGTCGGTCGTGAAACGGTAGATGTGTTCCGGCCGGATACCGAGCACGACGTCCTTTGGCGCACCGGCGGGCATCGGTGCGGCAAGGGCGAGGCTGGCGTCGCTGCCGTCAGCGGCGCGTACCGAGATGCTGGTCGAGCCCGTAAGCCGGGCGGGAATGAAATTCATCGCCGGCGATCCCATGAAACCGGCAACGAACATGTTGGTCGGCCGGTCGTAAATCCGCTTCGGGGTGTCGAACTGCTGTACCGAGCCCTGGTTCATCACTGCAATGCGGGATGCAAGCGTCATCGCCTCGACCTGATCGTGGGTGACATACACCGTGGTCTTGCCGACGCGATGGTGAAGCTTCTTGATTTCGGTACGCATGTCGACGCGCAGCTTGGCGTCGAGGTTGGACAGGGGCTCGTCGAACAAAAACAGCTTCGGGTCGCGGACGAGGGCACGCCCCATCGCCACGCGCTGCCGCTGGCCGCCCGAGAGCTGGCCGGGCTTGCGTTTAAGCAGCTGTTCGATCTGCAGGAGTGCGGCAACCCGCTGGACAGCTTCCGCTTGCACCGCTTTTGGCACGCCTCGGCTTTCCATGCCGAAGGTGATGTTCTGGCGCACGGTCATCGTGGGATAGAGGGCGTATGACTGAAACACCATCGCAATGTCGCGGTCCTTGGGTTGCACCGAGTTCACCAGCCGGTCGCCGATCCAAATCTCTCCCGACGTGACGGTTTCGAGACCGGCAATCATGGCGAGCAAGGTTGACTTGCCGCAGCCTGACGGGCCGACAAGGGCGACGAATTCTCCGGTCTTAGCCTCGAGATCGATGCCGGCAAGAATCTCGAGCGAGCCGTAGCTCTTGTGAAGGTTGCGGATCGTCAACGCGGACATGGGCGACGCCTCATTTGATGGCGCCCTGGGTGAGGCCGCGCACGAAGTATTTTCCACCGAACAGGTAGATCAGCAGCGGTGGCAACGCGCCGATCAGCACTGCTGCGCTCATCACATCGTAAGCACGTGCGGTCGTGCCGCCGGCCGTGAGTGCTACCAACGCCGCCGTGATCGGCTGCTGCTGGCCTGATGTGAAGACGACGCCGAACAAATACTCGTTCCAGATGCCGGTGAACTGCCAGATGACGGTGACGATCAGAATGGGCGGCGACAGGGGCAGGATGATCTTGCGGAAGATCCGCCAGAAGCCGGCGCCGTCGATGCGTGCCGCCTTGATCAGGTCGTCCGGTATGCTGACGTAGAAATTGCGGCAGAACAGGGTGGTGAACGAGATGCCCTGGACGACGTGGATCAACACCAGCCCATATGTGGAATTGGTCAGGCCGAGCTTGCCGAGCAGGAACGCCCACGGCATCAGCGAAATCTGGCCGGGCATGAATACGCCGAGCAGCATCAGATTGAAGATCAGTTCGGAACCCCTGAAGCGCCATTTGGAGAGGATGTAGCCGTTCATGGCGCCGAGAATGGTCGAGATGATCGTGGCGGGGATCGTCATCGCCAGCGAGTTGAAGAAATTGCGCTTCATGCCCTCGCAGGTGCCGCTGACACAGTAGGATCCCCAGGCCTGCGCCCACGCATCGAACCGGAAGCTGCGCGGTACGGAGATGAGGCCGTTGCGGGCAATCTCCGACTGCTCACGCAATGAGTTGAAGATCACCACCAGCAACGGCACGAGATAGACGATCGCGAAAAGCGTCAGCACGGCATAGACAAGGAAGCGGCTCCAGAAATGCCGGCGCGTGGCAGCGGCTTCTTCCGGATCAAAACGGGCATTGGGGGCAATTTCAGCCATTGCGGCCCTCCGCCCGCCGGCGCCAGACAATCCACAAGGAGTACGGCACCAGCACCACCGCTACCGCTGCGAGCATCATCATCGCCGCGGCGGCACCCTCGCCGATTTGGCCGCGCTGGAACATCAGGTCGTAGACATAGATGGCGGGGAAGGTGGTGGACACACCTGGCCCGCCCCGCGTCAACGCCGCCACCAGGTCGAAGGTCTTGATGGCGAATTGTATCTGAATGACCGCCACCGCCAGGAATATCGGAGCGATGGTTGGCAGGATGACCCTGCGATAGGTCCGGAAAACCGACGCGCCGTCGATTTGCGCGGCTTTGACGAGATCCGGATCGACGGACCGTAGACCAGCCAGGAAAAGTGCCATTGCGAAGCCGGACGACTGCCAGATACCGGTTATGATCACCGCATAGATCGCGGTGTTGCGGTTGGCCGTCAGGGCGAAGCTGAAGTCGGTCCAGCCAAGCCCTCGAACGAAGGCCTGGATACCGTCGACAGGATTATACAGCCAACTCCACACCGTGCCGGTGACGATGAAGGACACCGCCAACGGATAGAGGAAGATGGTGCGCCAAACCGCCTCGCCGCGGACGCGCTGGTCGATCGCGATGGCGAGCAGCAGGCCAACCGCCATCGAGCCAACGATATAGAAGCCGCTGAACAGGAAGAGATTCGTATAGGCGATGTTCCAGCGCCGGTTTGCCCAGAGCGAAGCGTAATTGTCCAGGCCGACGAACCCATAGGTCGGCAACAGCGACGAATTGGACAGCGAGATGTAGAGCGTCCAGAGCGTGAAGACGAAAACATAGATGAAACTCGCCGCTATCGACGGCGCCAGCACCAGAATGGGCACCATCGTGCCCAGGCGCTCGCGCCACGGACGGGCCGCGGCAGCTGCAGCTGGTACTATCAGATCATGGGTGGACATCGGGCTGCTCCGGCGAGGTCTGGCCGGGCGCTTCGCCCCCGGCCATCATCGGCAGCGTCACGTCTGCGCTTGGGCCGCATCCGCCATCGCATTGGCCGCGTCCTGCGCACTCATATCCGGCGTGGCCACAAACTCGGTAATTGTATCCATGATTGCGCCGCGGACCTTTTGCGGCACCGTCATGTTGTGCGCCATCGAACGCACGAGCGTGCCGGCGGCGATCGAGGCTTGCAGATCCTTTTGCGAGAGTTGCTGGCAGGGATTGAAGCCGTTCGAAAGATCGACGTCGAGACGGGCCGGTATCGAGCCTTTGGTCTGATTGAAAATGGTCTGGAACTCGGGCGACAAGATAGTGCTCGCAAGCAGCTTTTGGCCCTCGATATAGTCCGGGTCCTTCTGCTTGAAGAACACGACCGAGTCTGAATTCAAGATGAAGCCAGGCTTGCCCCAATCGGTCGGCGCCTGGGCGCAGATATAGTCGGTGCCCTCCTTGAAGCCGCCGGCCGTCAGCAGGCCGAGCGTCCAGTCGCCCATGATGTGGAAAGCGGCCTCGCCACGGCCGACCAGGTGCGACATGGTATCCCAGTCACGCCCGTTCATGCCGGGATCCATGTACTTCGAAGTCATGGTGCGGAACTGCTCGAAGGCCTTGACCATGCCGTCGCTGCGCATGGCATCGACGTCGCCCTCAACGAAAGCTTTCCTGTAGAGATCGAGGTCCTGACCGTACACGACCACTTCGAAGACGGTCGAGTCGGTCCAGTCGGCGGTCGAGTGCGAAATGCAAATCTTGCCGCTGGCCACGATCTTGTCGCAGGCGGCGTTGAATTCCGCCCATGTCTTTGGCATCTCGGTGACGCCCGCGTCCTTCATGACCTTCGGCGATGCCCACAGCCAGTTGATGCGGTGGATGTTCATCGGCGCCGCCACCCAATTCCCGGTCGGCTTCATCACCGGCAGCAATTCGGGAGCGACGACCTTCTCCCAATTTTCCGCCTTCGCCAGGTCATCGAGATTGGCTGTCATGCCCGTCTCGTTCCATTCGGCGATTTCGGGGCCCTTGAGCTGCACAGCGGGAGGAGCGTTGCCGGCGATCACATCGGCACGCAGTTTGGCCAATGTATTGGCCGTATGGCCTGCGATGGAGGTCTGCTGCCAGGTGCCGCCCTTGGCGGTAAACATCTCGCCGAGCTTGGCGATAGCCTGGGCGTCCGATCCGGTGGCCCATTGATGCAAGAGGTTGGTCTTGGGCTCCGCGAGCGCTGTTCCGGTAGCCAAGGTGAAGGCGGTAGCGGCCGCAAAGGCCGTCCTCAGATATTTCATCGTTTCACTCCCATATGTGATGCACGGTTCGTATCGACCGCTTGTGGCCCGCGATTTGAGGTCGTGGCCGGTGAGATGCAGTAATCTCCGTTCTTTCCAAGATGACATATTTGAGCTATCAGTCAACGTGCTTTGTGCTCATCATGAACAAACCTTCGCTTAGAAATTGGCTAATCGACAGGCCGTCCGCGTCGCCGGAGAGCCTGATCGTCCGATGCCTGCGTGAGCGCGGCGTGCTTTCTGCGTCGCAAATTACCCGCATTACCGGTTTGGCGCGGTCGACGGTTTCAACCGCGCTCAATGGCTTGAGAAAGTCGGGGATGGTGATCGAATCCTCGGCCCATCATGACGCGGCCAGGGGTATTGGCAGGCCTGCCGCGACATTGACGCTCAATCCTGCTGCGGGCACCTGCGTCGGCATCCATCTGGGCCTCGACGAGATGCGCTGCGTCGTCGCCGATGTCTCGCATTCTTTCATTGCCGAACAAACTATCCCCATGGGTCTGGACTACCAGCCACAGCAGGCGGCCCAGCTCGCCAAGTCAGTAATTGCCCGATGCTACGAAGAGAACGGTCTGCCGATGGCGGGGCTCCTGGGGGTGGGGGTCTCCGTCTCGGGCCCAGTCAGCCGCGAAGGAGTGGTGCTGCGCGCGAGTATCGTTCCGACCTGGGCCGGGGTCAACATCCGCGATGTGTTCGGGCCGGTCCTCGAACAGCCGATCTTCGCCGACAATGAGAGCAACTGCTCGGCCATTGCGGAGTTGATGTGGGGTGCGGCCGTCGGCCAGGACGACTTCGTGCTGTTCAAGGTCGATCTGGGCGTCGGCGGGGCCATTGTGCAGCACGGCCGGCTGGTGAGCGGCATCGCCGGCGGCGCCGGCGAATTCGGGCACATCAGCATCGATCCCGGCGGCGACCTTTGCCGGTGCGGCAATCGCGGATGCCTGGAGCTCTATGCCAGCTTTGCCCGGCCGCTCGAGCAGATTTCGCGCATCGTGCGACGGCCGGTCACGATGGACGATGTGATCATGATGGCCGAGCAGGGCGACGTGAGGGCGCTGCGGATGATCGAGGACACCGCCGAGTTCGCCGGCCGTGGCCTTGGCTTGATCGGTTCGGTGCTCAATCCGCCGCTCATCATCATCGGCGGCCGCATGGCCTTGGCGGGCGACATTCTCCTGGCGCCACTGATCGCGTCATACGAACGCCACACGCTCATCAAGTCCCGCGATGTGGCGCCCGCGCTGCGCACACGGATAATCGTTGGCAAGCACACGGAGAACGATGCATTGCTCGGCGCGGTCGGCCTCGTGCTGCGCCACAACAGCCGACTTCAGTGACCCGGCTTCGCTTCGGGTGGTGCTCTGATTTTACGAGCTGCTGACCGAAGCGGCGGTGCTGATGTTGCCTACGCGACACGCACCGTGCGCTGCCTCGGCTTGATCGCGGTGGCGAGCAGCAGGCCGGCGACGATGAAGGCGGCGCCGGCGAGATCGTAGTCGTGCAAGCTTTCGCCAAGGAACAGATAAGCGAGCACGGCGACGAAGGCAGTCTGCAGATAGAGCAGCATGCTGGCCCGCCCGGCGCCAAGCGCCTCGACGCTACGGTTGTAGAGATAGTACATCAGAGCGCCGCCCGGGCCGGCAACATAGGCGAGAGCCAGAAGGCCGTTCGCATGCAGCGCCGAACGATCCCCGGAAAATAGTTCCCAGAGATAAAGCGGCAGTGCGGCCAGCGCGCCGGCTCCCAGCAGCAGGACCACCATCGGCAGAAGCTCGATAGCGAATTTCGCGCGACGCAGCAGCACAGTGTAGAGGCCCCAGCAAAAGGCGCTGCCGACGATCCACAATTCGCCGGGATTGAATTGTAGCTGCATCAGCGCGGCAAGGTCGCCGCGCGCCACGATCACCACCATCCCGACCAGAGCGAGCAGCGCTCCAAACGCCTTCCAGACACCGAGGGGCTCGCCAAGCACGAAGCGGGCAAGCACCATGGTCATGATCGGCGACAGCGCCATGATGATGCCGGCGGTTGTCGCGTTGGTGTAGTTGAGGCCCGTGTAGATCATGCCCTGACACAAGGTCAGCCCGATGGCGCCGATGACCAGCACCTCGATCACCCGGGATTGGATCAGCACGAGCATTGCCCCGTGATGACGATGGACGATAGGCAGCAGGATCGCGCAGGCGAGCGCCAGCCGCCAAAAGCAGAGCGCCCAAGGCGGCATCTCGGGGGCAACCCACTTGGCGGCAATATAGACGCCGGCCGACAGGAGCCAGCAGAGCGTCGCGAGGGAATAGGCGAGCGGAAGTGAAGCGTCGGGTGTCGCCTTCGCTACACTTGGATGTGCTATAGGCAGCGATTGGATATCCGTCTCCTCCCACCGCAGATTTTAGCAGATCTGCAGCGTCTTGCTAAGCAGCAGCAACAGCTGTTTCACCAGCTAGTGCAATTGGTGGGTCATTGGGGGTCCCGCCGTTCATGGTCTCGTTCCATTCGAACGCATGTTGGCCCATGAGCAACTCGATACCGAAAAGCGCAAGCCGTATCGATTTCGTGCGATACGAATCTGAGATTCATATCGCGCGACAGATATTCGCGCGGTTGCCACAATCTTCTCGCGCCATATTTCTGCCGAGAGCAGATCTGTCGCGAATTCCTGGCCCTCGGATCACTAGCGCCGCTGTTTTTTTCGAAGCAATTGGAAGAATAAGCCACTGACTTCCGTTTGCACAAAGAGCGCGACACAAATCCATGCGGAGGACGTCCGATGCATGCCGGCTTCCGAGGAAGCGTACTCGTAGCGGTGTTGGGCGCCGTCATGGCAAGCTGCGCTGGCATTCCGGCGCAAAAAACCGGGGCAATAACCGGCTATGGCCCCAACCCCACCTTACCGAAACCAAGACCGACGCTGATCCCGACTGTTAACATAGCCGAGGCGAAAGGCTGGCAGAAAGGAGGTATGCCGACCCCGGCGAAGGGGCTGACAGTGAACGCCTTCGCCACCGGTCTCGACCATCCGCGCTGGCTGCATGTGCTTCCGAACGGCGACGTGCTGGTTGCTGAAACCAATGCCCCTGCCAAGCATGACGAAGGCTTCAGTCTTAGAAAGGTGTTCATGGACCTGGCTATGAAGCGGGCTGGCGCCGCGACCAAAAGCGCCAACCGCATCACGCTCCTGCGCGACACCGATGGCGACGGCATTGCGGATGTGCGCACGACGTTCGCGGAAGGCCTCAATTCGCCCTTCGGCATGACGCTGTCCAAAGGCAAGCTCTTTGTCGCGAATACCGACGCGCTCGTCGCTTTCCCCTACTCCACTGGCCAGACCCGAGTCAGCACGTCGCCGGAAAAGATCATCGACTTGCCGGCCGGGGACCTCAACCATCATTGGACCAAGGACGTGATAGCAACTCCGGATGGACGCAAGCTCTATGTCACCGTTGGTTCCAACAGCAACGTTGGAGAAAATGGCATAGCCGCGGAGAAGAACCGCGCCGCTGTCCTTGAAGTGGATCGGTCGACCCGCCGCACTCGGGTCTTCGCCTCGGGCCTGCGCAACCCGAACGGGCTCTCCTGGAATCCTGGAACTGGCGAGCTTTGGGTCGCCGTGAACGAGCGTGACGAGATCGGCGACGACCTTGTGCCGGATTACATGACCTCGGTTCGTGACGGTGCTTTCTACGGCTGGCCCTACAGCTACTACGGACAGAACGTCGACGAACGCGCCAAGCCGCAGCGCCCCGATCTCGTGGCGACAGCGATCAAGCCCGATTACGCCCTGGGCTCTCATACCGCCTCGCTGGGACTGACCTTCTCCAAAGGCGCCCGGCTCGGTCCGGCCTATGGCAACGGCGCCTTCGTCGGCCAGCACGGATCGTGGAATAGAAGCGTGCACAGCGGCTACAAGGTGATCTTCGTGCCGTTCCATGGTGGCCAACCGAGCGGTTCTCCGAAAGATGTGCTCACTGGCTTCATCGGGCGTAATGGCGAGGCGATGGGCCGTCCGGTCGGCGTTGCTATCGATCAGACTGGCGCACTGCTCGTCGCCGATGACGTCGGTAACGTCATCTGGCGGGTCCGCCGGGCGAATGGCCGTTGAGCGCAGGTGCCTTTCTGATTCCGACCTCAGCCTTCGGCTACAGCGCCACGCCCGATATGGCTGCATTCGGCTACGGTTTCGATGCATATGCCAGGCGACGACATCGCGCCTGCCGCATGTCGGTCGCTACGGCGAGTTCTATTTTGCGCATGGCTATTCGGGCAAGGGGGTGATCCTGTCGACGCTGTCGGGCACGCTGCCCGCTGAGGCGATCACCGGTGATGCTTCGCGGCTCGATCTGTTTTCGACCCTAAGCCACTACGCGACGAACGGTCCGCAGGCAATGTGGCCGCGTGTCGGTCCTTGCCTTGCTCCCGAAGCCTGGACCCCGATAGACCGGCCTGCTGTTTCCTCAGCTAATAGATCGATATGATTGCAGGATTAACCGTTTCATAGCCCAGGCGCGGCTCCGATTTGTCTTTCGAAATTGCGCTGGAGACAGTTCCGGTTGAACTGCAATCCACCTTTGTTTCCCTGTTTTTCTTGATCGTGCTGCCCGACAGGTCGGCGCAGGCCGACGTTACTTCTGTACTGACCACCTTCTCTTTCTCGTGCGCAACGGCGGCGGTGGATACGGCAATCACAATTGCCCCACAAATAATCGTCAATCTCATTGATTTCCCCCTTAGGGCACCGCAAACGTGTGGTCGACTGCTTTGAGACGCCGGCGAAGACGGTACTCGCGCCTGGCCGGCCCATGCGGCTTTCGACGGCACAAGATTGTAACTACATTAGCTGCAGCGCAAGTAACCATTCGGACTAGGGAACGGGGTTCACCCTTCGACGGAAAGCGGCTGAGCTGCCGGCGAAAAAGCAGGCGTTTTAACCGTTTCCGCCGCCGGGCACCTTCTTGAGAGCGATGTAGTCGATCGCGACTGAATGCGGCTTTGCAGGAGGTGGCAGAACAGAGCGACCGCTCTGCTTCGAGCACTACGCTGGACGGCGCGAGGTCTCGCTGTCCCTGGTCGCCGAGGCTGCGCTCGCGTCTTTGCTGCCGGCGGATGCCGAAGAGCGAAAGCAAGCGGCGGTTACTCGCCGCCTCGACCGGATCAATCGACGCGTGCAGCGTGTCGAACGTGACGTCGGAATTGCCATTGAGACGCTTCGCATTGTTCGTCCGCTCTTGGCTCAACTCGACTCCAGCCTTGCCGGAATCTGCACAAGCCGAGGCGCGCGAAGGGTTTGCGGCGCCACGATTTGCTCGTTATTTCGATTACTTATCTGAATTTTGGTAGCGGGAGAGCGCTACATCGCAACACCCACTATCGACGACGCCTTCTTCTGCTATCGACGGCATGCGGCATAGCAGCAACCCACGAGTCTGGGGTCCCAAAGGCGATGATCGGAAAAATGCAGTGTTGTTCTTGATGGGTCTCGGCCGGAAAGAGCCGGGGAAATAGTACTGGGCTGTCTTATTGTAATTGTCCAAGTATCGATAAGAGGTAATTATCGATAGTGAAGAATGCTGCGGAGATAATCCGCTGTGACGGAACTAAATGGCGAGATAGCTTCCGCTACGCGAATCGGCTACAAAAGAATCAATGGCTTACGACTTCACCACTCTGCCGCTGAACACCCTGCTGGGGCCGCTCGCACGCGCCGAAGACCTTGTGGCCCGCCTCGATGAGCGCGTGTACAAAAGCCCTGTCCGCGACGGTTTTTTGCAACGCCAGCATTTTGCCGACGCGGCCGCGGCGCTCTGGCTGGAAGGCGAACTCGTCCACATGGAAGACCTCGTCCTGCACGACGCAAATATGGACATCCGCATCCCGAGCCACGAGCTCACCCGGGCGCATGCCGTGCTGCGCACCCGCCGCCGCATTCTTTTGCACCCACCCGACTGGGCGCTTTCTCGCGTAGGCATTTTGGCGTTGCGCGGCCGCGAAGGCAGGGCGGCGGCGACCGGTCTAGCGCGGGGCAGGTTGGCTCCCGTCCCGATTCAGGGACGGCGGCCGGTGGGGCGGATTACGACGTCGACGAAAGCCTTGCCGAAGACACCGGCCAGGAGGACGCTCTTGCCGAAGAGCTGGCGGAGATCGACGCCGTGTTGGCCCGCTCCGGCCGACTGCTGGCCAGCGAAAAAATCGCGCCGCGCGCCGCGGACAGCCCGGAGGTCCAGACGGAAGGGCAAGGGGCAAACGCGCGGGAGGCCTTGCCGGACGGTCTCGGGCCGCTGATCCGCGATCTCGACTGGAACGAGGACCAGCGGCTGGTCGACTGGCTCGCCGTCGTTGAGCGGCTGCGCGGCGACAACATCCCGGCCGTGCTGGCCGCGGCGATTGCCTGGGAGGCGTGGCAAGACATCGAACCACTGCAGCACCAGCACGGGCTTGGCAATCTGCTGGTGGCCGCGCTGCTCAGGGAGCGCGGCAAGGTTAGTTCGCATCTTTTTGCTCTTAATTTGGGGCTGCGCATGATTGCCAGGGAACGGCGCAAAGGTCGCCGACCGGGTGATCTTCATGGACGCTGGGCAGATCGTCGAGGAGGGCATGCCCGACGCGTTTTTCGGCAACCCGCGCCATGATCGAACGAAGTTGTTCCTCAGCCAGATACTGAAGCATTAGACTTCCAGAAAAAGGCTGCTTTTTCACGTCGCTTTCGGAAAGCGGACAGTCTGCTTCCGGCCCCAACCGAGACCTCCAATGCCACGCTGCTGATCGCTGTTTCCTTGGGGCGCGAAACTGGCGTCCAGGGTCGGGTAGCAAAGCCGCCTTCGGGTTCGATGTGCACGCTTTGTGCTTCGAAAGTCGCATAAGATTGCAGTCTGGAACTGGCCTCTCGCGAGGGCCATCGACCGATCGCATCAGGTCGTATCTAAAGGCCGTAAGAAAAACCGGCAGTTTGCCCAATCCTTGCTGCGACTGCGTGCCCCGTTGTGCGGCAGCAGGAGTAGGTGAAGCTGGAGGGCAGCGCCGCGGACTCAACGAGCGCTACTGTTATGACGGCAGGAACGAAGAAGCAGTCCTCATGGACCGATGCATGCTATGCATTGCTTCGATCACGCCCAGCACGTGGGGACATGGGCGAACTCCGGCGAAGAGTTTGACAGCGGAGATCAGCGCAAGATGTCCGACAGGCTCTCGGGCTTCTTCTCGCCAAGCGACAGATCAAGGCCCGACAGAAGGTCGATGAGATGACTTTGCATCAGGTCGGACGCGTTTTTTGCGTCGTGCTTTTCGATGGAATCAACGAGGGCGTGATGGGCGTGGCTTTCGCAGGTGGTGTCGCGGCGGCGCCAGTAGAGCGCGATGATCAGCGACGACCGCGACAACAGGTCCTTGACGAAGCCGGTCAGGATCGAATGGCCGGCGATTTCAGCGATGCCGACATGGAATTTTGCCGACAGCATTATGGCGTCGCTGTCGCGGCCGGCATGCAGGGCCTCGTGCTCTTTTTCGAGATGAAGCCGCAGTTGCGCGATCTCGGCCGGCTTTGCCACTTCGGCGGCAAGCGCCGCGACCTTGGGCTCGATCAGCGCCCGCGCTTCGAACACCTCGCGCGCTTCCTGCTTGGTCGGCTGAGCGACGAACGCGCCGCGGTTCGGCTCGAGCCGAGCCAAGCGGTCATGCGACAGCGCCTGCAGCGCCGCGCGTATCACCGCGCGGCTCACCGAATAGATCGAGGCGAGCTCGTCCTCGGGCAGCTTTGTGCCCGGTGCGAGGCGATGGCTGACGATGGCGTCGCGCAGGCCGGCATAGACCGGAAACCAGCGCATCGTCGGCTTGTCGCCATCCCGTGTCTTTGGTCCAAGCAGGTCCATCGTCTCATTGTCCCGGCGGCCGGATCGCATAGCGGCGCGAACACCGCGTTTCCGGCCGGACATCGAACATCCTGTGTGGGAGTGTCAACAATTTTGCACGCATCAGGATACACGGCCGGAGGGCGAAAAGGGCGCAAAGATTCCGGCGAAGGATTTTTCGAGTGGAACCTGGTAGCCGCCGCGCTTCGAGGTCGACAAGCCAAGGCTGACGAGGCTCTCGCAGAGTTGTACGGCGCAGGCGACGCCGTCGAGCACAGGAAGGCCATGTTCGCGGCTGAGCGCGGCGGCGAGGTCGGCCATGCCGGCGCATCCCAGCACAATCGCTTCGGCCCGGTCGTCGCGGATGGCGCGCTCGATCTCCTCCGAAATTCGATGGCGGGCGTTGGAGCCGGGCACTTCGAGCTCTAGAACGGGAACGTCGCTTGCCCGCACCCTGGCGCAGCGGCTGGCGAGGCCGTAGCGCACCAGATTGTGCTCGATCGCCGGCACCGAACGCGACAGCGTGGTCACCACGCTGAACTTGCCGGCAATTAGGCTCGCCATGTGAAACGCCGCTTCGCCGATGCCGACCACCGGCATCTCGCCGACGCAGCGTACTGCGTCGAGGCCGGTGTCGTCGAAGCAGGCGATAACGCAGGCGCTCGCCGCCGGATGTCTCTGGATCTCGCCGATCATTCCCGGGATGGCGAAGACCTCGTCGAAATAGCCTTCGACGCTCGGCGGCCCGTCCTTCGGATTGACGGCGATGATCCTGGTGCCGGCCGAAGCCGCGCCGCGCGCCGCCTCGCCGATCTTTTCGGTCATGGACGCAGTGGTGTTGGGATTGACGACGAGTATGTCCATTTGCGCTTTCATATTTCCCCGCCGAGATAGAGTTTCTTGACCCGGTCGTCGCCAAGCAGCTCAGCCGAATGTCCGGCCAGCGCGATCTTTCCGGTCGTCAGTGCGTAGGCGCGCTGCGAGATGCGCAGCGCCATGCGCGAATTCTGCTCGACCAAGAGAACGCTGACCTTTTCGTCGCGATTGATCGCCACGATGGAGCGGGCGATGTCCTGGACGAGCTTCGGCGCGACGCCGAGCGAGGGTTCATCGAGCAGCAGAAGCTTCGGTTTGGCCATCAGCGCCCGCCCGATCACCAGCATCTGCTGTTCGCCGCCGCTCATCGTGCCCGCCGTCTGGGAATAGCGTTCCTTCAGGCGCGGAAAGCGCGTGAGCACCATGTCCAGCGTCCTGGCGATTTCGGCCTTGTCGGTGCGGGTGAAGGCGCCCATCATCAGATTGTCGCGCACCGTCATGTAGGAAAAGACGCGCCGACCCTCCGGCACCATGGCGATGCCCATCCTGACCAGCTCGTCCGGGCGCGTTCCGTCGATGCGGTGGCCCCGGAAATGAATCTCGCCGCTGCGAACTTTCTTCAGGCCGGTGATGGCGCGCAGGATCGAGGATTTGCCCGCGCCGTTCGCGCCGATCAGCGCGACGGTCTCGCCCTCGTTGACGTTGAGCGACACGCCCTTCAGTGCATAGACATGGTCGTAGTAGAGTTCGACGTCGGAGACTTTCAGCAGTTCGCTCATGGCTAAAATCCGATCGCCTCATCTTCGGCGCCGAGATAGGCCTCGATGACCTTTTCGTTCTCCTGGATTCCCTTCGGCGTTCCCTCGGCGATTTTCACACCGAAGTTCAGGACGACGATGCGGTCGGAAATGTTCATGACGGCGGGCATATCGTGCTCGACCAGCAGGACAGTCACGCCGCGCTTCCGCACGTCGCGCACCATCTCCACCGCGCGTACGGTTTCGTCATGGTTCATGCCGGCGAAGGGCTCGTCGAGCAGAATCACGGTCGGGTTGGTAGCGAGCCCGATGGCAATCCCGAGCGCGCGCAGATGGCCGTGCGGCAGCGTGCTGGCGATCTCATGCCGTTGCGCGCCGAGATCGAGGAAGTCGATGATCTCGTCGGCCGAGCGGCCGAATTCATCCTCGTCGCGCCGTGCGGTGTTCGTGCCGAGATAGAAGCCGGCAAGGCTGGCGTTGGAACGCAAGTGATGCGCGATGATGACATTGTCGCGCACCGTCATGCCCTTGAAGATCGTCGTCTCCTGGAACGTGCGCACCACGCCCTTCCGGGCGACGATATGCGGCGCTAGGCCTGAAATCCGCTCTCCCCGGAATAGCACTTCGCCCGAGGTCGGATTGAGGAAAGAGGAAATCAACTTGAACAGCGTCGACTTGCCGGCGCCGTTGGGGCCGATGACGGAGAGGATTTCGCGTTCGCGGACCGCGAAGGAAACATTGTTGACCGCGACCAGCCCGCCGAAGCGTTTGGTCACGGCCTTGATCTGGAGAAGCTCAGTCATGGTCCTAGCCCTGCTTCTTGCCGAACAGCCTGAGGCTGAGCAGGCCGTTGGGAAGGAACAGCATCAGCGCGATCAGCACCGAAGAGAAGATCAGCAACTGGAACTCGCCGGTCTCGAACAGGAAATCCCAGCCGAAATAGAGCACGAAGGTGCCGATCATCGGCCCGAAGACGTGGCCGAGCCCGCCGAGGAAGCAGTTCAGCATGAAGTTCACCGAGTCGGTGACGGTGAAGCTCGACGGATAGATCGACTGCGAGATGGCGACGAACATCGCACCGCCGAGACCGCCGAGGAATGAGGAGAAGGCGTAGGCGATAACGCGCAGATAGGCGATGTTGACGCCGATCGAGGAGGCCAGTTCCTCGTTCTGCTGCAACGACTGGCAGAGTTTGCCAATGCGCGAATGGACTAGGCGGTAGAGCGCCGCAAAGCACAGCACCATCAGCACAACCGACACCAGATAGAAGGCGGGACGCGGATTGGCGAGCGTCGCGAAATCTGGAAGGATGGTCAGCCCGAAGATCGAGATGCCGCCGGGGAGCGGAATGCTGACCATGCCCTTGGCTCCGTTGGTGATCGGCAGCGCCAGCGCGAGCAGCCGCGCCACTTCGGTCAAAACCAGCGTGACCATGGCGAAATAGACGCCGCGAAGCCTGAGGATGGGCAGTCCGATCAGCACGCTTGCAGCGGCGCAGAATAGCCCAGCCAGCGGCAGTGTCAGCCAGAACGACACACCGTACTGGACGACAAGAATGGCCGAAACATAGCCGCCCATAAGCGCGAAGGCCCCTTGGCCGATATTGATGCGGCCGATGTAGAAAGTCACCCACACCCCGGCGCTGGCGATGCTGAGCAGCGCGACCGAGGTCAGCGTGTAGTAGAGGTCGAGCCGACCGGTCGCCTCGATCAGCCAGGGCACGCCGACGAGTACGACCAGCAGGAAGACAGCGACGGCGAGGATGTTGCGTGTACGCTTCATGTCCATCATCCCCACGGCTTGCCCATGAGCCCGTTCGGGCGGATGCTCAGGAACACCATCAGCGCGGCGAAGATGACGAGATAAGTGACGTCGCCATATTGGCGTAGGACCGTCAGGCCGACCGATTCCATCATGCCGAGGATGAAGCCGCCGGCGATCGCTCCGCTGACCACGCCGGCCCCGCCGATCATCACCATCAAGAACGCCTTGATCGAGATCGGCCCGCCGATGCCCGAATTGACGCCGGTGATGGCGACCAGCAGCCCCCCGACTATGCCGGCAAGCATGGCGCCGAGCGCAAAGCCGATCATCGAATAGCGGTCGACCTCGACGCCCATCAGCTGCGCCGCGACCCGGTCCTGCGCCAGCGCCCGCATGGCGCGTCCCGGCTTGCTGTACTGCATGAAAAGCACGAAGGAGGCGATGAACAGTATGGCGAGTGCGCCGACCAGCAGCCGGTCGTTAGGCATTATGAGGCTGTCGGAGACGAAGACGCCTTTGACGATCTTCGGCACGCCGCGCTGCTTTTCGCCGAACAGGAGGAGGATCACGGCGTCGAGGAAGAATGCGACTGCCGCCGCGAGAAGCATCGTACTTTCCTCCCGCACGCTTCGCTTAATCACCGTCCTGAAAAGGAATTTCTCGACAAGCGCTCCAATGACCAGCAGCGTGATCCCGGACGCGACGAGCGCGACGACGAAAGGCATGCCGAGCTGGCCATAGACGGTGTAGGTGACGAAGCCGCCGAGAACGTACATCTGCCCATGGGCAAAGTTAAGCACGTTCATCAGCGCGAAGATCAGGGTCAGACCGAGCGCGATCAAGGCGTATTGCGCGCCAAGATAAAGCCCGTTGGCGATGATTTGTTCCATCAGGATGGTTCCGGCCGTTCAGAGGCTGAAGACGAATGCTCGAGCCTCTGCGGCAATCCGCTTCGGTGCAGTTGCGTCAATCGACTTGAGCGACGAAGAGCGTCTCGAACTTGCCGTCGCGGTATTCCGTGACCACCATCGGGACCGAAAGCTGGCGCTTCTGGCCAAACGACGTCATTCCGACATAGGTCAGCTTGGCATCGTCCTTCAGATAGGGATTGGGCGCCGAGAAAGTGTCGATCGTCTTCTTGAACTCCTCGACATTGTCGATCGCGGCCGGGTTCGCCTTCAGCGTCTCGATGATGTATTCGAGCGCGTAGACCTTGGTGTTGGACTCGTCATTGTATTCGCCGAACATTTTCGTGTAGCGGTCGACGAATTCCTTCATCGTGTCGGACGCGATTTCGGGCGTCGATGCGCCACCGACTGAGATGAAACCGTTGGCCAACTCGCCCGCGCCCTCTTCCAGCACCTTGGCATCCTGCGCCGTTTCGGTGGAGATCAGACCCTCGTAGCCGAGCTCGCGCGCGGCGCGGATCAGCAGCGGCGCATTGCCGGGCGCGACACCCGAAAGCACCAGCAGGTCCGGTTTTTGCAAAACGATCGGCGTCAGTACCGGCGTGAAATCGCGGGTATCGTTTTGGTAGACATCCGTGGCAGCCACAACCTCGAGCCCGAGCGCCTTTGCCGCGGCAACACCGCCATCCCGCTGGCTCAGCGGATCGGATTCATTTGCGGCGACAAAGGCAACTTTCTTCACGCCCCTGTTTTCCATGAGATATTTGTAGATCGCCGGAGCCGACTGGTAGTTGGCGATCATGCCGAGCACGGCGTTGGACGCCGGCGGGGTGTAGAGTTCCTTCGGGAACGCGTAGGGAAAATAGATGATGCCCTTGGATTCAGCCACGGGACGCACCGCCGCGGCGCCGTCGTCGACATTCGGACCGACGACATAGTGTATGCCCTCCTGGGCCATCTTCTCCATGCCGGCGATCGCCCGCTTCGGATCCTTCTGGTCGTCGAAGGTGACGATTTTGATGTCGTAGGTCTCGTCACCAATCTTCACACCGCCGGTTTCGTTGATCCAGGCGGCGCGCGTCTGCATCGAGCGGACGTTGGATGTGCCCCACGCAGCGGCCGCGCCACTCGTCACGCCGACAAAGCCGATCTTGAGTTCCTTGTTGGCGGCGTGCACCGCGATTGTGCCGCCGGCCATGATTGCCAGCGCGGAGACGGCGCCGCGCGCCGCGGATGTGATTATTGAACGTCTGTTGATCATTGTTCTTTCCCCTTTGGAGGCCGCGCATTGTTGCGACAGAACTCGACCGATACGCGGACTTTTGTGAGTGAAGGCTCAAATCAATCACCTGTCAACAAAACTTTCTCAGATTGTTGACAATCTTGTGAGCGGCCGTAGGCGAAGAACGTAGGACCGATCGCGGTTCGGTGCTTTGCTCGAGAGGTTCGTGGTGTCGGAATTCCTGAAGCTCGCATGGTGGTCAGAGCGACGGGTGTCTTTCTCACACTACCGGACCAAGGATCAGGACGAAGTCGGCGTCGTGATCGAGGATCGACGCGGTCGGGTCGTCGGTATCGAGGTGAAGGCCTCCGCAACGGTTCCGCAGGACTTTCGGGGGATTGCGCCAGTTGCAGGAAGGAGTCCGCGATCGTTTTGTGCGCGGGCTGGTGCTGCACGACCATCACCGTGTGACGCCGTTCGGCGAAAAAATTGCAAGCTGCACCGGTGTCGGTTCTGTGTTCGATGTAAAGTTGCATAAAATGCGGTCTGGAACTTGGGTCGCGAGGTGGTCTAAATAATCCCAGATCGATACGAGCCGAGCCTTCATTGGTCGCGGTGATTTCTGGCAACTTCGACACCCCCGTAAGCCATCTTGCATCGAACCAGCGGTCCGTCGGCCCGTCATAGGGCAGCCGCGTGACATCCCAGTGGCTGACGAAGCGCGCGTAGGCGTCCCAGACCGGTGGACCGCCGCCGATGAAGACGACACGGCCGGCAAAGCGCTTGAGCGTGTCCTCGGGATCCATACTGGAGCGAACGACGACAAGTTCCCGATCCGCGCGAGCAAAATCCGGAACGCTTGCGATCGTCTTGGGACCGGCGAGCAAGACGTGTCCTCTCGTGACGTCGAAAAACCGTGCAACGTCGGCTACGAACTCCGGCGAGCCGAAGCGATATTGGCAAACTGAAACGTCAGAGCGGGCATCGCGCAGATGCCCGCCACCAAGGGTACGGATGCACGCAAGGGACCGAAGAAGCGCCGGCGACCCCCCACCGCTCGAAGAACAGGAGAGGGGCCAATAGTGCGAAACCCGCTTTCCAAGCCGTTTGCCGATCCAGAAGGACAGCCAGTCCCCCAGTGCCGCGCCAATGGCGGCGGCAAGCCATCACGAAATTCCGGTTCTTCTCAGCAGCGCCACGCGGGCTAACGCTGATTATCGTATGGCCGGCCTGCAGCGCGAATAGCGCTGCTGGCTCGCCCAGGTTCGGTCATCGTCAATCGCCAGATCACGCACGATCAGCACGGGATGGAGCCGGTGAGCGACAGCGCAGGGTTCGGCGTCGTTTTGGCCTTCGGCCTATTGGTGCTCAACTGGCTGGCGATCCGCTATATCGATGTTGTCGCCTGGCTGGCGAGCTTCTGATGCGCACGCCGTTCCACCCCGGTGCGAGGAACGGGAGAGCACCAAGGACGGCGACGAAATAGCAGGGCGGTACAACCCGCCCCAACCGAAGCCGCGTTCTCGACGACATGGTTACTGTGACAAGACGAACAGGGTATAAGGCTATCAGGCAGCAGACTGGTTGAGGAGCGCCCCACCGTCATGAAGCCGATGAACGAAGAGCACCTCGCGGTTCTACGCAGGCACATGGTCGAGATGATTGCAATTCACACCGATCTTGCAAGCGAAGAACTTGGCAAGGCGGCGCTCGATGAGCGGGTATTGGCGGCGATGAGGCGGATACCGCGGCACCTCTTCGTGCCAGCATCAGTTGCGCCTTATGCCTACCAAGACATGCCGCTGCCGATCGGCTTTGATAAAACCGTCTCGCAGCCCTTCATCGTTGCTCTCATGACCGATCTCCTTGCGCCGCAACCGCACGAGGCAGTGCTCGAGATCGGCACCGGCCTAGGCTACCAAACCGCAATCCTCGCGGACCTTGCCGGGCAAGTTTGGAGCGTCGAAATCATCGAGGAATTCGCAAGCCATGCCGAGGCTCTCCTGCGGGGTCTCGGCTTCTCCAATGTCGGCATTCGTGTCGGAGACGGGTCTCGCGGCTGGCCTGAGCACGCCCCATTCGACAAGATCCTGGTCACCGCGGCCGCTGAGCGGACACCGCCGGCTTTGCTTGAGCAGCTCAAACCGGGGGGACGCCTGGTCCTGCCCGTGGGACCTGGAGAAGCGCAGTTGCTGACGGTCATCGACAAGGATGCGGCAGGGCAACTGAAGACTCGCAAACTCATCCCGGTTCGGTTCAGCCGTCTCGAAACGGTCTAATGAGGGGTGCGGCTGCGCGGAGCCGTGCTGGAAGATCAGGATAACGCGCGCCGCATCGATCACACAGGCGCTGGATGGCATCGCCGATCTTTTGACATCCATGCCGCAACGCTACTCGTCGAGCACGCCTGCAGCCGCCGGTCGCAGCCGCTGGCGATCATGCCGGCGCGGTCGTATTGCGCGCTTCTCAAAGACCCCTTATCCAGCCTACTGTGTGCCTGCCAGACGGCACTGGGTCGCTCATCTGGGAAATGACGGCCAAAGGCTCAAGGAATTCGCCCAGTGGCCAACATGTAGCGGGCAGGAGGTAACGATGGATCTCAAGGACAGGCGCCTCTGGTACGGCGTGGTATCCGTGATCGTGGTATTGGTCGTGATTGCGTATGCGGCTGGTTGGTTTGGCGGCACACCGATACCAGCGCCGCAGCAGTGAGAGCGATCGTCATTCTCGCTTGGCGGCAGCTGACTGCTCAGTCTCTAAAGGTCGAAGGAAGGGACACCTGGTTGGCTGTTTCGCTGGTTCGGCTACCATCCTGACGACGCACAGCCTGGACCGTTTTTGAGGTGGCTTCCGCTCAACTTGTTGGTTGATGGACGGACCGGTCCTTGGATCGCGCAAATCCGCAACACTCCGCCATCGGGCCGGGTAACTTCGATAATGGTTTCGACACGGACAAACTGCGATCCTACGGAGTAGCCAGGCGCCAGGTCATGCCGGAAGTCGTACACTGGAGCCACAAGGGCCCAACGACCGGGCGGAGAACTCGCATCAGCCCGGCCTTCGGCGGTTTCGAAGCTAAACTGCCACTCGCTTGATCCCGCTGCCCGGCCAGCGATGAGCCGGGCTACTCCAGCACAGACTCTGCCCGTCGATCACCTCGATCGGCACGGACTCCAGACCGACATCGTCGAACAGCCGCGCATTTGACCGCGTTCGCCAAATTAATGGCCGGATCTTTGCGAAGCCTCCGCATTTTCGTGGGGGGAAGCCCTCCCAACATCATCGTGATTGGACTTCACGATCGGTCGGAGTCACGCTGGCCGCAGGTATAAGAAGGATATGGGTGGGCCAACTATCGTCCGAATAGGAGGCTAAAATGAAGCACCAGACGCTTGAGCAACTGCAGATCGTCGCCGAGATCGATCAGGACTACCTGCGCCAGGCCATGTCGCGCAGCGAACGTCTTGAACGCTGGGCGGAGCTCCTTGAACGGAACCCTGACCGGCGACTCTCGACGCTACACCAGACCGAGTATCAGCCGGTTAGATCACGCGGGGCCATGCGCGGCGACGGCTCGCCGATCTCAGTCGCTTTCGAGGATCCTGTCCTCCGCGCCGCCGGGTTGGAAAACGACAACTACGGCGAAGCGAAGCGGTTCTTCGAACTGACCGACAGGCAATTGCATGAGATCATCTGCTATTGTCATTTCGGCGCGACGGTGAGCGCCGTAACGGCCGCCCGTCACATCCGTGCGGCGATTGCCGGGAGACAGCCCGGCATGTTCGCTCGGATGCGTGAGGCGTTCGTCGGATAAAGCCGGAGCCGTTTCGCAGCATCATTTTTGAAGCGGCTCGCATGGAAAGCCGCCGCCGTAGCGCAGGCAAGCGCTCCCCACGCGGGAGGCTGCGTTGCATGAGGGGGTGCGGCTTTCCGCAGGAGCACGCCGACCTGCATCTTTTCCATCCGAACCGGAAAGATCCCAATGCTGCCAGTACATCCGTGGTCAGCGCCGTGGTTCAAAGGCTCGAACAGAGCGACATGCGCGCCGGATAAGCGCTATACATTCGCTGTCGAAAATTCGGTGCTTCATGGTGGGTCGAAGGTCGCGGACCTATGTCGATCGGGACCGGGAAAGCCAAATCGTGCCAAATTTTCGCGAACTGTATATATCTCTCGATGCACATTCAATCAAGGCTCAATAGGTTTGGTTCATAATTGCGGATTAATATAGTCTGTTGTCGGCAAAATTAAGAGGGATGAATTACAATAAAATTGCTTATGGCTCCGCCTTTCGGACGGCCAAAAGCGCCGGTAACAACGACTGATTTACATTTCAAATATTTTCGGTTTGAGGAATTAAAAATTTGGCACTCCTATCATTCGAGTGCCAAAGGGGCTATGTTAAGTGTTGCAGTCGCTCTATGTGCGGCGGCAGAAAGAACCCCCAATGAAATTCCGGCCACTCCACGACCGCGTCGTCATTCGGCGCGCGGAAGGCGATACCAAATCCAAGGGCGGGATCATTATTCCCGACACCGCCAAGGAAAAGCCTCGGGAAGGCGAAGTGATCGCCGTGGGCCCGGGCTCGCGTGACGAGAGCGGCAAGCTGATCCCGCTCGACGTCAAGGCCGGCGATCTCATCCTGTTCGGCCAATGGTCCGGCACCGAGGTGAAGATCGACGGCGAAGACCTCCTGATCATGAAGGAGAGCGACATTTTGGGCATCGTCGAGAAGACCAAAGCGGCCAAGAAAGCCGCCTGACCGGGCGATTTCCGATCCCGCAATTTCAAGACTGAACTGGACCTAAAATCATGTCTGCCAAGGAAATCAAATTCGCTACCGATGCCCGCGACCGGATGCTTCGCGGCGTCGAAATTCTGAACAACGCCGTCAAGGTGACGCTCGGCCCCAAAGGCCGCAATGTCGTCATCGACAAGGCCTATGGCGCGCCGCGCATCACCAAGGATGGTGTCGCCGTCGCCAAGGAAATCGAGCTTGCCGACAAGTTCGAGAACATGGGCGCCCAGATGGTGCGCGAAGTGGCCTCGAAGACCAACGACCTCGCCGGCGACGGCACCACCACCGCCACGGTGCTGGCCGCTTCCATCCTGCGCGAAGGTGCCAAATTCGTTGCCGCGGGCATGAACCCGATGGACCTCAAGCGCGGCATCGACCTTGCTGTGGCTGCTGTGGTGAAGGACATTCAAGCCAGGGCCAGGAAAGTCAAATCTTCGGACGAGATCGCCCAGGTTGGTACGATCGCCGCCAATGGCGACGCGTCGGTCGGCGCCATGATCGCCAAGGCGATGAACAAGGTCGGCAATGAGGGCGTGATCACCGTCGAAGAAGCCAAGACCGCCGAAACCGAACTCGATGTCGTCGAAGGCATGCAGTTCGACCGTGGCTATCTCTCGCCCTATTTCGTCACCGATGCCGAGAAGATGCGCGCGGAGCTGGAGGACCCTTACGTTCTCGTCCATGAGAAGAAGCTCGGCAATTTGCAGGCGTTGCTGCCGATCCTCGAAGCTGTGGTGCAAAGCGGTAAGCCGCTGCTGATCATCTCGGAAGACGTCGAAGGCGAGGCGCTAGCGACGCTGGTCGTCAACAAGCTGCGCGGCGGCCTCAAGGTCGCAGCCGTCAAGGCGCCAGGCTTCGGTGACCGGCGCAAGGCGATGCTGGAAGACATTGCCGTGCTCACCGCCGGCCAGATGATTTCCGAGGATCTCGGCATCAAACTCGAGAACATCACGATCGACATGCTCGGGCGGGCCAAGCGCGTGCTCATCGAGAAGGATACGACGACGATCATCGACGGCGCCGGCGAGAAAGCCACCATCCAGGCGCGCGTCCAGCAGATCAAGTTGCAGATCGAGGAAACGTCCTCGGATTACGACAAGGAGAAACTCCAGGAACGTCTCGCCAAGCTGGCTGGCGGCGTTGCTGTCATTCGCGTCGGCGGCGCGACCGAGACGGAAGTCAAGGAAAAGAAGGACCGCATCGATGATGCGCTGAACGCCACTCGTGCAGCCGTGGAAGAAGGCATCGTTGCCGGCGGCGGTGTTGCGCTTTTGCGCGCCAAGGCAGCTTTGACTGAGCTTACTGGCGCGAATGCTGACATGACGGCAGGTATTTCGATTGTGCTGAGAGCACTTGAAGCGCCGATCCGGCAGATTGCCGAGAATTCCGGCGTTGAAGGTTCGATCGTCGTCGGCAAGCTCTCCGACAGCAAGGATCACAATCAGGGCTTCGACGCCCAGAACGAAGTCTATGTCGACATGATCAAGGCCGGTATCGTCGACCCCGCCAAGGTCGTTCGGACGGCCCTGCAGGATGCCGGCTCGATTGCCGCGCTCCTGATCACCGCTGAAGCAATGATCGCGGACATTCCGCAGAAGGTTTCGCCCGCTATGGGTGGCGCGGGAGGTATGGGCGGAATGGGCGGAATGGACTACTGAGCGGCGCCTGAGACTATAGCCAGGACGACGGAAGGCCAGCGACGCGGGCACATGCGAGCCGATATCTCGGCGATCATCGGTTCGCTCGACATCGTGTTCGGGGAGATCGATCGATAGGCTCGTCGCTGTCGTATTTGCTGCTAAAAATGGTCTTGGAGACAAGAACATGACCGACACTCTTGCCGAGAAAACATGTACGCCTTGTCGCGGCGGCGTCCCGCCGCTCACGCGTGATGAAGCCCAAGGGTTCCAGGCACAGGCTCCTGATTGGGAGCTGGGTGACGATGCCCACCGCATCCAGCGGAGCTTTCGATGCCGCAATTTCCGGGACGCGCTCACCCTTGTTCAGGAGATCGGTGAGCTCGCCGAAACCGAGGGCCATCACCCCGACATCAGCTTCGGCTGGGGTTATGTGACGGTTTCCCTGAGCACCAAGAAGATCAAAGGACTGCACGAGAACGATTTCATCATGGCGAGCAAGATCGATCGGATGCTCGATCGCGCGGGGCGGCCCCTCGACCGCCAACGGTGACACGGCAAATCCATTGCCAATCAAGTGAGGTCGTTTATGCACTGTCGTCCGCAGCACCATGACAATGATGTCTGCATGCTTGGCTCACCCATTCGGCGTCGGCTATTTGCGCGGAACCTCCCACGCATGGTGAATGGCGGGCGCGCTCCAGCAGCACGATCTTATCCGCTGATCCATGGTTTCC
Source organism: Mesorhizobium sp. M1348 (assembly GCF_040317925.1). Lineage (NCBI taxonomy): Bacteria > Pseudomonadati > Pseudomonadota > Alphaproteobacteria > Hyphomicrobiales > Phyllobacteriaceae > Mesorhizobium > Mesorhizobium sp. M1348. The sequence goes on along the minus strand of NZ_JAMYLH010000005.1, from coordinate 209,234 downwards.
GGGAAGCTGCGCGCATCGCTGATCAATGGTGCGGTTTCCATTCCGACGCGCTCTCGGCAGGGAGCGGGCGAGGCGAGCGCCCTCCATTCGCCGGTTTTCGCGCACGGGCGACATCCGGAATGACGTTGCAATGCGTAGCGACCGTGACGCGAATGTTGCGGCAGAGGCAGTGTTCGCGGCGATTCATTCGCCCAACAGTCGGTCGCCGACGAACGTTGCCGTAGTTGACTTAACTGCGGTCGAGCCTCGGCCCGATAGCTTGTGTGTCCGGCTGCGAGACCCGCCGCAGATAGCCTGTTTGTCCAGTGCCCTTCCATAGCATCACGTTGGCAGTGGCATTCCTGGTCAAGCGCATTTCGGTCTGTTGCGTCGCGGGAACTGCAGTGGGAGGGTTGTTTCAGGGGGACGGGGAGAGATAGCGGAGGACGGGAAGGACGGGAGCGGGACAGCGGGACGGGAGGGACGGCCGCCGGTAATCGGGGCGGGCGCCTGGCGGGACGGCAAAGCTGTGCGTCGGCCGCGGCGCGACTGGTGGTGGCTGGCGACTCGGCGGCAAGATCTGCGCCTGTGAAGCAACGCAGGAGGCGAACAATGGAATTCTTTTGTGGACTGGATGTTGCGATGGATGAGACGGCGGTGTGCGTCGTCGATGATCGCGGCGAGGTGCAGCTGCAGGCGACGGCCTTGTCTGTCTCGTCACTTTCGCCATTTCCAGGTGACATCGGTGAGCGTTGCGAACTGGCTTAGCAATACCGTCTGAGCGGCAAGCGATGCGAGATTCCTCTGCTTGATAAGCGCTGACTAACAGGTTTTTTGCAATCTTTGAGGGGATGCAGAAGCCCTTGAGGCCTGCGAAGTCGGAGCCTGTCAGTGATCATGATGCACGGTGCCCAACCTCGGCAATTCTGAAGTGTCCGCATCAAGCATTTGTTGTCAGCAGACCGTGCGCGCGGTCTGAAATAAAGGAACTCGAACGCTGCACCAGTGCCGCCCGCAGCACTTGAAACCATGCCCGGGTCTTCCATGTAATACGCAATAGCGCACAACTTTCCGAATGAGGAAGCGCCGGCAGATGAGTCTGCTCCCCACCAGCAATTCAACAGAGCATCGCCGTGCCGACCATCGTTGGCCGGCAGCGTTAACAACAGAGCGTTTTCCTCTTCGTTGTCAGACGAAGGAAGATACACAATGGCAAAGGTCGTTTGCGTCCTCTATGACGATCCGGTCGACGGTTATCCGACAAAATATGCGCGGGACGGCCTGCCAAAGCTCGACCGCTATCCCGGCGGCCAGACACTTCCCACGCCGAAGGCCATCGACTTTGAACCGGGGGTCTTGCTCGGTAGCGCGTCGGGCGAACTCGGCCTGAGGAAATTTCTCGAAAGCGCGGGCCACAGCCTGGTGGTGACCTCGGACAAAGACGGTCCCGCCAGCATTTTTGAACGCGAACTCGTTGACGCCGAAATCGTGATCTCGCAGCCGTTCTGGCCGGCATATCTGACCGAAGAACGAATAGCCAAGGCAAGCAGACTGAAGCTTGCGATCACCGCCGGCATCGGATCCGATCATGTCGATCTTCAGGCCGCCATGGACCGCGGCATCACGGTTGCCGAGGTGACTTACTGCAATTCGATCAGCGTGTCCGAGCATGTGGTCATGATGATCCTGGGGCTCGTGCGCAACTACATCCCGTCCTACCAGTGGGTCGTGAAAGGCGGCTGGAATATCGCGGACTGCGTCGCACGCTCCTACGATATCGAGGGAATGCAGATCGGAACCGTCGGCGCCGGCCGGATCGGCAGCGCGGTATTGCGCCGGCTGAAGCCGTTCGACGTCAAGTTGCACTACACCGATCGCCACCGACTGCCTGAGGCGGTCGAGAAAGAACTTGGCGTCACCTTCCACCAAGATCCCGCATCCATGGTCGGCGTCTGCGACGTGGTCACGATCAATGCACCTCTGCATCCGGAGACGGAGAATCTCTTCGACGAGACGATGATCGCCAGGATGAAACGCGGCGCCTATCTGGTGAACACGGCGCGCGGCAAGATCTGCAATCGTGACGCCATCGCCCGCGCGCTGGAGAGTGGCCAACTCGCTGGCTATGCCGGCGACGTCTGGTTCCCGCAGCCGGCTCCCAAGGATCATCCGTGGCGATCGATGCCGCATCACGGCATGACGCCGCACATTTCAGGATCGTCGCTCTCCGCCCAGGCGCGCTACGCCGCGGGCACCCGCGAAATTCTCGAATGCTGGTTCGAAGGCCGGCCGATCCGTGAGGAATATCTGATCGTCGATGGCGGCAAGCTCGCCGGCGCCGGTGCGCATTCCTACAGCGTGGGAGACGCCACCCGAGGTTTGGAAGAGGCAGCACGCTTTAAGGCCAGGAGTGATCCGAGCTAGATCGATTTCCGCTGCGCTCGACTCGGACGGGAAGAAGACAAGGGTGGGGGGCAGATCAACATGGGTCCTGCTGCCAAGGTTGACGAAAAGACCAAGGCCGAACTCAAGAAAAATTGGACGATGATGCTGGCCGCTTCGACAAAGTCCGCTAAAGAAGATTGATGTGTGCGTGCCTCTGATTAGCGTTAACACGCTAGGGCGGAGCGGTTGGACAGGACTCATCCCAACCGGAACAAGTCAGCTTCCGCGCATGCATTCTCAAATTTCGTTGACTGACAAGTCTTCCCGATGTGTCCCGATCTGCCATCTATACCCCCACGCATCCGGCATCATCGCTCGTCGGTCGCCATAAGGCGGAGCAGGATGCGCTCGGCGCCTTCGAGCCCGTCATGACGCATTCCTTCGGAATTGATCCGCAGGACGGCCGGCCCGTGATGTTCCACTCTCAGATGATCTGCGACCTAGCGACCGTCGTCGACATCGGTGAGTCGTGATCGCCGAGCCTAAGCACATATTGAGGCCGACCGCTGGCTCTCCGCCCCAATGCCGCATCGTGGAGGTGGTGCGTCGCTACCGCGTAGGGTGGTCGTGGCATGAGTGCCGATGTCCGCTTGGGTCAAAGTCGACATTCAGCCGGCAGGCAAATCAAGCTAACAGAGTAGCCGAGAATTTCGTCCAGTTCAGATCGCCACCGTGCACTGGTGGCTCTGAATCAGGTGCTTCTGCAAACGGTGAAGGAAGTCCCCAGACCGCCCCTTGGATCTTGTAGGGCTCTACTGGGCCGATGAAGCCGCCCGTACGGTTGGGTAGCGACTGCGCGAGACCGGATGGCCATCGCTAGCTCTCCGCATGGCTAAAGACCACAGCGCCGTTGTCGTTACGAACTTCAACGGCGACGATTCCATCGTCACCTTTTCGGGTCTGGAACATCGAGATTGCATGGTCTTTCGCTGTCTTCTCGGCGTCGAACGTCTCCTTGTCGACGATGCCCTGTCTTCCGTACCAGATGACAGTGAAGGCCATTTTTGGTCGTTCCTTTGCGCCAAGCATACAGGAATTCAGGGCGGTAGGGGATGAAATCACGGTGCCACATTCAAGCATTGGCGCTCCACAGGGCCGGTGGCCGCGCTTGTCCTGCACATACCCAGGCCGAAGGGCGGCGAAGTCAAGGCATTCGACATTCCGCTTTCGAACGCCATGATCCGCTGTCTGGTTCGAGTGATGCGCATTGGCCGGGCTCTCTACGGCGAGCAATCGCGTGAATGGCTCTTTCCGGCCGAGAGCGAAAGCGGTCACATCGTCGAGCACAAAGAGAAACGCAGCGATCTCTCGAAATGGGGGAATGACCTACGGCAGACGTTCCGCACAATCGCCCAAACCGCGGGCGTTGCGGAGCTGGACGTTCACCTGCTGATGAACCACTCGATCCCGGGCGTTAATGCGGGCTACATCACACGCAACAAGCTGCTGAGCGATCACCTGCGCCAGCAGCAAGAAGCCATCTCGAGCCGGATGCTGGAAGCCGGGCGCTCGCGAAGGAAAGAAACGGAGCGTCGCACTTCTGTCTGGCCCGCACTTCCAAGCAGCCGCCTGCTTTCTGAACTGATGAGCGAGGAGGACTAGCTGCTCCAAGACATTTCCGCATTGCACCGGACCTTGTCTGGGGCTAACGGCTGCTTTGCGCCTGATGTCGGTCATTCCGCCGGCCCCTCCCGCCCCCCAGAAGCGGACTTCGCAGGTGTCAACGCGATGCGCAACCGGGACTGCAACGCCCACATGCTTGAACTGTCACGCACGATCTTCGATGAAAGTTCCGCGCAACCGCCCGCAGGTCAGCCGTCGCGGCAGAGCGCTAAATCCGGCAGACCGCGACGACGAAGAACTCGCGGTAGCAGAAGTCCGGATCGTCGAGCAGGCGATCCGGCCGCTCCTTTAGTTCCTGCCAATAGGCCTGGTCGGCGTCAGGCAGGACGTAGCCCGGCGCGACGCTGGCAAAATAGGCTAGTAGGTCGCGAACATAGTTATGCGTGAGGCGAGGCGCGGCCGCCCAGCGCTCGACCAACCAGCCCTTGCGACTGACGACCTCCAAGCCCCGCCTGCCGCAGACGCGCCGGAAGCGTCGAACCGCAATCGGTGCCGAGCACGCCTCGGTCGCGAAATCCTTGGAGCCTGGCTGCCATGAAGCGCGCGAACAGGGCTCGATCCATAGGCAGGATCTGCATGACGCCGGTCATTGCACCCGTCATTTGAAGGCTGGATGGACAAGATGCGCCGCATTTCGGTACCTCAGGTCGACGTTGCCATTTCGCGCAAGCGGACATAGCGGCCAGCGAAGCCCAAGTCGTGGTTGCGCCAGAAACGGTCCTTCCCAGGTGGGACAGCCAAAGGCGTGTCACTATACAATTGCGGTCATTCGCATTGGCCGATTTCTGGCGACGATTGTGCTGTATCCATCCTCGCTTGCGAGCAGCGGATCGGCCGTCCACTGAATGAGTCATCGCTTCCCGTATCGCCGCTGCCCCGGCGTCGATCTTCTTCTCGAACACCGTCATGTCGAGCTGACTGCCGTTCGGGATCGCGCTTCGCCGGCCAAAAGCCTTCCGAACTCTCAGCCGGCCTTCACTTGCGTCAGGTGACCTTTCGACGGCGGATGCTTTTCCGCTCTAAACCAATTCGTCGGTGAAAGTGGGAGCACTATTTACGTGGGCGGGCTTTGGGCAGAATATGAGGGGTGGGAGGAAGCATTCGGAATCCCTGAATAAATGCGCCCGAACGGCTTCCGACCGTTGGTTGCAAGGGAGGAAAATCATGAAACGCATTTTCTCGCTCGCGGCGTGTGCCGCGGCGTTATCGCTCGGCGTATCGAACGCCTACGCACAATCGGGCGGCGTCGATAAGGCGGTCGGCGGCTACAGCTTCGAAGAAGCCGCAAAGGAGGCCCCCGGTACCAAGGACTTCCATTCGGCCGATGGTCACCTCACTTTCGCTATCGTGACACACACTGCCGGCAATGGCTTCTTCGATCCGGTCTACGTCGGCGCGACCGTCGCCGGCAACCTGATCGGCGCCAAGATCCTGCTGCTCGGCTCGGAATCGCCGACCGACGACCCTGCCCGCGAGATCGAAATCCTGAACCAGATCGTGCAGGATCCGACGATCGACGGGCTGATCATGACAACGCCCCAGGTCGGCGCCTATAACGACATCGTCAAGGCCGCCGAGGCGAAGGGCATACCAGTCGCCACGACCAATTCCTTTGACGGCACGATCCTCAACCGCAGCGGCATCGGCCACACCGGCCAGGACGCCTCCGCTGCCGCAATCGCCGGCGAGGCGCTCGTCAAGTGCCTCGCGGACAAGGATATCGAGAAGGGTTCGATCGTCCTGCCGTCGTCGACCGCAATGGGCAACATCGAGGTGAACAATCGCGTCACTTCGGCTTTCAACGCCATCGTCAAGGGCTTGAAGGATGCCGGCAAGCTTGATGCCTTCAAGGTCGACGCGGGTCCGGAGAACACCGGTATCGACACCAATCCGAATGATCCGGTGAACGGCATCGTGACGCTGTTCGAATCGCGCGGCGATGTCGTTGGCGCCTTCGCCGGCAACAACGTGTTCACGCCGGCGCTTGCCAAGGCCGTCGCTCAGACCGGAATGACCGGCAAGATCTGCGCCTACGGTTTCGACCTCGGTCCGGCCCAGCAGGATGCGATGAAGAGCGGCGATCTGACCGGCGCGCTCGGGCAGCAGCCCTTCTTGCAGGGCTTCTGGCCGGTCATGCAGCTCTATCTGGAGATCGATCGAGGCATCGCGGCGGCCAACCTCGACACACGCGCCCAACTCGTGACGAAGGAGACCGTCGAGGACGTCGGCAAGCGCTTCGAGAACTGAGTCCGCTCGGAACGTCTGAAATCACTGCGGGAGGGCGCAGGCTCTCCCGCAATGCGGCAGCAGGAAATCGACCAGAAGAGACCATGGCGCTTACCGCGACCACATCGCTCGGCCGTGCGCCGTCCCAGATTGTCGGCGGCTGGGAGGTGGGGCTCGTTGCCTTGCTTTTGCTGCTCTATCTCGGCGGCGCTCTCGTCAATCCCGCGTTCTTCGGGTCAACAGGAGCGTTTCACTCGCTGCTCCGCGACACCTCGCGGGTTGCCATCATCGCGGTCGGAGTGACCTTCGTCATCGTCAACAAGGACCTCGACCTTTCGGTCGGTTCGACTTACGGCCTAGTCGCCGTCGTCTTCGCCAGGCTGTTCGCGCCGAACTTCCTTGACCTCGGCGTCGTCACGTCGGTAATCCCCTGCGTCCTTCTCGGCACGCTGATCGGGCTGGTCAACGGCGTGCTCGTCACCATCTTGAAAGTGCCGGCGTTCATCGCCACTCTGACTGTCCTCTTCATCGGCCGCGGCTTCGTGCTGGCGCTCACTCACGGCCAGGCGATCTACTACCCTGCCAAGGCGACCGGCTATCCGGTTTTTTTTCACCTCGGCGAGACTAACCTCCTCGGCTTCAACAACCAGATCGTGATCTTCCTCGTTGTCGCCGTGACCGGCGCCTATGTGCTTGCCAAGACGCGCTGGGGCTACGAGACCTTCGCCACCGGCGGCAACGAGCAGGCGGCGTCCTATGCCGGCATCCCGACCAACTGGGTGCGCATCCGAGCCTTTCTGATCTCCTCGCTCTGCGCGGCGCTAGCCGGCTTGATGTCAGCCGCCCAAGACAAGGGCGTGACGCCCCTCTACGGCGTCAGCGGTGAGCTGACCGTCATTGCCGCCGTGATCATCGGCGGCGCCTCGATCCTCGGCGGCCGCGGTCGGGTCGCCGGATCCTGCCTTGGCGCCCTGCTGGTGGTGCTGCTCGACAAGGTGTTGCGCGAGGGCTGGCCGATCACGCGCATCATCAAGATCGGCGACGAGGAGATCACGGTCAACGCCGTTTTCTCGCTACCGGTCGGCGCGGTGCCGGTGTTCCTCGGGCTGCTGCTCGTCGTCGCGGTGCTCATCGAGCCCTATCTCATCCGCCGCCAGGTGGCAGGGCGCCTCTGGGCCTGGCTCCGCGGCCGGCCGCCGCCACCGGCCTACGAGATCGGCGGCATCGCGATCGAGGGGGTGCAGACCAAGGGCGCGATGGTGACCGACATGGCGCTGTCGGCCACCGGGTTCGGCAAGTTCCTCGCCCGGCGCGACGCGCTCGCCATCATCCTGACCGCGCTCCTGTGGCTGACCGGCCTCGCGCTCCGGCCGGACTACTGGTGGAACCTGTCCAACAGCTTCGCGATCTTGCTCAACTACACCGAGCTTGCGCTGATCACCATCGGGCTCACCTACGTCATCGCCGCCGGCGATATCGACCTCTCCGTCGGGGCGGTGCTCGCCCTCGCCGGCAGCACCGCCGCCTATTTCCTCAAGGTCCTTGGCGCCGACCCCGTGACCGCCGTGGCTATGGGCCTGCTCGCGGGCATGTGCGCCGGCCTCGTCAACGCGATCGTCACCGTCGGCTTCAAGCTGCCGGCCTTCATCGCCACGCTCGGCATGTTCTACATCGCCCGCGGCCTCGCCGCCTGGTTCGTCGCCGGGCAGCAGCTCACCGGCTGGCCCGAGGGCTACAACCTGCTTGGCCGCAAGGTGAACGACATCCTGCTGCACTACCGCATCTCGCTGCCGGACGGGCTCCTGCGCTCGATCGCCGAGGTGGTGAGCGTCCAGACCATCTGGATGCTGTTCGTCGCCCTCATTGCCGGCGTCGTGCTCGCCTACATGCCGTTCGGGCAGAAGGTCTATGCGACCGGCGGCAACATTCGCGCCACCGCTTATGCCGGGATCAACACCAACCGGGTGCGGTTCCTCGCGCTCATGCTGGCGGCGCTCTGCGCGACAATGGCCGGGATCATCAACGTCGCCTACTTCCGCAGCTTCAACCCGGTGGCTGGCCAGTTCCGCGAGCTCGACGCCATCGCCTCGGTAATCATCGGCGGCGGTTCGATCTTCGGCGGCTACGGCACCGTGATCGGGGCGCTCGCCGGGGCGGCGGTGATCACCCTGATCCGGGCGCTGCTGCAGCTCAACGTCCAGGGCTTCGCCATGCCGCAGCACTGGATCAACGTCTTCATCGGCGGCATCCTGATCGTGGCGGTGCTGATTGACATCTGGGTGCGCCAGGCCAACATCCTCGGCCGCCTGCGGGCGCGCCTCGCGCGGCGCACAAGAACGGCGGAAACCACCCATGCGTGACGCGACGAGGCCTGCACCGATCGTAGAAATGCGGGGCATCGAAAAAGCCTTCGGTGCGGTGCAGGCGCTCCGCAACGTCGACCTCGTGCTCTATCCCGGCGAGATCCTGGGCCTCGTCGGCGACAACTCGGCCGGCAAGTCGACGCTGATGAAGATCCTGACCGGCGCCTACCAGCGCGACGCCGGCGGCGAGGTCTTCGTCGCCGGGCAGCCGGTGCACTTCAAGAGCCCGCACGAAAGCCGCGACGCCGGCATCGAGATGATCTACCAGGATTTCGCTCTTTGCGGGAATATGGATGTCGGTCAGAATATCTTTCTTGGCCGTTGGCCGCTCAAGGGCCTTTTCGTCAATCGGCGGAAAATGTACGCGGAAGCCGACAGCGTGCTGAAGCGGCTCAAGGTCGACGTGAACTCCGTCTATCAAAAGGTCGAGAGCCTGTCGGGCGGCCGCCAGCAATCTGTGGCGATTGCCCGCGCTATCTCCTTCCAGCCGCGCGTGGTGATCCTCGACGAGCCGACCGCCAATCTCTCAGTGATGGCGACCGAGCGGCTGCTCGAGACCATGCTGGAGCTGAAAAAGCAGGGCGTTGCCCAGATCATCATCTCCCACCGCCTCGTCGACATCTTCGCTGTGGGCGACCGCGTGATGGTGCTGAAGCGCGGCGAGAACGTCGGCGATCGCTACGTCAGGAACACCGACGAGCACGAGGTCCTGGAGATTATTGTCTCCGGCACGCGAGCGCGCGCCCTTACGGCAGATGAAGCGTCGCCAAGCAAGATTTAACCGATCAGGACCAACGTCTCCGGGTGTGGCTGTCAAACGGCCCTTTCACAGCGGACGTTTCCCGCCAGGAAGCACGCACCGGATATGCAACCGCATAATGAAGGCCAGCCTTCGCTAAACTCGGTTCATCTCCCCTATGGCGCGCTTTCCGGCTCGAATGGCAGCTTCCACCCTTGTGCAGATCCTGCACCGTGACCTCAAGAAGGTCGTCACCGGGTCAGATCCAGACCATCTGTGTGCGGAGATGAATGTCCGTTTTGACAGTCCTCGCGGCGAAAGCTGCCATTCCGCTGTCGGCCCGTAGCGGAAATCTCTGCGGCTATCGGGTTCGTCGTTCGTTAAGCACAAACTGCGCCAAATCTCCATACGGAGCGGAATAGATGATGTATCGCAAATACGCGTTGCACCCGAAGGACAAATTAGTCCTGAAAAAAGATGCGATATCGCAGAACAAGTTGAAGTTACTTCTGGATCTAGACCATTCTCACAATATATTTACCGGCTCCCCTCGGTCCGCAGAGCTGTCCCTCTGAAATCATGACAGTGCCGCCCACGACGACCGTAGTCGGCCAACCGCTCACTTCCAAACCTTCATAGGGCGAATAGTCCGACCCATCATGTAACTCGCCGTGACGTATGGTTTTGCGCATGCTGGGGTCCCAGATCTCAATGTCAGCGTCTTTGCCCACCGCAATTGAGCCTTTATGTTTCAATCCAAAACCGTCCCGGTCTAACCGGGGCGGTTTTTGCGGCAACTCGATTTGGGCGAACTGCTCGCCGCCTCAACCTGGGCCAGGCGACCAGTCGCAGCCGCATCGCTGGCATTTCGTGGATTACCCAGCTTTTCGCCACGCTGCTTCCGGGCTGCCAGTTCGGCCCGAATCCGTTCGGAAATTTTCCGGCGCTCCTTCCTGGCCAGTGCGGTGTAGAGGTGCAGCATGAAGGGTCGGCGTCGGCCCCGAGTTCTGCGACGATGAACGACACGTTAGGCCATCAAGTCGGCAATAAACGCGACGTCGCGCGCGAGGCGGTCGAGCTTGGCCACGAGGACCGGACATTTCTGCCGGTTGAGGTCTTCGATCGAGGGCATGGGCAAAGCCCGGCGGATATCGACTATCCGCCGGGCGAGCCGCCCTTCAGTGGTGATGGGCGGAAACGCTCTTGACGTATTCGGACACAAGTTCCCTCGGCGCCGACTGACCGACGTCGCCGACGCTGAGGATGCCGACCATCCGCATACTCTTGTTGATCACCGGCAACCTGCGGATTTTCAGTTCCTCCATGTGCCGCATGGCCTTGGCCAGATCGTCGTCTTCGCGGCAGCAGTGAATGCCGGTCGTCATGACATCGCGCGCCGTCGCGGTGCGGCTGTCGAAACCGTCCTCCGCCAGTCCTTTGCAGACAATGTCGCGGTCGGTCACCATTCCGATCAGCCGGTCGTTCTCTCCGATGGGAATCGAACCGATATCCTCGGCTCGCATCAATTTCGCAAGTTCGGTGACAGCGGTTTCGGGGCTGACCCAGTCGACACCCTTGTGCATTGCGTCTTTGACTTTCATGGCGGACCTCCCTTTCTGGGGTTGGTGCATGTCCCTCTGTCTCATGTTACCGCGGACAGGATTTTCTGGAAACATCAAAAGGCTCTCCGACACAGAACCGGTGGAGCATCGACGAGTACGTTGAGTGCGTATCGATCGCCTTTCTCTTCGAATGGTCCAGCCGCTATTTTCTTCGGCACCCTCCGGCTCCCGACTGCGCGCCGCGGCATCGTGCTTGGCGCCAGTTTCATTGGCCTGGAAGTTGCCGCGGCCCTGCGCTCGCGCGATATCGAAGTTCATGTCGTGGCGCCGGATAACGGCCCATGGAGCGGTCCCGGAATGAGAGGCATGCGAGTGCCCCAGGTTCCGTTTCCGCCAGCGATTGCGGGCGCCGCCCTGCCTTCAGCGCTCGGTTGCCGTAGGGGAAGAAATTCATGGTGCAGCGCACAAAAACATTGCTATTGGGTTGTGTCGGTTTCATAATGAACGAGGCGTTTTTGGGGGTATCCACTGAAGGATGGAAACTATGTCCACCACTGAAAAAACCGCTGATGCCATTGAAGGCACCGCCCTACCGACCTTCGATCCGTCCAAGGTAACGGCCGAGTTCCGCGCTGCCGCTGAAAAGGGCGTCGAACAGTCGAAAGAAGTTTTTACCAAATTCAAGGCCGGCTCTGAAAACGCCCAGAAGGCTCTCGAGTCGAGCTTCGAAACCGCCAAAGCCGTTGGCAGCGATCTGTCGCTGAAGACAATTGCCGTTCTGCGCGCCAATACTGAAGCCGCCTTCTCGCACTTCGAAGCCCTAATTGCCGTTAAGTCGCCTTCCGAATTCGTTGAACTGCAGACCGCCTTCGTTCGCAAGCAGGTTGAAACGGCCGTCGAGCAGTCCAAGGAACTCCAGGCCATCACGACCAAAGCCGTCGAGGACGTATCCAAGCCGATCAAGTCCGCCTTCGAGAAGGCGATCAAGGAACTCAAAGTCGCCTAGCTTTTTCTTGGGCGGAGCCTTGGTCGCCGAGGCATCGGCGAAGGGGCAGGGGTAAGTGCGAGTAGGTCGGAAAGAGTCGCCACCGCGAGGCCAGTGCAGGAATGCCGCAGGCTTTGTACGTTTGAGTGGTCGCACGTCCGTTATTTGAACTTGTCGTTTTTCCCGACAAGGCTGAACGAGTTCAACCGATCAAGCTCGCGACTTTCCGAATAGCACGCCTTGCTATCCTTTTCTGCGACTGGTCGGTTTGATGGCTTCTCTGGTCTCCTGCATGAGCACATCTTGGAACACATGGACCAAGATCATGAACTCGGCAGGCTTGAAGGAGGCTACCCATCCTGCGGACTGCTATTCTCCGAGCCAACATGGCGGACGCTATTCTTGACTCGTTGCGAGCGCCACCCGCAATGGTGGTGAAATCCCCAAGACGGGTCTTGCGCCAGGCGCCTGACAGAGCGATTCTGCGCCTTGCAAGCGCTCTCGCGCGCCAGGCGGCCCGCGAAGATCACGCACGTGAACAGGCCGAGAAAATACATCATGAATCGAGCCGCGATCTACGCACGCTTCTCAACCGATCTTCAGAATGAACGATCTATAGACGATCAACTCGCGTTGTGCCGAACATACGCCGAGCGCGAGGGTCTGAACATTGTCGCAACGTTTGACGACCGAGCTCGCTCTGGCGGGTCCGTTATGGGCCGTGATGGTTTGCTCCACCTCATGGACAAAGCTCGTGAGCACGAATTTGATGTGCTGGTCGTAGAGGCGCTTGACCGGCTCTCTCGCGACATGGAAGACCTCGCCGGCATTCACAAGCGCCTTTCATTTCTTGGCGTCGAAATTCGTGCCGTCCACGAGGGCGTGGTGAACACAGTTTTGGTCGGGCTTCGCGGTCTTGTTGGGCAACTCTATCGAGAGGACAATGCTCACAAAGTTCGGCGGGGCCAAGCCGGCCGGATCAACAAGGGGCTCCACGCGGGTGGAATAACCTACGGCTACACTTACGTGCTAGGAGATCCTGGGAAGCGGCTGATCGCAGAGGACGAAGCGGAGATCGTGCGTCGTATCTTCAGGGAATACGTCGACGGACAGACCCCGCGCGACATCGCTCACAAACTCAACAGAGACCGCATACCGCCACCTCGTGGTCGAGCCTGGAATGCCTCTACCATCAATGGAAACGCGCAGAGAGGGACGGGGCTGCTTCAGAATGAACTCTATGTCGGCCGGTTGATTTGGAACAGGGTCCGAATGGTCAAGGACCCTGATAGTGGGAAGCGTGTCTCGCGCCCGAATCCTAAGAGCGAATGGCGAACAATCGAAGTTCCCGATCTCGCCATTGTTTCGCCCGACCTGTTCGAGGCGGCACGGGAGAGGAAAAAGGCTCGCGCAATCACCCATCCAAGCCATCAGCGCCGACCACGGCATATGTTGTCGGGGCTCCTTAGGTGCGGCGCTTGTGGAGCGGGAATGTCGTCAAACGGCAAGGACAAGTCCCGGCGTATTCGCATCCGTTGCTCGGCCGCCACGGAAAGCGGAACATGCCCTGATCCTAAAACCTTTTATTTGGATACAGTCGAGACCGCGGTTCTAAATGGGCTTACCGCCGAGTTGCGTCATCCTGAAGTAATTGCCCACTACGTCCAGACGTATCAAAAAGAACGGAGGCGCCTGGCAGCCGAAACCGATGCGCGGCGCACTCGTTTGGAGCGAAGGCTTGGAGAATTATCTCGGGAGATCGAGCGGCTGGTCAACGGCATCGCCAAGGGCCATGGCGACCCAGCCGTATTGGGACCGCAATCAACGACGCTCAATGAAGAGCGCAAGTGCATTGTGGCTGAGCTGGATCAGGCGCCCGCGGCGACCGGCGTGATCGCGCTGCATCCTGCAGAGCTGGCACGCTACGAGGAACAAGTAAACCAACTTCGAGCAGGGCTTGCCAACGGCCTTGAGGCAGGCGATCCCGAGTCCGCAGAGGCGATGCGGGAGTTGATCGACACCGTTACTGTGTTTCGAGATCCTTCGAGGATCGGCGGAATCGAAGTCGAAATCGCCGGACGTCTAACGGCACTCTTGGGCGAGAATGCCTTCCCCAACGGCGTCAAAGGAGTGTGGGGAAAGGTGGTAGCGGGAGAGGGACTTGAACCCCCGACCCCAGGATTATGATTCCCGTGCTCTAACCAACTGAGCTACCCCGCCAGGGCGGCGAAGGCCCGAAATCCAGCTTAAATCGGCAGGCATATCGGCGCGTTCGCCAAGGTCGCGCGGATATAAGGTTGCGAGGCCAAGCCTGTCAAGCATCGAAGTGGCTGCCGAGCCGGCATATTGCTGGCGCCTAAAGCTTTGCCGGGCAGACATTTGGGCGCACAGGCCGGGGTTGAGTTCAGCGAGGCACGTCGCTATGTCTCGGCCACGAAAGCCATGGTCAGGAATTGATGAAACCGCGCATTGCAGTCCTCGGTTGCGGATACTGGGGCAGCAACCACATCCGCACCCTCAAGGCGCTCGGCGCGCTGCACGCGGTTTCGGATGTCAACCCTGCGCGTGCGGAGGGTTTTGCCAGCGAGCAGGATTGCCTGGCGATCGAGCCGGAGGCGCTGTTTGCCCGCGACGATGTCGACGCCATTGTCATGGCGCTGCCGCCGCAGTTCCATGCCGACATGGCGGTGCGCGCCGTGCTCGGCGGCAAGGACGTGCTGGTGGAGAAGCCGATCGCGCTGACGGTGGCCGATGCCGAGCGCTCGGTGCAGGCGGCCGCCGATAATGGCCGTGTCTTCATGGTCGGCCACGTGCTGCGCTTCCATCCCGCCTTCGAGACGCTGAAGGCGCTGATCGACAATGGCGAGCTCGGCGAGGTCCGCTACATCCATTCGCATCGGCTCGGCCTCGGCAAGTTCCACACCGAAAACGACGCGCTATGGGATCTGGCGCCGCACGATCTGTCGATGATCCTGGCCATCACCGGCACCGAGCCGGTCGAGGTGCGCGGCGAAGGCGCTGCTCTTCTCGACAATCTCAGCGACTTTGCGCATCTGCACATGCGCTTTCCCAACGGCCTGCGCGGCCATCTGTTCGCCTCGCGGCTCAACCCTTACCGCGAGCGGCGGCTGACCGTGGTCGGCACCAAGGCGATGGCCGTGTTCGACGACGTCGAGCCGTGGGAGCGCAAGCTTGCCGTCTACCGCCACGCGGTGTGGCAGGACAGCGGCCAATGGGCGTTCACCGCCAACGAGCCGTCCTATGTGGCCGTCGGCGAGGGCATGCCGCTGACGCGCGAGCTCGAGCATTTCATCCACTGCATCGAGACACGGGCCGAACCGCGCACCAGCGGCGAGGAAGCCATCAGGGTGCTGCGCATCCTGACCGCCGGCACCGTCGCCCACACCAGGCCCTAAGCGAAAACGCCGTCTATTCGGCGGGAACCCGCGCCGGCTGGACGGCAAGCCGCGTCAGCATCGCCTCGGCTTCGGCGCCGCGCTCGGAGCGCTCGATGAAGCCGCCGCCGAACACACGCGCCTCGTTGCCATCGTCGGAATAGAGCACGCAAGCCTGACCGGGCGCGATGCCGGATTCGCCGTCGACCAGCTCCACCGAAGTGACACCGGCGCGGTGATGCAGCACGGCCGGCCGCGGCGGCCGCGTCGAGCGCACCTTGGCAAAAAGCTCAAGCCCGGTCGCCGGGATATCGGCCAGCGGGCCATCGCCCAGCCAGTTCATGTTGCGCAAGAAGATCTTGTGGGTCTCCAGCGCCTCGCGCGGGCCGACCACGACGCGGGCCCGGTCGGCGTCGAGATGAACGACGTAGAGCGGCTCGCCCGAGGCGATGCCGATGCCGCGGCGCTGACCGACGGTGTAGCGCAAAATGCCCTCGTGGCGGCCAAGCACGCGCCCGTCTATATGGACGATGTCGCCCGGATTGGCGGCAGCCGGCTTCAGCTTGGCGATGATGTCGGAATACTTGCCCTGCGGCACGAAGCAGATGTCCTGGCTGTCCTGCTTGGCAGCAACCGTCAGCCCCATCTCCTCGGCGATAGCGCGAACCTCAGGCTTCGACAGGCCGCCGAGCGGAAAACGCAGATAGTCGATCTGCGCCTGGGTGGTGGCGAACAGGAAGTAGCTCTGGTCGCGGTCGGCGTCGACCGGCCGGTAAAGCGCGCGGTGGGCGCCATTGGCGCCGGAACGGATGTAGTGGCCGGTCGCTAGCGCGTCGGCACCGAGTTCCTTGGCGGTCGCGAGAAGGTCGGCGAATTTCACCGTCTGATTGCAGGAAACGCAAGGGATCGGCGTTTCGCCGGCGACATAGCTCTCGGCGAACGGGTCGATCACTGCCTTGCGGAAGCGTTCCTCGTAATCGAGGACGTAATGCGGGATACCGAGCGTCTCGGAGACGCGGCGGGCATCGTCGATGTCCTGGCCGGCGCAGCATGAGCCGGCCCGGTGCGTTGCCGCGCCGTGGTCGTAAAGCTGCAGCGTGACGCCGACGACGTCGTAGCCCTCGCGCTTCAGGAGACCGGCAACGACCGACGAATCGACACCGCCCGACATGGCGACGACGACACGGGTGTTTTCTGGGCGTCCGGGAAGATCGAGGCTATTCATGGTTCTTTCGTTCTGCGCGGCGCTTCAATGCCAATGGCGGGAATATAGGTCAAGCGTCCCGGCTGCGCCAGCTTTGCCGGGCCGGCTCATTTTTCCGGGCGGGTTCAACGCGCTTGCCGGCAGATGTCTCAAATGCCGATGAAAAGACTAACGCCGCGTTCATGATCCTTACCTAACCATTAGGGTCTGCTTAGGCAAATTTTAAAGCTGTGGCGGTAATGTGGTGGGGATTGGGTCTTTGAGTTTTTTGTAGAGAGTACGATGACCGATCTAATTAGACCGCGAGTCAAATATGTTATCGGGCCAGACGGCAGCCCACTTACCATCGCCGATCTGCCGCCGACAAACACACGTCGCTGGGTTATCCGGCGCAAGGCGGAAGTTGTGGCGGCGGTGCGTGGGGGGCTTTTGAGCCTCGAAGAGGCGTGCCAGCGCTACAAGCTCACCACCGAGGAATTCCTGTCCTGGCAAGCGTCGATCGACGAATACGGCCTTGCCGGGCTGCGCACCACGCGCATCCAGCAATACCGCCATTAGGCCGGTAAGGGCGCCGATCCGCGCCCTTACGTTTGCGAGGGGCGACGATCTGCAATTTCAGACCGTCAGCACCACCTTGCCGATCGGCCTGGTGGCGAGGAAGGCATGGGCGGCACCTGCCTGTTCGAGCGGAAACGCCTTTGCCACGTGGACGGCCAGCTTTTTCGCGTCGATCAATTTGCCGAGCTCCACCAGAGCGGCACGGTCGGGCACTACGGACATGCGCTCGACGCGGATGCCTCGCGTCCTGGCCTTTGCTTTGGTGACATCGCTGACATCGAGCAGCGATACCAGAACGCCGCCGGCCTTGAGCACTTCCAGCGATTGCTCCGCATGCTCGCCGCCGAACGGGTCCAGAACCAGATCGATGTCGCGGGCCTTCCCGGTGAAATCATCCCTTGTGTAGTCGATCACCTCGTCGGCGCCGAGCGAGCGGACGAAATCGAGCTTTTCCGGGCTGGCGGTTGCGACGACGTAAGCGCCGTGCGCCTTGGCGATCTGCACCGCCAGATGGCCGACGCCGCCGGCTCCGGCGTGGATCAGCACGCGCTTGCCAGGTTCGAGCCGGCCATGGCGGACAAGGCCTTGCCAGGCCGTCAGGCCGGCCAGCGGCAGCGCGGCGGCTTGCGCGTGATCTATGCCTTCAGGTTTCGGCGCAAGCTCATCAGCCGGGACAGCGGCGAGTTCGGCGTAAGCTGCCGCCTGTTTGGGAAAGCGCGTCATGCCGAAGACGGCATCGCCGACCTTGAGGCCGGAGACGCCGGAGCCCAGCGCCTCGACAATTCCCGAAACGTCCCAGCCAAGGACAAA
Organism: Mesorhizobium sp. M1348; assembly: GCF_040317925.1. Classification (NCBI taxonomy): domain Bacteria; kingdom Pseudomonadati; phylum Pseudomonadota; class Alphaproteobacteria; order Hyphomicrobiales; family Phyllobacteriaceae; genus Mesorhizobium; species Mesorhizobium sp. M1348. The sequence continues at coordinate 191,345 of NZ_JAMYLH010000005.1, read as the reverse complement.
AGGCGGCTCACCAAGCAGCGGATAGTGGCCGCCGCGCACTGCGCCGTCGACCGGATTGATGCCGGCCGCCTCGATGCGGACGAGCACTTCGCCAGCCTGGGGTGATGGCGCGGGGCGATCGGCAATGACGAGGACGTCGGGTCCGCCGAAGGAATTCTGGATAATGGCACGCATGGAGGCTCTCCTGCTGGTTTGATATGCCACTATCATTTGGATAGTTACATTCTATTGTCTAGTATGTACCTTTATGATATATACGCACCTCATGGATAGCGATGATTGTTTCCCTTCTGGTTATGACGCGTTCCGACGGACGTGCCCGTCGCACGCCGTGCTTGAGACGCTCGCCAGCAAATGGGTCTACCTGGTGATCTGTGCGTTGCGCCAGGGCCGGCTCCGCAATGGCGAATTGGCGCGCAAGCTCGAAGGCATCACGCCGAAAATGCTGACGCAGACGCTGCGTATCCTGGAACGCGACGGTCTGGTCCGGCGCGAGGTTTTCCCGGTCATTCCGCCGCGGGTCGAATATGAGCTGACCGAACTTGGCCAGAACCTGGCAGGACTGCTCAATCAGATCAGAGCCTGGTCGGAGCAGCATGTGCCCGACATCAAGAATGCGCGCGCGCGGGCGGCGGAACAGCAGGAAGATCTGGGTGCCTGAGGCGGGCACGGTTCGGTGCGCAGCAATGGCGCTCAAGCGCGGCGCGCGTTAAAGCCTTGTTTTCAGCCGATCATGGCGCTGCGGCCGCCGGCTTCCGTGTCACGCGCCTTGGTGTCGCGCGATTCCAGCATCTCGGCCTTGGAAAGCTCCGCTTCGGCTTCGCTAAGCAATGATTCGGCGACATTTCGCTGCTGGGCGAGGTCGCTTTGCGAATTTCTGAGGTTGTCGCGGCGCAGACGTGCCGCCTTGGCGAAGGTCGGATAGGCAAAATGATTGATGTCGGTGATGCCGGCCTTCTTCTCCTCGGCGGCGATCTGAAGTTCCAGCTCGACGGCCATGCGCTCGAATTCGGCGATCATCATGTCGAGCTGCAGCAGCTGCCGCCGCTTCTCGCTCACCTGAAATTGCTTCAGCCGAACGAGGTTTTCACGTGACTTCATGATTCGGTACTCCCGGAAACGCACACCTGCACATATCGTCCAATTCACCCGGCAAGGCCCAGGCTTGACCCGTTTCCACCGGCTTTCCCGGAACTATGGGAAACAAACTCCTAAAGTTTTTTGCCGGCGGTAACCATTCGTTTACGGGCATTGTTAATCATACGGCTCAGGACTTAAGGGCGGGTAAAAATTCTGCGTCTCGTCGCGAAACCCAGCCAACGAGTCTGAAGAGTCACTTAGTCTGGCTTGTTAATGTGTCGTATTAACGGTTTGGGTCTGTGATTCGTTATTGGATTCAATAAGGTGTAGAAAGGGGTTAAAAAATCTGATACCGTCACGGACGGGGAATTAGGTTTTATTAACCATTCGATGGCAGCCTCTGCTCAGGCAATCACTGCTCCGGTCCTGGACGGGTCGTGAAATGGTCCGGCAGCAGAAAAGGGGAATGAAATGCGCGTTCTGCTGATAGAAGACGACAGTGCAACCGCACAAAGCATCGAGCTGATGCTGAAATCAGAAAGTTTCAATGTCTATACGACCGACCTTGGTGAAGAGGGCGTCGATCTAGGCAAGCTTTATGATTACGACATCATTCTCCTCGACCTCAATCTGCCCGACATGTCGGGCTACGAAGTGTTAAGAACACTTCGCCTTTCCAAGGTGAAGACGCCGATCCTCATCCTCTCCGGCATGGCCGGCATCGAGGACAAGGTGCGCGGCCTCGGCTTCGGCGCCGACGATTACATGACCAAGCCCTTCCACAAGGACGAACTGGTCGCCCGCATCCACGCCATCGTGCGGCGTTCCAAGGGCCATGCCCAGTCGGTCATCACCACCGGCGACCTGGTGGTGAATCTCGATGCCAAGACCGTTGAAGTCGGTGGCCAGCGCGTGCATCTGACCGGCAAGGAATATCAGATGCTGGAGCTGCTCTCGCTGCGCAAGGGCACCACGCTGACCAAGGAAATGTTCCTCAACCATCTCTATGGCGGCATGGATGAGCCGGAGCTGAAGATCATCGACGTCTTCATCTGCAAGCTCCGCAAGAAGCTCGACGCCGCGTCGGGCGGGCAGAATTACATAGAGACCGTCTGGGGCCGCGGCTATGTGCTGCGCGAGCCTGAAGATATCCGGGTCAGCGCCTGAACCAAGCGCATGATCCCAAAGTGGGCGCCGGTTTTTCGGAAAAGAACCTGGTAAAACAACGAGATAGAGCTCATCCGACTTTCATCGGAATGGAACAGGCTCTGATCAGGCGGCAATCTTCAAGGCGCGGAAGCACTCGAGCAGTTGCGGCCTGTTGAACGGCTTCAGTAGGTAGCCCTGGGCGCCGGCGCGCTTTGCCCGCATGATCGCCCCGACGTCGACCTCGACCAGCGAAATCAAAACTTGCGGCAATACCGGGCTTTCCATGGCGCGCACGCGGCGGATGAGATCCTGCGCCTGCATGTCCGGCAAGGCACCGTCGACGACGATGATATCAGGCATGTCGGCCGCGCACATCTCGATCGCCTCATGGCCGCTGGCGGCTTCGATCACCATCATGCCGGAACCGCCCAGGATACGCCTTGCAACCTTCCTGATGACGCTCGAATTGTCGACGAACATGCAGCGTTTCATTTCCGGACCCTCTTTGCCATGTGGCGAACCGGCAGCGTCGTGGCATCTGCCGGGGAACATAGGCCGATCTGGTAAAGAAGCCGAAAAGCCGTTAGGTAAAATTTTCCTGAAGGTGTTTTAAGCGAAATCTTCTTTCGCAATGCTTCACGCAATCAATCTGCAAGCCGGTCCCACAGATGTTAAGACGACGCCGCAAATATGATTTGGAGAAAATACTTTCCCGGCTCTTAGCAGAACTTCAGACTGCAGAAAGGACGATCTCGTCGGCGGTCGCATGGATCGAAATCGTCATGTTGGCTTCGCGGGCCAGGAGCAGCGTGTAATAGGGCTGCACCGAATGCGCGTCGATCGGCTCTTCCGGCCTGTGGCCGGAATGCAATTCCAGGAATTTGGGCGGCACGCGCAGCATCGGGCCGCTCGCCGCGAGCGCAAAGCGCGGCTCGGTCTCGAGGTTCTCCAGCGTGACCACCAGCCTGCCGCCGCGCGGAATGGCGGCGTTGGCGACGAGGATGAGGTTGAGCAGCAGCTTGACCTTGTTCTTGGGCAACAGTGCGCGGGTTCCGTTCCAGATCAGTTCCGGCTTCTCGTTCTTCAGGAAGGCGATGGCCACGGCCTCGGCGTCCCCGGTGTCGATCAGCATGCCGGCGGAACCGGCGGCGCCGAAGGCGATGCGGGCGAATTGCAGGCGGGCGGAGGCGTTTTTGGCGCTTTGGCGGATCAGCTTCATGGCGTCTTCGTCGGCGCCGCCTTCGTCGAGCAGCTCAAGTCCGTTGTTTATGGCGCCGACCGGCGAAATGATGTCGTGGCAGACCCGGCTGCACAGCAGCGCTGCCAGGTCGGGTGCGGAAAGGGTGAAAAGCTCGGCCATCGGCAAAAATCCCTGCAAATTTCACAACACAATGACCGGGCGATCATGATCACGCCTGTCCACACGAATCACGCTCTCTCCCAAGCATTCTGAATACACAGCGCCTGTGCGTGCAGCAACAAATCCAAAATCATGATTGTCGAAAATGGTGTGTTCACGCAGCAGGGTGCTGCGCGGGCGATGCGAAACAGCCTTCGAACCGCCATCTTCATGTGAGAGTTTAATGGTTGAAAAAGGATTACGGCATAGTTTGCCCCTAACAGTCATCCTTAACGGCCGCCAAAGAGCCGTACGGGTGCGAGGCGTCGGCGAAAGTGCTCCCTGACGGAGATTGGAAGCATGGTTTCCCGATTCTACGACCGGACTTTTTTCCGTGTCATCTCAATGACGATCGCCCTCATCGGCCTTGTCGCCTTTTCGGCATCGGCCGCGCGGGCCGACGAATACACCGCACAGGAGATCGTCGATTCCGGTCATAAATTCTTCGGCGCGACATCGGGCGGGCTCGCCACCGTCGTCGAGAAGATTTTCGCCACCTATGGCCTGCCGAACGGCTATCTGCTCGGCGAAGAGGGGTCCGGGGCGCTGATCGGTGGCCTGACCTATGGCGAAGGCACGCTCTACACCAAGAATGCCGGCGATCACAAAGTGTTCTGGCAAGGCCCGTCGCTCGGCTGGGATTTCGGCGGCGAGGGCTCGCGCGTCATGATGCTGGTCTACAATCTCGACGATGTGAGCAGCCTCTATAACCGTTTTGGCGGCGTCGCCGGCTCCGCCTATGTCGTCGCCGGCGTTGGCTTCAATGTGCTGAAGAACAACAATGTGCTGCTCGTACCGATTCGTACCGGCGTCGGCGCCCGTCTCGGCGTGAATCTCGGCTACCTCAAGCTCACCCAGCGCGCGACCTGGAATCCGTTCTGACCTGCATGATGGCGCCACTGCGATTGGACCTGTGATCCCACGGTCTGAGCTTTGCCGCGGCATACTCTTGCCGTGGCGCCGGATTTCCGTCATGCGAAGATGGCAAAGTCGACCTTTGGCGGTTGCCATGCACAACGGATAGTCATCTTGGTCCAGTCGATCCTGTTCTTTGTCCTCGGCTTTCTCTGCGCGGGCTTTCTGGCGCTGATGATTGCCCCGGCCGTGTGGCGGCGGGCGGTGGCGCTGACGCGCAAGCGCGTCGAGGGCTCGATGCCGTTGACGCTGGCCGAGATCCAGGCGGACAAGGATCGCATTCGCGCCGAGTTCGCCGTTTCGGTGCGCCGGCTTGAAATGACCGTCAAGTCATTGCGCGAGAAGGCCGCCGAGCAGCTGGTCGAGATCGGCCGCGACCGCGAAGCCCTGAAGGAATTGGCGGCCGAGCGGCAGGACAAGAACCGGGTCGTCGCCGACCTCACAACCAGAGGCGAGGAGCTTCGCAAGCGCGACGAGCAGCTGCAGCAGCTGTCGGAGCGGCTTGCGGAGACCGAGCGCGCGCTCGAAAAGCGCGGGCTCGAACTGCGAAAACTGGAGCACATGTATGACGACGCCAGTTTTTCGTCCAGCAGCCGGCAGATCGAGCTGGTGGCGCGCGAATCCGAGCTGCAGAAGCTGGCGAGCGACATTTCGCTGCTGCGCGGCCAGCGCAAGGAGGCGGACAGGCGCAGCCAGGAATTGGCAGCCGAAAGCAAGGCTTTGCGGGACGCGCTGAAGGCCGAGAAGAAAAGAACCGGCGACCTGGAAAAGAAGGTCGAACGCCTGCTCGCCACGCTGGCCGATCGCGAGGACAGGCTGGAGCGCCGCGAGAAGGAACTGGTGCGCCTTCGCGAAAAGCCGAAAGGCGCTGAAAGGGCGCCTGCGGTGGGCCTTGCCGGCGTGCCAGGCAGTCAGGTCAATGTGGCCGCCAACGGCGACATCGAAAAGGCAACCGCCAAGCTCGATGCCGAGCGCGAGCGGCTGGAGGCCAGGCTGACATCGCTGGCACGCGAGAACAGGAGGCTGAAGACAGATCTTGCTGCCGTCGAAACATCGAAATCACAGGCCGGAGACGATACCGGCAGCGCCAGCGCCGCATTGCGCGAAGAGATGAACGATCTGGCGGCGCAAGTCGTGGCCTTGACGGCAAAGCTCGACGGGCCGGATTCGCCGATCGCCCGGGCGCTTGCAGCGCCTGAGGATACGCGGCCGGGGAGCGGCGGACGCAGCCTTGCCGATCGCGTGCGGGCGCTGCAGAAGGCCGCTTCGACCGACTGAGATTCCGCAAGCGCGAGCGCGGGACGCCCCGGCTCTAAAGCGCGTCGCGTTCGATCGGCCTCATGCGACGCTTTAGGTTCTTGTTTTGATGCATGTCGTTACCGCAAAACCGCTGCACACTTTGCGCGACATGCATTAGGCTCCGGAAAAATGATGCAGCGCGATGGCTGACGCGGCGGCGACGTTCAGGCTGTCGAAGCCTTGCGCCATACCGATCCGCAGCGTCTGCAGGCGGGCAAGCAGGCTTTCCGGCAGGCCTTCGCCCTCGGTGCCGAGATAGAGCGCCAGCCGCTCGTTTCTCTTGGCATCGCGAATGTCGATCTGCCCGCGCGGCGACAAGGCGAATTGGCTGAAGCCTTGCCGGTCGAGCATTGCGATGCAGCTGGCGGCGTCGGCAAAGCAGGCGAAGGGAATTTTCAAGGCGGCGCCGACCGAGACGCGGATAGCCTTGCGGTACAGCGGATCGCAGCAGGTCGGATCGAGAAGCACGGCATCCGCGCCAAAGGCGGCGGCATTGCGGAAGATCGAACCCATATTGTCATGATTGGCGATGCCGACCAGCACCACGATCAGCGTGCGGGCGGGCAGTGCGCCAAGCAAGGCCTCAGCGGAGATGGCCGTACCTTTGCGGCCGATCGCCAATATGCCGCGATGCATGTGGAATCCGGCGATCCTGTCCATGATTTCGCCGGATGCGACATAGATCGGAAGCCCGGCAGGCGCCTTGCGCAGGACGTCATCGAGGCCGGCCAGCCGGTTTTCGAGTACCAGCACCGATTCTGCCTCGAAGCGCCGGGCGGCAAGCAGCGTGTCGAGCACCACCTTGCCTTCGGCGACGAAACGGCCTTGCCGGCCGGCAAGATCTCGCTCCCGGATGTCGAGATAGGCGGCGACGCGGGGATCCTGCGGGTCGTCTATGCGGATCGGATTCATGGCTTCCTCGGCGGACCATGGCGTCGGCCGCGAATCGGGATTCGGTTTCGGAAGGCATGATGCAGGATCCGAAGCTCAGACCGTATCTCAGCGTCCAAATGGATGCACGTCGTTCGAACGGTCAAGCCCAATCAGGTGGATGCCGGGCTCAGATTGGGCCTGCCTGCCTCTTAGCGACAGGGAAATCTTGATTCCCGCGGCACGGCTCGTCGGCCAAGCCGTTTCAATGCAGAATTTTCGATAGAGCGAAGGAACCGCATGGGGCCATGCCGCGTCATAGAAGCGGGCTCCTGCTGCGGTCCTGGGAGGACATCAATGATCAGGCTCCTCCTCGTCTTTGCCGCCACGCTTACCCTCGCATGCGGCGTGGCTCGCGCGGCCAAGCTCGATCCAGCCACCGTCAATCAGGCCCAATTCACTATCGGCGAACCGAAGGGTGTCGATCCGACGCTGCTGAAGGCGCAGATCCTTCTGGATCGCGCCCGTTTCTCGCCGGGCCTGATCGACGGTCGCCTTTCCCAGAACTTCGCCAAGGCCGTCGCCGCGTTTCAGGCGGCAAACGGACTTCCGCCCGATGGCAAGCTCAGTCCACAAACCTGGAGCAAACTCGTCGCAACCTCCGCCAAGCCGGTGCTGGTGACCTATGAGGTGATGCGCAAGGATGTGCGCGGACCTTTCACCAGGCGTATTCCGGCCCGCTTGGAGAGGATGGCCAGCTTGCGGCGGCTCGGCTATCGCAATGCGGTGGAGAGGTTGGCTGAGCGCTTCCACGTCAGCGAACAATTGCTGAGAATGCTCAATCCGGGCACCAGCCTCAGGAAACCAGGCAGGACCTTGGTGGTGCCGGATGTCGACAGGGGCGACCCTCCCGCCGGCGTTGACGCCATCGAGGTCGACAAGGGCGCTCGCCAGGTGCGTGTGCTCGACCGTGCCGGCAAATGGCTGGCGGTCTACCCCGCCTCGATTGGGAGCGAGGAGAAGCCGGCGCCAAGCGGCACGGCAGAGGTCAGGCGTGTGGTCCACAACCCTACCTACCACTACGATCCGGACTTCGCTTTCAAGGGGGTCAAAACCAAGCGGCCCTTCACCATCGCTGCCGGGCCGAACAATCCCGTAGGATCGGTCTGGATCGATCTCTCCATCGAAAGCTACGGCATTCACGGCACGCCCGAACCAGGCAAGATCGGCACGACCTTTTCGCATGGCTGCATCCGGTTGACCAATTGGGATGCCGAAGATCTTGCCTCCATGGTGCAGCCGGGCACGAAGGTCGAGTTCAAAGACGAGATGGCGCAGACCGCCGACGAGCGCGTTCAGTAGCAAGGTGGACTTGGCAGCAAAGCGGATTTGGCGGGGCGTTCTCCGCCCCGGCCGCTCAGGTCCCGGCGCGACGCAGCCGGTGAGCCATTTGCGACAGTTCACCTTCGCCGAAAATGCCGTCCAGCATATGCAGCAATTCGCGCACCGCCTCGGATTTGCAGGAATAATAGATCATTTGCCGATCGCGGCGGGTCTCGACGAGCTCGGAAGCCCTGAGCTTGGCCAGATGCTGTGACAGGGCGGATTGGCTGAGCGACACTTTCTCGGCTATGGCGCCGACCGACATTTCGCCCTCGGCCAGATAGCTCATGATCAACAAACGTTTTTCGTTGCCCATCAGCGTCAGAAACGCAGCCGCGGTTCCGGCGTTGGCGACTAGTTTGTTCGAGACCATAGATCCCCCATGCCTTCTTGCTCATCCGCCGCTATGGGGGCAATAGCGTCGGATTCCATAGACTTTCCCTATAGATGCACGCCAGCGATTCAGCGTCACTCGCAAAGGTAGAACATTTCGCTCAAATCTCAAGGCTTGCTTTCCATGCAAGCCGATTAACTCTGCGGCTGTGATCAATTTGCCGATCGGGCAGCTTTTGCCATGTCGACCAGGACAGGCCTGAGGTCGCGTGCCGCTCTCAGCGGCTCGGGGAAGAAAACCCGACAGACATTGTCGCCCGATACGAGATCCATCCCGTCGGCGTCGAACCCGGTGACGATCCAGCCGTCACTCTCGGCCCCGCCGAAGTGACTTGCGTAGAGGGCAATCGCATCGAGATGGTCGGCGTTCATGTGGTCGAGTGCCGATTGCTCGCCGGCGGCAAGCTCTTCGACGATCGCTCCCGTCGCGACCAGATCGGTGCGGTCGAGCAGATAGGCCTTGCCGAAGCCGCCGTTCAGGCTGGCGCGCTCCGGTTCGAGCCGGAAGATCGAGAAGTCGCCGAGCCCGGCATAGAGCTTCGCCTTGGGATTGCGGTTGAGGTAGCGCCGCTCGGCGCGGGCGTGTTCGTTCGAGCCGCGTTCGAGCCGCACGGCGCGGCAGACGAGCGTCAATCGCGGATGCGCCAGCGGATCGCCCTTGCCGGGTTCGCCGACGAGCAACGAGCAGCGCGGGTCGGCAAGGATAGCGCCGGTATGGGCGGACAGCATCGACACCAGGATCAATGGCGTGCCGTCGATGTCGGTGGCGACGCCGACCCGGCTGGCCAGCGGCGAACCGGTTCCTGGTTCGAGCACCGCCAGCGCGCCGAAACGGGCGCTGCGGATCAGCGTCTTTGCCAGCCTGATCGCCTCGGCGTCGGTCGCGCGGATCACGTCTTTCCTGGGTTCGTCCAAGGCACCACCGTCGCTTTTATTTCGGCGCCATGCGGATGGCGCCATCGAGGCGAATGGTCTCGCCGTTGAGCATCTGGTTCTCGATGATGTGCAGGGCAAGTGCCGCGTATTCCGAAGGCTCGCCCAAACGGGAAGGGAAGGGTACTGCGGCGCCGAGCGAATCCTGCACCTCCTGCGGCATGCCGGCCATCATCGGCGTCCTGAAGATGCCGGGCGCGATGGTGCAGACGCGAATGCCGGAGCGGGCGAGATCGCGCGCCACCGGCAACGTCATGCCGACGACGCCGGCCTTGGACGCGGAATAGGCCGCCTGGCCGATCTGGCCGTCATAGGCCGCGACCGATGCGGTGTTGACGATGACGCCGCGCTCGCCGCCCAGCAGCGGTTCGAGCCTGGCGGTCCGGTCGGCGACCAGGCGGATCATGTTGAAGGTGCCGATCAGATTGACCTCGATCACCTTGCGGTACTGGTCGAGCGGATGCGGTCCGTCCTTGCCGATCGTCTTCATGCCGATAACGATGCCGGCGCAATTGACCAGGATGCGGACCTCGCCGAGGGTCTCTGCCACTTCCGCGACCGCGGTGGCACCGTTCTCCGCGTCGCTCACGTCGCATTGGACGGCGATGCCGCCGATGTCGGCCGCCACCTTGGCCGCACGCTCGATACCGAGATCGAGGACGGCAACCCTGGCGCCGCCGGCGGCAAGAGCGCGCGCCGTCGCCTCGCCAAGGCCGGAGCCGCCGCCGGTGACGATCGCAATCTGGCCGTTCGGGTTCATCTTGACGTCCTCCTCCGTGCCCAGACTATGCTGCCAAGCCACCGTGCAACAGCGCCGGCATGGTCACGCCATCGCGGCGATGTGCTCGGCTATCCTTCCCTGGTCGGCGTGGCAAACCTCGCCCACCAGCCTTGCCACCGCGCCCGGCAGGATCTCGTGCGCCAAAAGCCGGTCGGGATCGACCGGACGCGGCATCGAGATCTGCCCGCGCGCCAGCCTCTTGAAGCCGAGCGGGCCGTAATAGGGTTCGTCGCCGACCAGCATCACGGCCGGCGCGCCGGCCTTGGCAGCGGCTTCCAGCGCGATTGCCACCAGCTTGCGGCCGATACCGAGATTTTTGAAGGCCGGCTGCACGGCGAGCGGCCCGAGCATCAGCGCGCGGCCGGCACCGGCGGCGATACGCGTCATCCGTACCGAGGCGACGACGATTGCGCCATCGACGGCCACGAAGGACAACGCGCGTTCGTGCGGGCCACCTTGGCGGATCTTGTAGGCGGCAAGCACGAAACGGCCCGGCCCGAAGGCCTCGTCGTTGATAGCTTCGATTTCAGGATCATGCGCCGGAGTTTCCGGCAGGTATTTCACGTCGGCAAGGCTCATGGTCTTTGCGTTCCGGTATACGAGGAAAGGTTTGCTGCAAGCGGCAGCGTTCGCCAGTCAGCGCTTCGTCAAGCGCGGGCGCTCTTTCGTCGTCGGTCGAACCGGATCACGGCAAAGTCGAACATGCGGATTGTCCGCTAGCACCAATTTTCAGTCGCCGCAATCGGCCGGCGCAATCGACACGCACTCGACGACGCAGCCGTTGACGATCTGTTCAGCGCTGGCGATTTCGGCAGGTCCATTTCATGCCCTACATCAGGCAGGAACACGAAAGGACATTTCATGGGATTGCTAGTCGAAGGCCAATGGCAGGACCGTTGGTACGATACCGGGGAGAGCGGCGGCAAATTCGTGCGGGCGCAGTCACAGTGGCGCGACTGGGTGACCCGCGACGGCGCGCAGGTCGAAGGGCGAAAACGCGGCTTCAAGGCCGAGCCCGGCCGCTATCACCTCTATGTCTCGCTCGCCTGCCCGTGGGCGCATCGGACGCTGATCTTTCGCGTGCTCAAGAAACTCGAGGACGTGATTTCCATCTCGGTCGTCCATCATTTCATGGGCGCCGACGGCTGGACGTTCCTGGCCGAGGACGGCGCCACCGGCGACACGCTCTACGGCCTCGATTTCCTGCACCAGATCTACACCAGGGCCGATCCCGGCTATTCGGGCCGGGTCACCGTTCCCGTGCTGTGGGACAAACGCGAGCAAACCATCGTTTCGAACGAATCCTCCGAGATCATCCGCATGCTCAATTCGGCCTTCGACGAATGGGGAGACGCAAAGCTCGATTTTCATCCGCAACCGTTGCGCGGCGAGATCGATGCGGTCAATGCGCTGGTCTATCCCGCGGTCAACAATGGCGTTTACCGTGCCGGCTTCGCCACCACGCAGGCAGCCTACGAGGAGGCGTTCGGCGAATTGTTCTCGACGCTCGACATGCTGGAGGACCGCCTGTCAAAGCAGCGCTATCTCGTCGGCGGCCGCATCACCGAGGCGGACTGGCGGCTGTTCACGACACTGGTCCGCTTCGACCCGGTCTATGTCGGCCATTTCAAGTGCAATCTGCGCCGCATCGCCGACTATCCGAACCTGTCGAATTATCTGCGCGATCTCTACCAGGTGCCAGGCGTCGCAGGCACGGTGAATTTGCACCACATCAAGGCGCATTATTACCGCAGCCACGAGACCATCAACCCGACGCGGATCGTGCCGGTCGGGCCAGAGCTCGACTATGGCGCGCCGCATGACCGGGCGCGATTCAGGAAGGCGGCGTGATCTACCAATAGGGTAGTGCCGGTTGACCCCCAAGAATCTCCGCGATGCGCCGCAAAGTTGCCGGCGTCGTGCCTTCCGGCAGACGATCGAGCGAAAAGAAGCCGGCCTCAGCGATCTCGCGGTCGGGCAGTTTGGGTGCTGTCTGGTTGAACTCCTCGACCAGATAGAGACCGACATGATCGCGCCGGCTGGCGCGGCGGTTGAAATGCAGGGATTTCAGCACCGGCGGTCCAGTCAGCGCGATGTTGCCTTCCTCGAAGACTTCGCGTGTCAGCGCTTCGATCATCGTCTCGCCCAACTCGACGCCACCGCCGGGCAGGTGCCAGCCAGGAACATAGGTGTGGCGGATGAGGAAGACGGAATTGGAGGGGCGGTCGTGAATCAGGCCGCGCACGCCGAGCGTCATCGGCCGCCGCAGCACGAAATACAGGTGGAACAGCCTTGCCCTGAGGCCCGGCCATCCGGTCTGGCGCAGGACTTGCTCCGGATCCGGCGCCGTCATCGTCCGCGAAACCGTGAGTGGAAAGCCGCGCGCGCCTCGCCTATGAAGAAAAGATGTTCAGGCTCGCGCATATTTCCGATGTCCATCTGGGGCCGCTTCCCGATGTAACCTATCGCGATCTCGCCTCCAAGCGCGTGGTCGGCTACGTCAACTGGCAGCGCAACCGCCGCCGCCACATGCACGACGCGGTCATCGATACGATCGTCGCCGACATGAAGGCCAGCGGGCCGGACCATCTCGCCATCACCGGCGACCTGGTCAATCTGGCGCTCGACGGTGAGCTCGAGATGGCCAAGCACTGGCTGGAGACGTTGGGCTCGCCCAACGACGTGTCGGTGGTGCCGGGAAACCATGATGCCTATGTGCCGGGTGCCTTCGACAAGACCTGCCGGTCCTGGGCGGCATGGATGACCGGCGACGGCGTCAATACGCCGGTCGACCGCAACACCTTTCCGTATCTGCGGGTACGCGGCGATGTTGCGCTGATCGGCGTCTCGACGGCGCGCGCCACGGCTCCCTTCATGGCCAACGGCTTCTTTCTGGAAGGCCAGGCGGAACAGCTGCGCGACATGCTCGACGCCACAGGCAAGCGCGGCCTGTTCCGGGTGATCATGATCCACCACCCGCCGGTGCGCGGCGCCGTTTCGCAGAACAAGCGGCTGTTCGGCATCTCCCGCTTCCATAAGGTTCTCCACCGGCACGGCGCCGAGCTTGTGCTGCACGGCCATTCGCATGTGCCGTCGCTCTTCTTCATCGGCGCCCGCAAGACCAAAATCCCGGTGGTCGGGGTCGCCGCCGCCGGGCAGGCCCCCGGCAGTTCGCATGCGCCGGCGCAATACAATCTGCTCGACATCGACGGTGAAAAGGACAATTGGCGGATCAAACTGACGCGCCGCGGCCTGACCGGGCCGGCGTTGCCGCCCAGCGACCTGCAGACAATGGAGCTTGGCGTCGAAGCCGACGCGTCGATGGCTAGAGCAATTCCAGGAAATGTGTAAAACGGATTTCCGTCCGGAATTGCGTCAAAACAAAGAGATAGAGCGGTTCAGCGTTTCCGTGAAACGATGAACCGCTCTAGAAGCTGATTTTCATCGCGACGATGCGGTCCCAGAACAGCACGAGCGAAATCGCCAGGCCGACCAGGGCGCCGGCGGCGATCAGGCCAAGGCCCGAGAAGAACGCCGACCAGCCATTGCTGCGCGCAGCGATCTGCAGCGGCGGCTCGGCCTCCGCCACCAGGGCGCGTTTCAGGCCGGCGACGGCCTGCTCGATGCCGCCTTCCATCATTCTCTGGCGTTCGACGACGCGCTCGGCGACATAGCGTGTCACCTGGTCGGCAACGACCTTCATGTCGGTCGACTCAGCGAGCACGACGCGGCCGATGCGCGTGTCCTTGAGAAAGCGGTAGGTGCGGCGGTCGCGTCCCATGGCGACATGGCTGACTGCGTCGATCCACAGCCGTGGCTGCAGGCCGGACGAGACGGCGAAGTCGAAACTGTCCATGTCGGTGGGCACGTCGCCAAAAACCGGCGCGAGTTCGGCGGCAAGCAGATCGAGCCGCATGCGATGCGCTTCGCGCATGTCGACGACGACGTCGTCGCGGTCGGCGAAGGCGTTCTTGACGTCGCGAATGGCATCGGACAGTTTTCGCGACTGATCGATCTGGGTGATGTTCTCGCCTGCGTCCTTCATCGGCGTGGCCTCGCGGGGTTTGGTTAACACCGAATTAACACAGCCGCCGGCAAAATGCACTTGCGAGATCGATGGCCGGGCAAGGGTTCGCTGGAGGAGCACCAGCGGCGCCGCCGTGCCTGCGCGAGACCCGATCAGCTCGCCGCCGCGGCTAATCCCGGGCGAAGCCGCCTGCTGCGGCGCCGCATATTGCGACGGACAGCCTCGACGATCAGGCCGGGCGCTTCCTCGACCAGCATATGGCCGGCTTCCAGCACGTGGTGCAGGTGAAAATGCTTCGGCACGCCGTCCGCCTGGCTGACGGGCAGCATCGCGTCGTCGGTTCCCCAAACAACCATCACCGGCATGTTCAGCGTTTCAAGCCGCTCGCTCGGGATGACACCTTGCCGATCATCCCTGGTCATTGCGGCTGCGAGCTCGACAAGTGTCCGCAATTGGCCGGGACGCTGCCGCATCCCGTTGAGGAGATCGATCCTATGCAGCGGCGGCCGGCTTTGCGGTCCCGACATGGCGGCTAGACAGGCGCGAATTTCGTCGGTGCCGGCAGCCGCGGCGTAGCGGCGCAGCAGCGGGCCATTGATCTCAGGACCAAGACCGCCCGGTGCCAGCAGCGTCAGCGACGCCATTCTTTCGGGCTCGCTCAATGCCATCAGGGCGGCTACGGCGCCGCCCATCGAATGGCCGACGAGATGGGCCCGCTTTATTCCGCGAGCGGAAAGATCCGCAAGGACGGCACTGGCTGCGACCCTGGCCGGACCGCCGCGCGGAAAATCGAGCGACAGCCCATGCCCCGGCAGATCATAGGCCAACGTCCGCGCGCCGAGTGCCAGGGACGCGGCCACGTCGCGCCAGTCGTCGTGACAGCCACCGAAGCCATGCAGGAAGGCAATCGTTGTCGGGCCGGTGCCCCGTTCGGCAGCGTAAAGAGATGGGGTCATGCAAACTTTATGGATTGGTGCCGGGATCAGTCAGGATGCCGGGGGCGGTCTATGCGAGGATCAGTCTTTGCGGGAGGTCAGACTTGTGCGGAGATCAGTCTTATGCGGGATCAGACCTATGTGGGGATCAGATTGGCCGGTTCAAACTGTGTCTGAATTGCGCTTTGGCCGTGCGGATGGCCAGTAAAATTTTTGCGATCACCTGACGTCGCGCACGCGCCGGGAGACGTCAGCTGGCGCCGCCAAGCCCGGCGGCGCGCAGGGCCTCCACCAGCCGGTTGGTCAGATCGGCGGGATATCTTCGCTCCACGAAGGTTGCGCGCGGATCGGCTACGAATTTCGGGAATTTGGCGGTCAGTTCCTGCAGCAGCCTGCTCGCCAGCTTCTCGCGGCCGGCAGCCTTGGCGCCGATCAGCCGCGCCGCCAGATAATGCGATTTCATTTCCGTCGTTCGCAAGCCGTCGCTGGCAAGCGTGGCCTTGTTCATGTCGCCGATCATGAACTCTCCGGCGAAGAGCCCGTAATCCCACCATGTCGGATGGGCGCTGGCGATGTCCACGGCGTGAGCAAGGATCGGGGTGCCCTCGCTGTACCTGCTGGCGAAAACCAGCCCGTAGCCATAGGCTGCGGCCATTGCGAGATCGTAGGGATTGAGCTCATAGGCCTTGCGCATCCAGCGGATCGATTCCGCGGAATCGCCCATGCGCGAATTGAGATAACCAAGGGCGCGGTGCGCGTAGGGGCTGGTCGGGCCCATCTGGATGGCGCGATGGGCAAACGTCATCGCTTTGTCGATCGTCGCGTCGGCGGGGTAGGGATAGTGGTCGGTGACCGCTTCGAGATGCAAGGACGCGAGTTCCGAATAGACGAGCGACGACTTGGCCTCCCGGTTGGCAAGATCTTCGAGGCAGCGGTAGGCGGCTTCGTGCGTCTGGGCGTTCTGGTCGAGATAATATTTGCCGTTGAGCACCAGACACGCCGTCAGCCCGGTCTGGATGCCGCTCTGCTCGATGTAGTTGTAGATCGTGCCCGAGGCGGGAAGAGCCGAGCTCAAAATGCCGGAGATTTGGTCCTCGATGGCGATGTTCGCGCTGTCGCCGGCGGTCAGGTTGCGTGACAGCAGCACGCGGCCGGTCGCCACGCTCTGCAGCTCGAGCATAATGTCGCCGCTGCGCGGCCCGGGCAGGACATCGAACACGAAGCTGGCGGCGTCGGTAAGTGGATCGGGCGGGCTGTCGGCATCACGGCCGATGAAATTGATGGTATCGAAGCCGCTAAGGCCGGCGCGCAGCGATGCGGCGACACGGCGAGCCACGTCGCTGTCGGCCTTGATGGCGATGTAGACCTGGGGGAGGGTTTCAACCGGAGGCGCTGCTATGCTGCCGGTCGCCACCGCGGTCTCGACCGCCGTGTCGCCGCCGGTCAGCAATACCACGCTGCCCTGGCGAAGGATCAGCACACCCAGCATCAGGATGACCAGCGCGATCGCCAGCCAGAAGAACTGCAAATGGCGCTGCAGCGAAGGTGCAGCAGGGGCCACGGCTGGAACGCTCAGCAATGCAGCCGGATGTGCCCGGTTGCGGGTATCCTGTGGCGATCCGGGCGGGGCGGTCGCCGCCGCCTCCTCTGTCGCCGGCTGCGGCTTGCCCTCTGCCTCGGCCTCCGCCGGCAAGCGAATGGCGTTGAGTTCGTAGGATGGAACATAGCCTCCGCGCGGAATAGCGATGCGGACCGGTTCGGCAACGCCCTCGTTGGCGAAATACTGCTGTAGCAGGTCGCGCAGCCTGCCGGCCTGCACCCGCACCACCGCATCGGTCGACGGGTCGAAATCGCCGTCCTTGCCGAAGACGTCCATCGCTATGGAGAAGCCCTTGAGCCTATCGGCTTCGCCTGCCTGCTCGCGCTCGACCAGGTAGCGGAGCAGCTTGCGCGCGCGCTCGGATCGTCCGAACGTTTCGCTGGCAAGCAATCGCTCCAACGTTTCGCGCACTGCGGGGGCGGCAGGCGTGGTATGCTGCAAGTGTCGATCCCTTCGAATTCGGCACAGGTTGAGGTACGATCATATAGCGCTGGCGCCGCCATACAAGCATCTGCTTATGGTGCGATAGCGTACCCACCGGATAAATATCCGGTGGGCTGATGGCGCGAGCCTGGCAGTCCCGGCTAGCCGTCCTTTCGGCCGACGATGCGGTTGGCGGCCGAAACGACGGCTTCGAGCGAGGCGGCGACGATGTTGGTGTTGATGCCGGCGCCGAACAGCTTGCCGCCCGGATGTTCCATCTCGACATAGGAAATGGCCGAGGCATTCGAGCCGCGCTGCATGGAATGCTCGGAATAATCGAGCACCGACATCGGCACCCCGACATGGCGCGACAGCGCATCGACGAAGCCGTCGATCGGGCCGGTGCCGGTGCCTGATATGGTCACCTCCTTGCCTCTGTCGAGGATCACCGCTTCCACCACGCGCCGGCCCTTGACCCCGGTGTCGGGGTAGGTGTGGTGGTCGAGGAATTTCAGCCGCGCGCCGAGCTGGTCGACATAGGTGTCGAGAAAGCGCTCGTAGATGCGCTTGGCCGGCACCTCCTTGCCTTCAGCGTCGGTGATCGCCTGGATGGCCTGGCTGAACTCGATCTGCAGGTTGCGCGGCAGGTTGAGGCCGTAATCCGCATGCAGCACATAGGCGATGCCGCCCTTGCCGGACTGCGAGTTGATGCGGATGATGGCTTCATAGCTGCGGCCGACATCGGCCGGGTCGATCGGCAGATAGGGCACCTCCCAATGCGGCGTGTTGGCCTTGCGCAGCGCCTTCATACCCTTGTTGATGGCGTCCTGGTGCGAGCCGGAAAAGGCGGTGTAGACGAGCTCGCCGACATAGGGATGGCGCTCGGGGATCTTCAGCTGGTTGGAGTATTCGTAGACGTCCTTCATGCGGTTGATGTCGGAGCAGTCGAGCCCGGGATCGACGCCTTGCGTGTACATGTTGAGCGCCAGCGTGACGATGTCGACATTGCCGGTGCGCTCGCCATTGCCGAACAGCGTGCCTTCGACGCGGTCGGCGCCCGCCATCAGGCCGAGCTCGGTGGTGGCGATGCCGGTGCCGCGGTCATTGTGCGGATGCAGCGAGATCAACAGGTTCTCGCGATTGTCGAGGTTGCGGCACATCCACTCGATGCGGTCGGCATAGATGTTGGGCGTCGACATCTCGACCGTGGAGGGCAGGTTGATGATCAGCTTGTTTTCCGCCGTCGGCTTGACGATCTCGGTGACGGCGTTGCAGATCTCCAGCGCCACTTCGAGCTCGGTGCCGGTAAAGCTCTCCGGCGAATATTCGAAACGATAGCCGCCGCCGGCCTTGGCCGCCATGTCGGTGATCATCTTGGCCGCATCGGTGGCGATGCGCTTGATCCCGGCGACGTCCTTCTCGAAGACGACGCGGCGCTGCAGCTCGCTGGTCGAGTTGTAGAAATGGACGATCGGGTTGGTGGCGCCCTTCAGCGCCTCGAAAGTGCGGGTGATCAGTTCCGGCCGGCACTGCACCAGCACCTGCAGCGAGACGTCGGCGGGCACGTTGCCTTGTTCGATGCACCAGCGGGCGAAATCGAAATCGGTCTGCGAGGCTGACGGAAAGCCGATCTCGATCTCCTTGAAGCCCATGTCGAGGAGCAGGGCGAACATGCGCGCCTTGCGTTCCTGGCCCATCGGATCGATCAGCGCCTGGTTGCCGTCGCGCAGGTCGACCGAGCACCAGATCGGCGCCTTGTCGATCACTTTCGAAGGCCAGGTGCGATCGGCAAGGCCGACGGTCGGATAGGGCTGGTATTTGCGGGCGGCGTCCGGCATGCCCTTCGCGGGCTTGGCGGTTTCCTCTACATTCAGACGGATATCTTCTCGTGCGTTCATCGTCGTTTCTCCCGGCGGCTCGCGGATCCAGCTTCAGGCGGATTGGTGGCGAGCGGCGCCTTTACCAGAATTTCGTTCGCTTGATGTGACTTGCCAATTTGTGACTGGCCAAGGAGCGTGCGCGTGAGCGGCGAATTCGACCGCCGGGCGCTCCTTCAGCGAACCCGGCGATCGCCGATAAGGCCGAGAAGCAGCAGGGCGGAGGCGAGCGCGCGGACGGTCTGGCCGGCAATGCCGGTCGGACGGGACGCAAAAGAGGTGGCGCGCGGGCTCATGGCGGTTTTCATACAGGAGCGGGCAAAGCGAGGCAAGTGGGAGCCTCGCTGTCGCAGAAGCTGCGGATCCAGCCTCAAGACCTGGGTTCCTCGCCCCCGCGAAGCGGGGGAGAGGTGGCCGCAAAGCGGCCGGAGAGGGGGCCTTCATAGGCGCAGTTCCCTCTCCGTCTCGGCTTCGCCGAGCCACCTCTCCCCACTTTCGTGGGGCGAGGAACCCAGGCTGCAATGAAGGCGCGGCGCTGACAGGAAGCGATTTTTCCTGATTATAGCAACTTTGTTCTTGCTTTGTGCCGGCAGCTATGCTACTAATTTGGGTATGGTGCTGATTGGCACCGAGGACCCGCCGTCGAGGCGGGTTTTTTATTTCACGGTTTTGGCGTCACCTTTCGCGGACCCAACCGCTCACCTGATCCAGTTGCTCTTCCCCGAGCCCGGCAAATGCGCCAGAGTCGATTGTCGGCGGGGGTGCGATGGCTCGCCGCCGGGAGGAATCGTCCATGAACTTCGTGTTCTTCTCGCCGCATTTTCCAGCCAACGGCGCCGATTTCTGCGACCGGCTGAAGAAGGCCGGCGCCACCGTGCTCGGCATTGGCGATGCGCCGTTCGATGCGCTGGACGGCAAATTGAAGGCAGCCCTTTCGGAATATTACCGCATCGAGGACATGGAGGAGTACGAGCCGGTGTTCCGGGCGATCGGCCATTTCATCCACAAATGGGGCCGCGTCGACAGGTTCGAATCGCTCAACGAGCATTGGCTGGAGCTGGAAGCCAATATCCGCACCGACTTCAACATCTTCGGCACCAAGCTCGACTTCGTGAAGAATTTGAAACGCAAGAGCCGCATGCGGGCATTCTTCCGCAAGAGCGGCGTCGAAACCATCCCGCAACGCAAATGCTCCGACCGCGCCGGCGCCATGACTTTCATCCGCCGCGTCGGCTATCCCGTGGTGGTGAAGCCGGATTCCGGCTCCGGCGCCTCGAACACCTTCAAAATCTCCAACGCCGGCGAACTCGACCGGTTCTTCAGGGACAAGCCGGAAGGCGTCAGCTTCGTCATGGAGCAGTTCATCGAAGGGCTGGTGGTGACCTATGACGGGCTGGTCAACCGCGACGGCGAGGTGGTGCTGGCCGCCAGCCACCGCTATGACCAGAGCGTCATGGAGGTGGTCAACCGCGACCGCCATATGAGCTATGTCTGTTTTCCCGAGATCAGCCCGGCGGTCGAGGAGGCCGGCAGGAAAATCCTCAAGGCGTTCGACGTGCGCGAGCGCTTCTTCCACATCGAGCTGTTCGAAACCAGGGACGACCGGGTCATCGCGCTGGAGGTCAACATGCGGCCGCCCGGCGCCTGGATGACCGATGCCATCAATTACACCTTCGATATCGATGTCTATGCCGCCTGGGCCGACATGGTGGTCAAGGACACCGCCGGGGGCCCTTACAGGGGCAAGTATTTCACCGCCTATGCCAGCCGCAAGCGGCACCTCAACTATGTGCACAGCCATGCCGACGTGCTAGCCGCCCATGGCGACATGATCGTCCATCATCACGCCATCGAGGAGGTTTTCAGCCGCGCCATGGGAAACTACGCCTATCAGCTGCGCTCCACGGACCCGAAGGCGCTGCGCCGGGCGGTCGACTACATCCATGCGGAAAAGGCGTGAGGCGATGGACGTTTCCTACCACAAGGGTTTTGGCCGCAACCTCGGCCGCGACATGGAGTACAAGCGCTACGGCCATGCCGGCCGACCCGTGGTTGTGTTCCCGACTTCGCAAGGGCGGTTCTACCAGTTCGAGGATTCCGGCGCCGTCTCGGCTCTCGCCGAGTTCGTCGACACCGGTCGCATCCAGTTGTTCACGCTGGACGGCATCGATGCGGAATCCTTCTTCGACCGTCATGCCGCGCCGGCCCATCGCATCGCCCGGCATGAAGCGTATTTCCGCTATGTGCGCGAGGAGGCGCTGCCGGAACTCCTGTCTGTCGCAGCCGAGGCCAATGGCGGGCGTACGCTGAAGCCGCTGTTTTGCGGCTGCTCGATGGGCGGCTATCATTCGTCGAATTTCGTCTTCCGCTTTCCGGAACTGGCCAGCGGCGTCATCGCGCTGTCGGGGGTCTATTCGACCCACGATTTCTTCGGCAGCGCGCTCGACGGACAGATTTTCTTCAACTCGCCGCTCGACTACCTGCCGGGTATCGTCGATCCGGGGCTGCTTGTCAGGCTGAAGGCGCTGCGGCTGATCTTCTGCTGCGGGCAGGGTGCCTGGGAGGAACGGATGCTGGCCGATACGCAGGCGCTGGAACAGATCCTGCGCGACAAGTCGATTCCGGCCTGGGTCGACTACTGGGGCGGCGATGTCGCCCATGACTGGCCGTGGTGGCACAAGCAACTGGTCTATTTCTTCGCCCGCTGGCTGGACGACGATCTGATGCACCGGCTGGATTAGGCCACCTGGAGGAAGGAAATGACCACGCCCGATGCCATCCGCCGCTTTGTCGAAGCTACCAATGCCGGCGACACCAAAGCTTTCCTCGAGACGTTCACGGCCGATGCCTTTCTGAGCGACTGGGGCAGGTCGTTCCAGGGCCGCGACCAGATTGCGCGCTGGAACCAGTCGGACAATATCGGCGTGCAGTCCAGGCTCCGCATCCTCGGCATCGCAGCGGAGGACGGCACCTGGCGCGTTCGCATCGCGGTCGAAGGCAACGGTTTCAACGGCGAGGGCGATATGGTCTTCACGCTGGACGGCGAGCGTATATCGAGCCTGGTGATCAGCTGACGCGCTGCCCGGCTGGTCTTTACTCCCGCAGGCTTCTCGCCACCAGCCGCGCCACGCTTGGGCCGACCAGAAGCACGATCAGGAAGCGTGCCGATTGCAGCGCCATGACGAAGGATATGTCGACATGCTGCGCGGCGGCGGCGATGATGGCGACGCTGTCCATGCCGCCGGGGCTGGTTGCCAGATAGGCGGTCAGCGGATCGATGCCGAGCAGGCGGCTGATCAGGAAGGCGAGGCCGCCGCAAAAGACGATCAGGGCAATGATCGAGCCGACAATCTGCGGCAGCGCGCGGGCCGCGTGGCGCAAAATGGCCCTGGTGAAATTCAGGCCGATGCTCCAGCCGATCATCGTATAGCTCAAGGCGAGCAGCCAGGGTGGCAACTGCATGGTCACGCCGAGCCCGAGATGCATCACGGTGCCGAAAATGAAGGTGCCGAGGAAAAACGGCGACGGCAGCCGGAAAAGCTTTCCGGTGAGGCCGCCGACCAGCGCCACGCCGAACGTTGCGGCCAAGCCCTGCGGGTCGACCGGTGGGAACCAGACGATGGCTGGCACCTCGATGCCTGAGGTGTCGACCCAAAGCTTGGCCACCAAGGCTGCCGTCATCGAGACGCAGATGACGCGCAGATATAGCATGAAGGCGACGAGGCGCTGGTCGGCGCCGAAGGCACCGGCCATCAGCACCATGGCGGTGGCGGCGCCCGGCGACGAGCCCCAGACCGCGGTGGTGCCGGGCAGGATGCGCCAGCGGCTGATTAGCCAGCCGAGCAGGCTGGATGCCGCGACCGTGGCCATCACGACGCCGAGGAACAGCGGCCATTCCTTGTAGAAGACGGGAAAGATATCGGCCGAGATCGAACTGGCGACCAGGCAGCCGACGACCGCCTGGGCGGAGCCGAACAGAACCCGCGGCACGCGCACCGTGGCGCCGTTGGTGCCGGCAGCGATGGCCGCCAGCATCGGTCCGATCAAGAGCGCGGCGGGCAGGGCGGCGAGTTCCAGCGCGCCGGCAAACAGCACCGAGACCACCACCAGGACCGGCCACTGCCAAGCCTTGTGGATCCGCGCCAGATGCTCGATGGCCGGCGGGTTCGGGGAAGAATCCATAGATCGGCTCTTAGACCGGTGGCGGAAAAATGCGAACCCTTTTTGCGGGGGAAACGGTCGTGGGTGGTAATGGCACAACCATCCGTAGCGATCCTTCGCGCCCCCCTCTGGCCTGCCGGCCATCTCCCCCTCTAGTGGGGAGATTGGCAGCTTCGCCGACAGCGCTCTTCTTTGGAGGTTGGCGAAGGCCGAAGTGACATTCAATCTCCCCACTAGAGGGGGAGATGGCCGGCAGGCCAGAGGGGGGCGCTGTCCCGCCGGCCTCTCCCTCTATCCCGCCTTCACCGCCGGTAACCCGAAGCCGCCAACAGGATGCGTTTCCACCTGGAACTCGAAGCCGGCGATGATCGGCCGTGCCTTGGCGATTGCCGCCTGGACTTCGGGCAGCTGCAGCGAAGCCTTGTGGCTTTCGGCGTCGGTCCACACCTCGGTCACCCAGATCGCGTCGGCATCGGCCGGGTCGGTGGCGATGATGTAGTTCAGGCAGCCGGGCATGGCGCTGGTGCTGGCGAGCAGGATATCCATCATTGCGTCACGCTGGCCGCGCATTGCCCGCATCTTGCCGATCAGTCCGTACATTCGCTTTGCTCCGTTGAGATGACGCAACCAGGAGTATGCAGTTCGCCGTCTACGGCATCAACTGCCCGCCATTGACCTCGATCACCTGGCCGATGATGTAGCCGCTCAACAGATCGGAGGAGAGGAACAGATAGGCGCCGACGCAGTCCTCGGCGGTGCCGGCGCGGCCCTGCGGGATGGTGGCGATCATGCCTTTCATCTGGTCGTCGGTCGAGTAGCGCTCGTGGAAAGGTGTCGCGATCGTGCCGGGCGCCACCGCGTTGACGCGGATGTTGAAACCGATCAGCTCCTTGGCCATGCCGCGCGTGACGTTGGAGACGAAGGCCTTGGCCGAGCCGTAAAGGCCGGCGCCGCCGCCGGCGCCGTTGCGCGCGGCGATCGAGGAGGTGTTGACGATGAAGCCACCCTGCCGCTTCAGCCATGGGATCGCCTTGCGCGAAGCTGTCAGCACGGAACGCGCGTTGAGGTCCATCACCGCGTCGTAATGCGCCTCGGTCTGCTCGGCATAGGACACGCGGCCGAGCATGCCGCCGGCATTGTTGACGAGGCCGTCGAGCCGGCCGAAATGTTGCGCACTGTCCTCGACGACGCGCTCGACATCGGCAGGGATCGAGAAATCGCCCTGGGTGAGGAACACGTCGCCGCCGCCGTTGCGAATGGTCGCGGCCAGGTTTTCGGCTGCCGCACGGCTCGAATTGTAGTGCAGCGCGACGCGGCATTTCTGCGCGGCGTAGGCAAGTGCAAGCGCCGCGCCGATGCCGGTCGAGGCGCCTGTGACCAGGACCGCCTTTCCGGCAAGGTCGGGGATGACCAGAGAGGGGCTGACAAGGGTGGTGGTGGCTGGCACGTCTATTCCTCCGGGGACTCTGCCTGCTCTTCGTAGGCCCTCGCAGTCCTCGCGTTCAAGTCCGTAAAAGCCTATGGCCTGAGATAGGCGTAGCCTTGGCGTTGCAATTCGGCGAGCTTGACGACGCCACCCCGGTCGGCTGCATGGAAGCCGTCGAGCAGGTCGGCCAAGCCGATATCCATGCCGTGCATGGTATTGGCGCAAGCGTGCGGGCTGAGCCCATCCTGGACAAGGCCGGCGAACCGCCCGGAAATGGCGGCCGATATGCCCTTCGACTTGAAGGCGGCAAGTGCTGGGCCGTGCACGACAAGCGCGATGTCGACTTTGCCGTCGGTGCCTTCGAAGTGGTTCTTGATGTTGCCGAGCACGAAATTGACCTTGTCGAGGTCGCTGAGGTGATAGGCGACCTTTTGCCTTTCTTCTTCGGAAGCCGCCGGCTTGACTTCATTAGCTGCTGCCTTGATCGGGCGCAGCCCGAAAAGCCCGGCGGCCCCGGCAAGACCGACGCGGAAAATATCGCGGCGTCGCATGGCTTCATCTCCCATTTAGCCGGCCCGCGCAAATTGCGTGGCCTCGGCCTCGATCCTAGCATAAATTGACGCCACGTCTTGTCGGGGCAATGGAGGGGTAGCATGACGTCGAGGACCATAATGGGGACCTTTGTGGGTGCCGGGCTCGGGGTTGCCTTGCTTGCCGCCGTCGCCGGCGCTGCTTTCGCCGATGACACGCTCAAACTCACCGAGCTCAGCCCCGACGGCAAGGACGCCTGCTTCGGCCGCGTCTACGACGCCGCGCATCTCAAGTCGCATCCGCACCAGAAGGTAACGCGCATCTTCTTCTATTACGGCCGCGATCCGGTCAGCCGGCCAAACGAGGAGCCGAGCGCCGGCATCGATTCCTCCTACAATGGCTTCATGGCGACGACGGTGCGCGGCGCCGAGGCGCCGGAATGGCTCGGCGGCTGGTGCAGTCATGAGTCGGAGGACGGCAAGACCGGCCCGATCCGTTGCGGCATGGACTGCGATCGCACCATGGCGTCGCTGAAGGTCGACGACAAAGGCCGGCTGATCGTCTCGGACGTGCAGCCCGACCTCTATCTCGACGCCGGATCGGAAGACGAGCTCGGCAAGGCGGAGTACGAAAGGCAGGCGCTGGGCAAGGACGACAACGGCTTCAGGCTCGACCCGATGCCGGCCGCGACCTGCAAGGCGGAGTTCGCGCGCATCGACCCGATCGACCCGGCCCTTGGCCCGCCATTGCGTGAGCGACTGAAGCTGGACCAGGCCTTCTGCTACGGACGCGACTACGATGCGGCGCATCTCGGCTTGCATCCAGACCAGCTGACCCAGTCGATCAGGGTGTTCCGCGGACCGGTCGAGCTGGCGTCTTTCGCCAAGGAGGGCGATCCGGCCAATTGGCCAAGCGGCGCCGATATCGCCGTTTCGGTTAGCACGCGGCAGAAATCGGCCAAGGTCACGCAGGTCTATAACTGCCAGGGCGAGGGCGACCAATGGCGCTGCGCGGCGAGCGCGAAGACGGGTGCTGCCACCTGCGACATCGCGCAAAAGGAGGTCTTCCTTCGCCGCGGCGCCAACGGCACGATGATGCTGGCCAACCCGAAC
This sequence comes from Mesorhizobium sp. M1348, assembly GCF_040317925.1. Taxonomy (NCBI): domain Bacteria; kingdom Pseudomonadati; phylum Pseudomonadota; class Alphaproteobacteria; order Hyphomicrobiales; family Phyllobacteriaceae; genus Mesorhizobium; species Mesorhizobium sp. M1348. The sequence goes on along the minus strand of NZ_JAMYLH010000005.1, from coordinate 165,051 downwards.
AGCGGCCTGCCGATCGTCGATCTGTGCTCGAAGGCGGCGGAAGGCGACACCGGCTCCGACGACAAGGTCTACCGGCTGGAGCCGATGCCGCAGGCGGCCTGCGGGCCGTGATCAGGGTTCGGGACCCCAGGTTCGAAATTGGCCGAATGTGACGAGGAGGTGGATGCCATGCGCAAGACAAGGGTGTTTTGGTCCGGCCGCTCGCAGGCGGTGCGCTTGCCAAAGGAGTACCGTTTCGACACCAAAGAGGTTTTGATCAGCCGCCACGGCCAGAGGGTCATTATCGAGCCTCTTGCGCAGGACTGGGCCTGGCTGGACGGAGTGATAGGTCCGCTTGACGACGATTTCGCGGAGGCGGCGCTGGAAAGTCCGTCGGATCAGGAGCGAGCCGCCCTTGGTGTGGTCTTTAGCTGATCTCGCTCCTCCAAAGGGACTGTGGAGGTCGGCGCCGCCCCTAATTGCCAATCGACAACGCTGGTGATTGGCCAAAAGTCACCATCCCTTCGTCATCCCAGGGCGGAGCAGGAGCGAAGCGACGTCGCGGAGACCCTGGGATCCATGCCGCGATATATGCGGCACACGAAGGCGGACCAGAATCGAGAGTGCCACTTCGTCACGGCGGGTTAGGAGCGGGGTGACACATTCCGACCCGCAGCATTCTTCGGCGGATGTTACGGCATGGATCCCAGGGTCTGCGCTCCGCTTCGCGTCGCTCCGCCCTGGGATGACGAAGGGATGGATGTCTCAGCTAATCTCCAAGATATATGCGCTACCAACGAGGAGACCGATCTGCGCCACCTCACGCGAAGGGCACGGCGGTCGTGCCCTTGGGCAGTTTCGCCTCGTCGTCGGGCTCGACATGGATGATGACGCGGACGGAAGGGATCTCTGCCTGCAGCGCGTCCTCGATGCGGTCGCAAATGACGTGGCTGGCGCCGACCGACATGTCGGCGTCGACGACCAGATGGAACTCGATGAAGGTGGCGCGGCCGGCGATGCGCGTCTTCAGGTCGTGGACCTCGAGCGCGCCCTTGCAATTGGCCGAGATGATGTCGCGGATGCGGATATGTTCCTGAGTGTCCACGGCGCGGTCCATCAGCCCGTTCATCGACGAGCCGATGACGTGCCAGCCCTGCCATAGAATGTTCAGCGCCACGATCACGGCAAGAGCCGGATCGAGAACCTGCCAGCCGGTCAGCACGGCGCCGACCAGGCCGATGAACACACCGACCGAGGTCGCCACGTCGGTCATGATGTGCCTGCCGTCGGCGACGAGAGCCGGCGATTTTTCACTCCGTCCGGTGCGGATCAGCGTCAAGGCCCAGACTGCGTTGATGACCGTTGCGACGCCGTTGACGGCAAGGCCGGTCCATGGCTGTTCCAGCGGGGCCGGATGCTGCCATGACCACCAGACCTCGTTGAGGATCAGCAAGGCGGCAAGCACGATCAGCACGCCTTCCAGGACGGCCGAGAAATACTCGGCCTTATGGTGGCCGAACGGATGGTCCTGGTCGGCTGGCTTGTAGCTGACCTGGATTGCCCAATAGGCGGCGGCCGAGGCAATGACGTTGACGATCGATTCCAGCGCGTCCGAATAAAGCGCAACCGAGCCGGTGATGTACCAGGCGGCCAGCTTCAGGCCGAGCACGACGAAGGCGACAATGATCGACCAGAAGGCGAGGCTGGCGACCTTCTGCCTGGCGGCGGCCTTGATTTCTGCCGCGGTCATTGGGGAAAAGATCCCAACACTGAGCCCTCGAATTAAGCGGCCTTTTCCTTGGCCTTGCGCGGCAGGTGCGCGACAATGTTCTCGATGATGCGCATGCCGGCATTGTGGCCGAGCGTCATGATCGATTCCGGGTGGAACTGCACTGCGGCGATCGGCTCCTTGCGGTGCTCGAAGGCCATGATGATGCCGTCCTCGGTCTCGGCGGTGACGACAAAACCATCGGGCAGCCGCACCGGATCGGCGAAGATCGAGTGGTAGCGGCCGACCGTTACTTCCTTGGGCAGGCCGGAGAAGATGATGCCCGGCTTCGACACGCGGATGCGCGACGGCTTGCCATGCATCGGGATGTGCAGTTGGCGCAGCTCGCCGCCATAGGCCTCGGCCAGCGCCTGCAGCCCGAGGCAGACGCCGAAGATCGGCAGGTCGCGCGCACGGGCCCGCTTGATGGTAGCGGCGCAGTCGAAATCCTTCGGCGTGCCGGGGCCGGGCGACAGCACGACCAGGTTTGGCTTCAGCCGGTCGAAGATCTCGTCCGGCACCGGTGTGCGCACCGTCGAGACATTGGCGCCGGTCTGGCGGAAATAGTTGGCGAGCGTATGGACGAAACTGTCCTCGTGATCGACCAGGAGGATGTTGACGCCGTCGCCGACACGCGCGGTGCTGCGTTCGGTGCTGGCGGCATTGCCTAATTTGGCGTCGCGGATGGCGGAGAGCATGGCGGATGCCTTCAGTTCGGTTTCGGCTTCTTCTTCCTCGGGAATGCTGTCGAAGAGCAGCGTGGCGCCGGCGCGCACCTCGGCGATACCGTCCTTGATGCGAATGGTGCGAAGCGTCAGGCCGGTGTTCATGTCACCGTTGAAATTGACCATGCCGATCGCCCCGCCATACCAGGCGCGGGGGCTCTTCTCGTTCTGCTCGATGAAGCGCATGGCCCATAATTTCGGCGCGCCGGTAACGGTGACGGCCCAGGCATGCGACAGGAAGGCGTCGAAAGCGTCCATGCCTTCGCGCAGCCGCCCTTCGATGTGGTCGACGGTGTGGATCAGGCGCGAATACATCTCGATCTGCCGGCGGCCGATGACGCGCACCGAGCCCGGCTCGCAGACCCTCGATTTGTCGTTGCGATCGACGTCCGAGCACATGGTGAGTTCGGACTCGTCCTTCTTCGAATTGAGCAGCTTCAGGATCTGCTCGCTGTCGGAGATGGCATCGTCGCCGCGCTTGATCGTACCGGAGATCGGGCAGGTCTCGACGCGGCGGCCGTTGACGCGCACGAACATTTCCGGCGAGGCGCCGATCAGATATTCGCCCTCGCCGAGATTGATGAAGAAGGAATAGGGCGAAGGGTTGATGCTCTTCAGCTTGCGGGAAATCTCGGAGGGCTGGGTTTCGCAGCGTTCGTAGAACATCTGCCCCGGCACCACTTCGAACAGGTCGCCGCGCTCGAAGCTCTTCATCGCCTTGCGCACCAGCTTGGCATATTCGCCGGGCTCGTGGTCGCCGCGCGGCGGGATGCGGTCGGCGGTCATGAACGGCTCGACGATTTCGTCGCGCGGCAGGCCTTCGGTCGAGAAGCCATCGCCGGAATAGTCGTAGCGGTCGGTCCAGGCCTTGGTCGAATAATGGTCGACGACGAGGATCTCGTCGGGCAGGAACAGCACGAGATCGCGCTGGCTTGGCTTGCGCTCGAGCTTGTAGTCGACCGGATCGAACTGGAAGGCGAGGTCGTAGCCGAAGGCGCCATAGAGACCGAGATTGGCGTCTTCCTCGGTCTTGAACAAAGCGGTGATGGCGCGCAGCACGGTGAAGACGGAGGGAACGCGGCTGCGTTCCTCCTCGGTGAAGACACGGCCGGGCTTGGCGACTTCGAGGCGGATGAGCTTGTTCGACGTCTCGGCGATCGTGACATCGTCAAGGCCGGCAAGCACCGTGCCGATCACCGGCAAAAGCACCTCGCCGCGGCGGTTCAGCGCCTCGATGCGCATGCCGCGGCCGCGTGCCGAGATCACCAGCGGCGGATCGATGATGGCGGTGTCCCAGCGCGTATAGCGGCCGGGATATTCGTAATTCGAGGAAAACACGGCGCCGCGGCGCGAATTCAGGCCATCGACATAGCCGTCGATCGCCCCTTCATATGGCCGGTCATGGCGCTGGCGGGTAATCGCCACGCCACCCGCCGTGACGAAGCGCTCGGCGCCATTCTCCAGAATTTTCGTCGTCATTGCCGTCTCCATCAGCGTCTTTTGGGGCAACGGACCCGGGAATGGCTTGAAAAAACAAATGGCCGCCCGGACATTCCGCTGCGGCCACCCTCTATTGTCACGCGAACGCGTTCGAACAGGCCGCTGTCAGCGAGCCCACCACCAAATGGTCTTGATCGAACGCATATTCATGGCGATTCCCATAGCGGCGATTGGACGGCCGCGCAACTGGATTCAAAGGAAGGCTTCAATCCTCCAGCGTCCCGGACCTTGCATCGGCGCTCTTCCTGTCGCCGACCAGCTTCAAGAGGTCTTCGCCGGCGCGGATGATGCGGCGGGAACGCCGTGTCAGGATGAGGCCCGCCTGCGGCGCCAACACTTCCGTGCGGCCGTCGGGCTCACCCGGCGCGTGGACGATGGTGGCGAGCCGCGCACCCTTGGCCACGCGGTCGCCCGGCTTCACCTGGTAGAGGATCGCGCCCGAGCGGGGCGCCGGCATCATCTCGATGTTTTCGATCGGCGCGACGAGCCCTACGAAGCTGCCAGGCGCGGGCAGCGCCTGATCCCGGATGACGCCGCGCGCCACCAGCAGCCGGTAGAGTCCTTCGGCATCGTCGCCGGCGAGGGCGCCGTCGACATCGAGTATGCCGCGATATTCGACCGTGGTGGCGACGCGCCGGTCCAGGCGCGCCACGTCGGCTGGGACGTTCTGATACGGCATGATCGAGGCGCCTTCGAAGGTGCCGTCGGGATCTTCGTCCCACAGCATCACCGCATCGACGCCCATGGCCGCCGCACAATCCGCCATGGCCGGCCACAGGCTGGTGTGGACGTAGAGATAGGCGAGGCCTTCATCGTCGCAATGCAGGTCGAGCACGATGTCGTGGCCGATCGAGAGCTGCAGCAGCCGCGTCTTCAGCCGCTGGTCGACTGTGCCGTGCGCCGGCAGGAGGGCGACGTCGGGCGAGGCGAGCCGCGGAAAGCCGCGGTTGAAATTGGTGCGCGTGCCCAGATGGAAGCGGCCCTGATGGTCGCCGTTAAGATATTGCGCGCGGCCGATCGGATTGGCCCAGGGCACGATGGTCATATTGCCGCTGATGCGGCCTTCGGCTTCCGCCTTGCTGAGCATCGGCATCAGCGCATCGATGGCGACGACGCCCGGCAATTCGCCGCCATGAAGTGCCGCCTGCAGATAGGCCGAAGGCGCCGTCTTGTCCGTTCCGGTGAAGCGGAAGACGGGGAATTCGTAGGAGACGCCTTCGCTGTCGCCGGCGATGCGTTCGATGGATTTCTGCATAGGATGCCTCCGCGAGAAGAGGCGGAACACATGCCCTTTTGCCGATGGGCTGTCGATTGGTCCAGCCGGCGCCGCTATGGGCGCACGATTCTCCCCGGCCGTCACACCAGCGGCTTGAGTTCCTGGGCGATGGTCGGCAGAAGCTCAGAGACGTTCGGGTGGATGTGCACGGCGCGCGCCAGCGTGCTGACCGGCGCCTTGGCATACATCAGGTCGAGCACGCAGTGCACCGCTTCGTCGCCGCCCGGACCGAGCACCGAACAGCCGAGGATCTCCTTGGTGTCGGCATCGACCAGGATCTTCATGAAACCTTGCGTCTCACCTTTTTCGACGGCACGGCTGACGCGGGTCATTGGCCGCTGGCCGACCAGGGCGCGGCGGCCGGATTTCCTTACCGCGGCTTCGGTCATGCCGCAGCGGCCGAGTGGTGGGTCAATATAGAGCGCGTAGGCCTCGATGCGGTCGCTGACCTTGCGCGGATCGTTGTCGAGCAGGTTGGCGGCGACGATCTCGTAGTCGTTGTAGGAGGTGTGGGTGAAGGCGCCCTTGCCGTTGCAGTCGCCCATCGCCCAGATGCCCGGCACGCTGGTGCGCAGCTGATCGTCGACGACGATGAAGCCCCGTTTGTCGACCTCGACGCCGGCTTTGTCGAGGCCGAGATCGTCGGTATTTGGCGTGCGGCCGAGCGCCAGCAGCACATGCGAGCCGACCGCAGCCGCCTTGCCTGGCGAGAAGGTCACGGCGATTTCGTTGCCTCGCCTGGCGAAGCGGATGTCGTCGGCGCCGAGATGGACGGCAATGGCTTCGTTTTCGAGGATCGACAAAATGGCGTCCGAGACGTCATCGTCCTCGCGGCCGATCAGACGCGGGCTCTTTTCGATGACCGTGACTTCGGAACCGAAGCGACGGAACATCTGCGCGAATTCGAGCGAGACATAGCTGCCGCCGACGACGATGAGATGGCGCGGCAGCACGTCGAGATCCATCATCGACGAGTTGGTGAGGTAGGATACGTCGTTGACGCCGGGCAGGTCGGGCACCGAGGCGCGGCCACCGGTGTTGAGGAATATCCTTTCGGCGCTCAGCAGATCGTCGCCGACGCGCACCGTATTGGCGGTCACGAAGCGCGCATGGCCGCGATAGAGCGTGCATTTGTCCATGCCGGCAATCCAGTCTTCGAGATTGCCGCGTGCGTCGTTGGAGACCTTGTCCTTGCGCGCCTTGATCGCCTTGTAGTTGACGCCGACGGGACCGGAGAGCGTCACCCCGTAGTCCGCGGCGGAGCGGGCGAGATGCGCGGCATAGGCGCTTGCCACCATCGTTTTGGTCGGCGTGCAGCCGGTGTTGACGCAAGTGCCGCCGACCAGCTTTCGCTCGATCAGCGCCACGCTCATGCCGGCCGCATTCAGCCGGCCGGCGAGCGGTGGGCCGGCCTGCCCGGCACCGATGATGATGGCGTCGAATGTCTTTGCCGTCATGCCACCGCCGCCACGATCAGAAGCCCGCCTACGATCGCCACCGCGTCCTCGATGAAGGCGGCGGGCGGGTCCTTGCCGAAGGCGGTGGCCAGGCGTTTACGCGCCTCGGCGCCGCCCAGCGTGCCGATCACCGCGCCGACGGCGCCGGCGATCAGGCCGCCGATAGTGGCGCCGCCGGTCGCTCCGATCACCGCGCCGGTGAAAGCGCCCAGGACGATGCGCGTCCCGAATTGCTGCGGCACCTTGCGGCTCGGCGCCGATGGCAGCTGGTCGGTGACCAGTTCGGCGATGGCCAGGATGGTGAAGATGCCGACGGCGATCCAGTGGCCCATGAAGCTCGCCCAGGTGCCGGCGACCGGCAACCAGCCAAGCCAGGCGCCCCAGGCGACCGCGGCGGGCGCAGTCATGGCGCGAAGCCCGGCAACGACGCCAATCAGGAGTGCAAGAATGTACAGCATGATTGATCCCCTCGATGGCTAGGCGGGACAGGTCGCATGGGCAAGCTACCATAGGTCCGGCGTTTGACCAGAGCTGGTGTCGTCGCCGGCGCTTCCGTATTTTCACCATTTGTGCTTTGGCAAAGATTGAGACTGGAGTCGCGGCCATGGCCGGAAGCGAGCGCACGAAAATGGCGGCGGGCGAGTGGTATTGCTGCCTCGATCCGGAACTGGAGGCGCTGCGGATCACGGCACGCGACGCGGTGTTCGAGCACAACAGCCTGCCACCCCGGCAGCGTGCCGATATTGGGCCTGGCATGCGGGCGCTGCTCGGCGCTGCGGGCGAGCGCGCCCGGGTCGAAGCGCCGTTCCACTGCGCCTATGGCTTCAACATCTTTCTCGGCGACCGCGTCTTCCTCAATGCCGGCTGCACGATTCTCGATACGCGCCAGTCCGCATCGGCAAGGGAACGCTGCTCGGCCCCAATGTGCAGATCTATTGTGCCGAGCACCACAAGGAGGCTGCGGGGCGACGGGCAGGGCTGGAGATCGCCAAGCCGGTCGAGATCGGCGACAGTGCCTGGATCGGCGGCGGTGCCGTCATCCTCGGCGGGGTCAGGATCGGCGATGGCGCCATCGTCGGCGCCGGTGCCGTGGTGACGCGCGACGTCGCGGCGAACACCACGGTGGTTGGTAATCCGGCACGGATAATCAGGAACGGCTGAGCACCGTGCTTCTGTCGCCGGTCATGTCCTCGTTCTGATGGACATGGGCGGCTGTGTCACTTGGCCGGAGGTGGATGCAACCGCGTGTCGAGCGCAAACGCCTCCTGGGTCTTCATGGCGTATGCCCCCCTGGCGAGGCTCGCGTCGAAGATCAGGTTCCAGCTGTGCTGCGATACGGCGCTCGGAATCACAACGAACCGGTGCCGTTGCAGAAGATCGTCGCCAAACGCCTGTTGTCCTGAGCTCGGAATGCCCGGGCGCAACCAGTTGGGGTTGGGCACGGCGGCGGGGTCGACGATATGCACATCCGCGACATCGCTGACGATTGCTGCCGTCATGACATGCGCAATCGTGTCGAGCGCCCTGAAGCCCTTATGGACCGCAACTTCGAGGATCGCAGTCGACGGATCGATCGAGCAGTAGACGGCGCGCACGCCCTTGCTGTTCCAGCGTCCGCCCACCCTGTATGCGCCCTCGCCACTATCCCATGTAGGCGCAAACGCGGCTTGATCGAGGCGCCATCCGATGAGGTCGGAGCCACCAAGCGCCGCCGGCAGCGGCGTCATGCATAAACGCCATATTCAAGCCGTTCCAGATAGTCTTCTACAAGCTCGATCCCCGCCGGCGTCGCCAGAAGGTCGATTGGACGACGCTGGTCGAGCCCAATCGCCGGGCGCTCCAGCCATTGCTCTGCCTCCGCCTGCGAACCCAACACGTCGGTAGCTTTCGACAGGATCTCCGCGAACTTCCAGGTTCGTCCGCTCTGGTCCTGACTGAGAGGCTTGGAAGGAGCATCCTTGCGGCGCTGGTAGGTGCGCAGGCTCATGCCGACGGCCTTCTCCAGCGAATCGGTCTTCTGGATGAAGACGAGTTGCCCGATAAGATGGTCCAGCGCTGAAGCCGGCAGGCCGTGCAGAAGCAGCTCGTGGGCATCCAAAGCGCTGCTGAGGCGCCTTGCCAGAATGCGGCTGCCGCCTAGCAATCTCGCCACCTTCTGCAGTTCATTGTTTTTTGCTGCTGGCGCAGCCTTTTCCAATGCTATCGCCACGGCGGGCCTCTTCGCGTCATCTGTCGCTTTAATATATGACAGATGACGCAGAGCCTTTCAAGGACGACAGGATCGAGAGCAGGCAATCGCTTCGAGAAAAAAGATAGCCTATAATTCAGGCCAGATGCCAGTTCGACGTCGGCGCCGCCCCTCATCTGCCTGCCGGCATCTTCTCCCCGTATAGTGACGGGGAGAAGGGGCTGGCCGCAACCTCCGCACCCTTTCTCTAACGCTGGTGATTGGCGAAATCCTTTGCGATGCGACTTTCTCCCCGTCTCTATACGGGGAGAAATGCCCGGCAGGGCAATGAGGGGCAGCGCAAACCCGAAGCGATTGCCCTGGAATCGAGCGCGAGCCGAATTTCACCTCGGCATGTGCGCCACGCGCTCCTCCTGAGCGCTCCTCGAGAATTCGCGCCGGTATTGCGCCGGCGAGGTTCTGAGCCGCGCCGCGAAATGCTGGCGCAGTGAGGTAGTGCTGCCGAAGCCAGCCTCGAAGGCAACCGTGTCCATTGATTTTTCCGTTGCTTCCAGCAGCCGCTGCGCCAGCTGGACGCGCTGGTCGGTCAGCCAGTCGCCGAAACTGGTGCCGATCGTTTTTTGGAAGTGGCGCGTGAACGTCCGGCGGGTGAGGCCGGCGAGACCGGCAACGCTGTCCAGGCCGTGCGGATCACCCAGGGTTTTGCGCACCGTTTCGAGAGCCTGGGTAAAGCGGTCCGCATTGCCGGTCCTGGCGATGGGACGTTCGATGAATTGAGCCTGCCCGCCCTGCCGATGCGGAGAAAGCACGATCTGCCGGGCAAGCCGAAGTGCCGCCTCCGCGCCGTAACGAGCCCGTACGACGTGCAGGCAGCAGTCGAGCCCTGCGGCGACGCCGGCGGATGTCACGACATCGCCATTGTCGATGTAGAGCACTTCCGGTTCGACGAGAATGTCGGGATAGAGTTCCTGCAGCTGACCCGCGTAGGCCCAGTGCGTCGCCGCTCGCCGCCCTGAAAGCAGTCCGGTCGCCGCGACAGCGAACGTTCCCAGGCACAGTCCGACGATCAGCGCGCCGCGCTCGTGCGCGCCAAGCAACGAGTCGATCAATGCCGCTGGAGGCGAGCTCCCGAGATCCTTCCAGCTTGGCACGATGACGATGTCGGCGTCATCGAGCGCGGAAAGCCCGTGCGGGACGCTGATGGTCAGCCCGGCATCGGTGCGGATCGGCCCGTTCTCAATCGCGCAGACCCGGAAGTCGAAGCGCGGCAGGCCGAGCGTCGTGCGATCCGCGCCGAACACGAGACACGGCACGGAGAGATGAAACGGGCTGATGCCATCGAAGGCGATGGCGGCAACGACAGGATCGGTCATGGCAGCACCAACAGTCACGGGCAGCACCAACAGGAGTAACAACCAATTGTCCCAATTCTTTCGAATAATGTCAATCGGGTCACTTTTTGCCATCCGGTGCCGAGCCTATCGTCCACCCATCAATGTCCAACGGGAAAGGAAAACCCATGTCGCAACCAGCCAAAGGCAAAGCTCCACGCCGCGCCCTCATCGTTATCGACGTTCAGAACGACTATGATGGCGGCAACCTCGCCATCCAGCATCCGCCCTTCCGCGACAGCGTCGTCAATGTAGCGCGAGCGATGGACGCGGCCACCGAGGCAGGCGTCAAGGTGGTGGTCATCAAACAGTTGGCGCCGGAAACCTCACCGGTCTTCGCCAAGGGTAGCCATGGCGCCGAGTTGCACCCGGAAATCGCCAGGCGAAACCACGACCACTACATCGAAAAGAACTTGCCCAGCGCCTTCACCGGCACAGACCTCGAGGAGTGGCTGCGCGCCAACTCTATCGATACGATCACGGTCATCGGCTACATGACGCATAATTGCGATCTGTCGACGGTCATCCACGCCGTGCATATGGGCTTTGAGGTGGAGTTCCTGTCTGACGCAACGGGGTCATTGCCGTACGCAAACAGCGCCGGCTACGCTTCGGGGGAGGAAATCCATCGCGTCGTGACGATCGTATTGCAGTCGCGCTTCGCGGCCGTTCTCAAAACCGCCGAGTGGATCGATTGCCTGAAGACCGGCGTGGTACCCCAGCACGACACACCCTATGCCTCCAACCAGCGCGCGCTGGCGCGAAGCGCGGCGTAGGGACGAGATCGTCGCGAAGACGCCAAAAAGGGCGCCGCAGCGTTGCGGCGCCTTTGCCGTTCAAGCGTTGATTATCCCTAAAACAGGCCTTCGATCTGGCCCATTTCGTTCAGGAAAATCTTTTCCGAGGATGGCGCCTTGGGCAGGCCGGGCATGGTCATCACCTCGCCGCAGATGATGACGACGAAGCCGGCGCCGGCAGACAGCCTGACCTCGCGCACCGGCACGGTGTGGCCGGTCGGCGCGCCGCGCAGATTCGGATCGGTGGAGAAGGAATATTGCGTCTTGGCCATGCAGACCGGCAAATGACCGTAGCCGGCGTGCTCCCAGGCGTGGAGTTGGTCGCGCACCGACTTGTCGGCGATCGCTTCGGAACCGCGATAGATGCGCTGGACGATGGTGTTGATCTTCTCGAACAGCGGCATGGCGTCGGGATAGAGCGGGGCGAATTGCGACGCGCCGGATTCGGCCAACGCCACGACTCTTTTGGCCAGTTCCTCGATGCCGGCGGATCCCTGAGCCCAGTGCTTGCACAGGATCGCCTCTTCGCCCATCGAGGCGACGTAGTCCTTCATCGCCTGGATCTCGGCCTCGGTGTCGGAGTAGAAATGGTTGATAGCGACCACTGCCGGCACACCGAACTGGCGGATGTTCTCGATGTGGCGGCCGAGATTCGCACATCCCTTTTTCACCGCCTCGACGTTCTCCTTGCCGAGGTCCTCCTTCTTGACGCCGCCATTCATCTTCATGGCGCGAACCGTTGCGACGATGACCGCCGCTGCCGGCCTAAGGCCGGCCTTGCGGCATTTGATGTCGAAGAACTTTTCGGCACCGAGATCGGCGCCGAAACCGGCTTCGGTGACGACGTAATCGGCAAGCTTCAGCGCTGTCGTGGTGGCAACGACGGAGTTGCAGCCATGCGCGATGTTGGCGAACGGGCCGCCATGGACGAAAGCCGGGTTGTTCTCCAGCGTCTGCACGAGATTGGGCTGCATGGCGTCCTTCAAGAGTACGGCCATTGCACCGTCGGCCTTGAGGTCGCGGGCATAGACGGCCGACTTGTCGCGGCGATAGGCGACGATGATGTCGCCGAGGCGCTTTTCCAGGTCCTTCAGGTCGGTCGACAGGCACAGGATGGCCATGACTTCCGAGGCGACTGTGATGTCGAAACCGGCCTCGCGCGGGAAACCGTTGGCGACGCCGCCGAGCGAACAGATGATCTCGCGCAGCGACCGGTCGTTCATGTCCATGACGCGGCGCCAGACGACGCGGCGGGTATCGATGCCGAGCTCGTTGCCCCAGTAGATGTGGTTGTCGATCAGCGCCGACAGCAGATTGTGAGCGGTGGTGATGGCATGGAAATCGCCGGTGAAGTGGAGGTTCATGTCCTCCATCGGCACGACCTGCGCGTAGCCGCCGCCGGCGGCACCGCCCTTGACGCCGAAATTCGGTCCGAGCGAAGCCTCCCGGATGCAGACGATGGCCTTCTTGCCGATGCGGTTGAGGCCATCGCCCAAGCCCACTGTCGTCGTCGTCTTGCCTTCGCCGGCCGGTGTCGGGTTGATGGCGGTGACGAGGATCAGCTTACCGTCCTTGTTGCCCTTCACCGACTTGATGAACTCGGCCGAGATCTTCGCCTTGTCGTGGCCGTAGGGCAGAAGATGTTCGCTCGGAATGCCGATCTTCTGGCCGATCTCCTGGATCTGCTTCTTCCTGGCGCCGCGCGCGATCTCGATGTCGGACTTCACTTCGGCCATGACGGCTTCCCTCTGGATTGGACGGATTTGACTAGTGTGGTCGCAAGAACAGCCCGGCATTGCAGGCGCGAGCATGTTCTACCCCTGTCGCTGCCGCGGCGTCAACTTTCATGCAACTATGTTTCCTGCGAAGAAAATACCTCTGCCGCCGGCCGCTCTGCTACAGGTTCTTTTTGCGCCGGTTGCAGCGCCGTATAGAAGCCAGAGCAGGCGCGGTTCCGCCGTCTCAAAACAGCCGCCTAATACGCGAAAAGCGACAGAAGCAACGGCGCAAATTCACCAGCGCCGGCTGTGCGGCACGATCCGCTACTGCGTCAGCACGTTGCTGATCTCGACCATGTTCGAGCGCACCCTCAGTATGTAAAAACCCATCGTCGTCAGATGTGTCGGCAACAGCCAGCCGTCCTCGCGCCCATTGGCGATGATGAAGGGCTGGATGCGCAGCGCCGAGACGAATTGCGCGTCCATCGTATCCCACAGGTTCTGCAGGTGCTTTTCCTTGATGACGTCCTCGAAGTCGGCCTGTGCGCCCTTCATCAGCCCGTAATAGGCATAGAGCTGGCCATAGGCGAACCAGAAGCGGTCGTCGGCGCGAGTGTCGAACCAGCCATTATTGTGGTTTTCGGCACGCTCCTTGAGGATCGCCGAGGTCGAACCGATATCGGACGAAATGCGGTCGATATACTGCTTGAGATTGTCGGCGCGGGCATCGAACGTCGCCTGGCAGGCTGCGAGGCGGGCGTTGAAGGAACGCAGCTTGCGCACCGCGTCGCGATAATAGCTCGGCGTCGGCGTCTTGGGCCCGAACGGGTTCAAGCCGAAATACCAGGTTTCCTCATCGAACTGCAGATTGCCGCGGGCGTCCTGCAGGTCGGCGTCGATCTGCGAGGTGGTGCGGACGCGGCCGAGATTGTCGGCAAGCTCGGTCGCCGTGCGCCGCACCGCCTGGTTGATGCCGCGCTGGAACGAAGCCTTGTTGTCCATGAACGGCGTGTGGTCCCAGTCGATGCCGAACAGGCCGAGCTTGTAAAGGATCATCGACGACACCCAGGCATTCTGGTTGACGTTGAAGTCGGTCAGGTCGGCCGCAACCTGGGCAATGGCTGAATTTCCGCAGGTCTTGGCCGTGTCGGTGCCGGCGCCGGCGGAAACCTGTTCACCGGCGGAGCTGTTGCGCTCTTCGAACGTGTATTTGTCGACGTAATTCGGGTCGAAATTGTTCCACCACTGGGTGGCGTAGAAGAAATTGACATAGAGGCCGATCAGCAGGAGCAACGCCAGGCCGAGCACCGCCTTCAGGATCCAGCCGCGTTGCGTGTACCAGCGCCCCGCCCACAGGAACGGCCACAGGATCGCGCCGATGAGCAGGCCGATGCCGCGGCCAATCCACTGGAAAATCCGGGTGAAGAAATTCACGATCGGATCAAGCATGGCGATGTCACCCCCTCAGTCAGTCAAACCATAGAGGCGTGTGCGAAACGCCACCTTGTCCTTCAGATATGTGGTTTTCAGAACGTCCACAACATGCGATCGCCAGGCGTCGCTGAAGCCTTCATAATCCCTGTAGAAGCCCGGCTTGTTGAAGACGTAACGCGAAACGAAGTCCTGCGGCACGAAGTCCGAGATTAGCTGGTTGCTCAGCCAGGCGTCGGGATGGTCCGGCTTGGCGCGGATGACCAGGAAGCGCTGCTGCGGGAACACATCCTCGATCTTGAGATGGCCGAGTTGGGCGATCTCGCGCTTGGCGGCGTTGAGGAAGGGAAAATTGCCGTCCCTGGTGATCAGATCGGCGTGGCCGTGGATCCAGGTCTGCAGCCAGACCTTGTCGACGTCGGTCAGATTGCGGTCGGGCTCGGCGTCGCGGATCAGCGCGCGCACCACCATTTCGGCGCGATGCTCGAGATAGCCGGAGGTTTCGATCCATGAGGCGCGCGGCAGCTCGATGCGGCCGGTCGAAGCGAGGAATTTGAACACCTTGTCGGCATCGTGGATCGAGAGGTAGCTCACCTGCCAGGGCCGCGAACGGCGGAAACCCGGCGCTGCCGGGTCGCTGATCACCGTCGTCACCTCGGGATCGACGAACACATAAAGTCCACCGAAATGGCTGGTCCAATAGGCATTGTGGCGGAAGATCACCTGGTCCGGCACCAGCGCATTCTCGCGGATGTCGCCGCAGATCTTCGCCAGCTCGACCATGTGGGCCAGCATGGCGTTGTCGCGCCAGGCATCCGGCTCCTGCTTCAGCCGGTCGACCAGTTTGCCGAGTTCAGCGGCCTTGCCAAGCACATCCTCGGCCGACAGCACCTTGAATTCGACCTGGTTGATCGACAGCAGGTCCTCGATGTCGTCGACCTTGGGAACCGAATCCTCTATCTCGCCGTAGATGACGTCCTTGATCGTCAGTGCATCGATGGCGCGCTGGTTCTTGGACATGAATTCGTACATCAGCAGCGAGGTGTTGGAGAAAGCCGTGTGCACCACCGGCAGGTCGATCTGCGACGGCGTCAGGATGATAAAGCGGCGGTTGACCTCGTTCGGATCGAGGTAGCTGTAGTCGCCGCATTCCTCGGCGACCTGCGGCGAAAAGCCGGTGCGGTCGATCTCGAAGCTTTTCAATTTGGTCGGCTTCAGGCCGAACGCGACCATTGCCTTGTTGTAGCGCTGGATGAGATGCGGCTCGTCGATCGTCAGCAGCCGGCCGTAGATCAGCTCGTTGTCGCGCAGCAGATCGGGCTTCTTGGCCATTATTCCTTCTCCCCGTTCACGGGGAGAAGGTGCCCGAAGGGCGGATGAGGGGCGGCGCAGACGCTCATCATTCTTTTCCTGCAGCTGTCGAAGGCAGAAATTTTGCGTCAACAGCAATCATTTTTTCATCCAGTCGACCGTCAAGGACGGCCACGATCGTGTCCAGCACGCTCTTGCGGCTCGTCAGCACATCGGCGTGCCATATCCTCAGTACCGACCAGCCATTCCGATTCATCGTCTCGTCCCTGTATCGATCCTGAGATCGATTTGCGTGCTGGCTTCCATCAACTTCAACGACCAGATTGGCTTCACGGCAGGCGAAGTCAGCAAAATATGGACCGATCGGCAGTTGGCGAATAAATTTATGGCCATTCAACCTTCGTCCGCGCAGTTCGCTCCAAAGCTTGTCTTCGGCGCCGTTTTCGACCTTCCGCAGTTGCCGGGCTCTCGTAACTTTCGGCTCGTTTCCGCCACGCATTGCGCTGCCCCTCATCCGCCCTTCGGGCACCTTCTCCCCGTGAACGGGGAGAAGGGAAAGGGCTCACGCATTCCACAGCCCTTTCTTCTTCAACTCCTCGATCTCGCGGACGGCACGCTCCCGCAGGCGGGTGTCGCGGATCAGCTTGGTCACCGCCGCATCATCGGACTTGTCGGAATAGCGGAATTCGGAATCCGCGTAGCGGTTGATCTCCTGCATGACCATATCCATCGAGAATGGCCCGCGCAGTTCCTCGATCATCGCTTTCTTGTCGTCGTAACCCTTGTGCATGAAGGCTTCCGGCTTTTCGAACCACTCGTCCGGCAATTCGATGTCCATGGCGCGCATCTTGATGGCATCGGTGACGTTCTTGATGGCGCGGCCGGTAAAGCGCGGCTCGGCATCCTTGATCATATGCAGATAAGTGCCGATGTCGGCCATCGTCTTTGGCGCGCCGTTTTCCTTCATGTAGCGCTCATAGACCTTCATCAACCCGTCTTCCTGCGGCTTCTCATGCTCCTCGTAAGCTTCCATCACCGCGCGCTGGATCTCTTGCGCCGCATAGAGCTTGTGGTCGCCGAGCGGGATCTTGTGGTTCTTGCCGGCGAGCAGAACGAAGATGTCGATGTAGTCGTCGCGGCTCTGCGGGCCATCGACCAGCCAGCGCGCGCCGGCGCGCTGGCGCAGCGCGTCGTCGACGTTTTCGGGATAGTTGGAGAACATGCCGAAGGAGCAGTTGCCGCGCACCACGGTCGCCGCACCTCCAAAGGCGTCCATCAGGACGCCGGTGATTTCCTGCTGGCCGGCGGAGGCGCGATCGTCGGAGCGACGTGCCGCTACCTGGTCGATATCATCGATGGTGCCGAAGCCGATGACGCGCGGGTTCAGCACATTGTTGATGAACTGGCGGCAGTTCTGGCCGGACTTGCCCTGGTACGAGGAGATCTGGTCGACGCCGAAATTCTCGTAGGCGAAGGGATAGCCGGCGATCTGGCAGTAGCCGTTGAGCAGGCCGGCGATCATCTGGATCAGCGTCGTCTTGCCGGTGCCGGGCGCGCCGTCGCCGATGAAGGTGAACAAGAAGCCGCCGAGCTCGACGAACGGGTTCAGCTCGCGCTCGAAATCGTAGGCCATCAGCATCTTGGCAAGCTTGACCGACTGGTATTTGGCGATGTGGTTGCCGACGACCTCTTCCGGTTTTTTGAAGGTCATCACCAGCGGCTTTGCCCGCTTACCCGGCGCGACGTCGAAACCGTCAAGGGTAAAATCGTCGACGTCGATGCGGATATGCGCGTTCTCGAACGGGCCGATGCCGTCGAAGCGGCCCTTTCGCGCCAACAGCCCGTCGATGGCGACGCGGGCAAAGGCGCGGGCGCGGGTCATCAGGTCGGCATCGTCCTTCGAACCTGCTATCGCCCTGTCGAGCCCGGCCACGATCGACTTCACCGCATCCTGTGGCGTGTCGAACAGAAAGTCCGGCTCGGGCGTGTCGTTCGGCGCCTCGCCGTCGCTGTCGATCAGCTGGAACAAATAGGAGGCAAGGCTGAAGGCGGAGATGTAGGCAGAGGCCGACAGCAGCTTCTTGAAGGTGGCAGCTTCATCGCCTTCGAGCGGCGCGCGGGCGTTTTTCGCCTGCAGGCTTTCGAGGTCCGAGCCCTCGGCGAAGACATCCGATATGGCCAGCGCTATCGCTAGCCCGCGCCGGGCGCGAAACAACAGCGTGTGCTGCGGGATGGTCAGCAACTGGTCGTCGGAATGGACGGCGGCGACGGTTTTGGCGAGCTCGACCTCGCGCGTGTGGCGCACCGAGCCGACCGAGACGGTCGAGACGAAGCGGCGGTTGGTGCCGGCAAGCGCGGTGCCGGACTCGCGCGATGGGTCCTCCAGCACGACGATGCGAGTGATGAAACTTTGCGCAGTGGCGCGGTGCTTTTCAATTGCCGCTTCCGGGATGGTGGTCAGGCCGGTGTCCATGGAGGATGCTCCGCGATTTGACGGTCAGACGTCGCTGATGACCTGCCCATTCGACAGGATGTGGACCTTGTAGCCCGAAAAGATCTTCTGCGCCTCGCCGGCGGCATAGAGCGCCTGATAGGCCTCGTGCGGAATCAGCGCATGGTTCTCATAGCTCGACACGCCTTGCCGCGCGGCCTCGAGATCGTCGGTATTGATGAAGAATTCCTGCGTCGTCTTTTCGCTCGAAAACAACCCCTTGCGGCCTGGCTTTTCGGCCTTGGAAAAGACCTCCTGGATGGTCCAGGTCAGCAGCCAGGCGTTTTCCGGCTTGCGGACCTTGGCCAGCACTTCGCTCACCGTCGAATTGTTGTCGGTAATCCCTGCAGAATAGAACGGGCCGAGCACGACGCGACGCAGCTGCTTGGGATGCAGCGGCTCGAAATCCTTGTCGAGGTTGACCGCGATGGTCGCCGGCGACAGCGCGTAGGCGGAATTCTTCTCGGTGAAATCGTCGAAACGGTGGGCAAGCTCGGGATTGAGCAACCCGTCGACCGGCAGCGGGATGTCGACCCTCTCATTAAGTTTGCCATTGGAGTCGACAAGCTGCCGGATCATGTCGTCCGAGGAATCCTCGACCGTCACCATATAGACGAGCGGCAGGTTGGCGCTGCCGTCGAAGCAGGCCCAGTGGACCAGATAATAGGGCCGCAACGTCTTCGGATTGACCGACACCTTGACCGTCTGGGCCAGCGTGAACGGGCCGAAGGTGGTCTCGCTCTTGACGTCCTCGAGGTAAAGCCGCTCGGCCATCGACTTCTGCAGCGCTTCGGGGAATTCCTTGTGGCGCAGGATGAAGTCCGCCATTTCCTCGCGCAGCTCATCGGCCAGCGGGAGATTGGCGAGGCGCGCATCGGCCTGGAGCCGGTCGTTTTCCAACTCGAGCAGGTTCTGGAAGACCGGGAAACCGCTTTCGGCGCGCGAGATGCGGAACGTCTCGGTGAAGCCCAGCCGGTTGCGCCAGCACGAGAACGACTTGTCGAGCCGCGCAATATATTCGGCGACGACCTTGGCGACGATGCCGTGCCGGTAGAGCGGCGAGCGATCGTCGCGCATGAACACTTCGAGGCCGCCAAGTGCCGCCGCGATCGCCGAGAAATAGCGCGCCGCGGCTTCGTTTTCGGGGGTCATGCTGCCAGCCCTTGGGAGCAGTGCACGTGCAGCAATTACGACTGCACGTAATTTGCCGAATTGTGCTTCTTCATCACATCGTCGAAGCGGCGGGCGAAGGCATCGTCCGCGAGCTTCTTGCGGCGCTGGATGTCGGCGGTGGCGACCATGTTCTTCTCGTGCATTTCAAGCAGATCGCCAATGTGCTTCTGCGAGGCAGCACCAATGCCGGCCATGGTCTCTTCGGCGGTGTTATCGACCTGGCTGCCCAGCGTGTTGATCTTGTGGGCGACATCCTGTTGGGCGGCGGTCTTCAGCGAATCTTCCAGGGCCTTGTAGAGCACGATGCGCTGCTCGGTATCGATGGTCAGCTTGTTGATCAGCGTCGATTGCGCCGCGATCTGGTTGTTGAGCGAATCGACGAAGGTCTGGAACATCGAGGTATAGCGCTCCAGCGTCTGGCTTTCGGCCAGCAATTCCTGCTCCTTGGCCTGCTTCTCGTTATATTCCGTGGCCAGTTTCGAGCGTTCGCCTTCAAGCTGCGTGCGCTCCTTCTGGCTGGTCGAGGCGGCGATCTTGTTCTCGATGTCGAGCAGCATCGGGTTGAGTTCCTCGATGCGCTTCTGCACGGTCTCGAGATTGGACATGGTGGTCTTGCGGCGCTCGATCACCTGCGACAGGCTGGCCTCGGAGGTCTTGTAGCGCGTGTCGAGGACCTGCTTCTGCGCCTTGAGGATGCCGACGATGGTGTCGGATTTCGCCAGCAGCTCCTGCAAATTTCCGGCCAGCGACATGTTGCGGACGCGGTCGGTGCGCAGGCGCTGCTTGCGCTGGCTGGAGAAGACACCGACGAAATTTTCCCAGCCGGTGTAGTTCTTCATGCTCTCGAATTCGGCGCCGAAGACGTTGGTGGCGTCCTCGAGGCCGATGATCAGGTCGGCGATATTGCCTTCCATCACCTTCTGCTGCTTCAGCACATCCTCGATGCGGGCGTTCTCGATGTCGAAATTGGCGTCGCCGATCTTCTTGTCGGCGGTGGCGAGTGTGTCGAGCACGGTACCGGACTGCTCGATCTTGGTGCGCATGTCCTGCACGACCTGCTTGGTCTTGGCAATCTCGGCATCGAAATTCTGCAATGTCGCCATTGGGGCCTCCCGCTTCGGCATCGGTTTCGTTTCGCAAACCGCCGCGAATATATGTGCCGGGTTTGGCGAATGAAAGACGGAAGGCATGGGATTACAGGAAAACAAAAGAATTTCAGGAGGCGACTGCAGGATAGTCAGGCAATGATTACGGTGTAACTGCCGTCCGGTCAGGCACCGCTTCCAACCGCGGCTGGACTTTTGCTCGGGAGCGACGCTCAGGGCTTGGGATCGGCCTTGAGATAGGCGATGACGTTTGCGATGTCGTCGTCGCTGGTCAGGCCGGAGAAGGCCAATTTGTTGCCGGGGACCTTCTGCCGCGGCGCGCGCAGGTATTCGGCAAGGTTTGCTTCGTCCCAGACCAGGCCGGCAGCGCCCGCGTCCTTCATCCCCTGCGAGTAGCGGCTGAGGTAACTGTCCGCGGTGCCGGCGGTCCGGCCGACGACACCCAGCAGATGCGGGCCGACCTTGTCGCGGTCGCTAGTAGCCTCATGACAGGCCATGCATCTGTTGAAGACCTTCTTGCCGAGAGCGGCATCGCCGTCGGCATGCGCGGCAAGAGTGCCGGTGATGAGGAAAGCAGCGGCAGACGAAATGGCTCGAAGCATGGGAAATCCCGACGGCTCTGGCTGAGAGGTTCTGAAATAGGAAGCAGGCCTTAACAAGCGCCGCACGATGGCGCGATTGCGGAACGAATGTCGGCCGGGAGGTCGGATGAAAGCAATAGCGCTGGTTCAGGCTTTGGTGAAGCCGATGAAATCGTCGGGCACGGCGCGGCCCATTTCTTCTTCCCAATGGCGGCGGCAGAGCGAGACATAGACATCCTTGCCGATCGCCACCTGTTCGCCCTGTTTCGCCACCTTGCCGTCGGCGCCGAGGCGCACCACCATCGTTGCCTTGCGGCCGCAACGGCAGATGGTGCGCACCTCGCGCAGGTCGTCGGCGATCGCCAGCAGGGCGCGCGAGCCGGAAAACAGCTTGCCTTGGAAATCGGTGCGCAGGCCGTAGCACATGACCGGGATGTTCAGCCGGTCGGCGATGCGGGCGAGTTGCCAGACCTGCTCCTGTTCGAGGAACTGCGCCTCGTCGACGAAGACGCAATGCACCGTGGCGTGGTCGTGATGCTCGGCGACTCGGGCAAACAGATCGTCGCCGTCGCGGAACATCTCGGCCTCCGTCTCCAGGCCGATGCGCGACGAGATCAGCCCGGTATCGCCCTTCCGATAGTGGCCGGCGATGAACAGCATCGTCGTCATGCCGCGCTCGCGGTAATTGTACGAGGCCTGCAACAGCATCGTCGTCTTGCCGGCATTCATCGTCGCATAATGGAAGTACAGCTTGGCCATGCCGTCCTTTTAAGCCGAGTTGCAACAAAGCGGGGAGGGGGAGCACCTACATTCCACCGGGAAAAGGCGACTTCCATCCGGAAAGCGGCGGGCGTGTCGCTGATCGGCCAGCCTGCGCCGTTGTTCGTGATTGCCTTAGTGCTTGAAACCGCAGCAGAATGATGTTTGGCTGACGCTACAAGGCGGAGATAAAACCGTCGCTTGGCTTCACCGAGAACTGAAATGGGAGAATCTTCATGTCGCGTATGAGTTCATTCGTCGCCGGCCTCGGCCTGGCGGCTTTTCTATCCACGACTGGGGCCTTCGCCGGCGATGCGGAAAGCTGCAAGACGGTGCGGCTGTCCGATGTCGGCTGGACCGACATCCAGGCGACCACCGGCGTCGCCTCGGTTCTGCTCACGGCGCTCGGCTACGAGCCGCAGGTGATCCAGCTTTCCGTGCCGGTGACCTATGCGTCGCTGAAGAACAAAGACCTCGATGTGTTTCTTGGAAACTGGATGCCGTCGATGACCAACGACATCAAGGACTATGCCGCCGAAGGCTCGGTCGAGACCGTCAGCGAAAATCTCAGCGGTGCCGGCTACGGCATCGTCGTCCCGACCTATGTTGCCGATGCCGGTGTCAAGACGTTGACCGATCTCGGCAAGTTCAAGGACAAGTTCGACGGCAAGATCTACGGCATCGAGGCCGGCAATGACGGCAACCGCATCATCCTCGACATGATCAAGGATCCGAAGACCAATCTCGAAGGCTTCGAACTGGTCGAATCTTCCGAGGCCGGCATGCTCACCCAGGCCGAGCAGTCGATGAAGAACAATGAATGGATTGCCTTCCTCGGCTGGACGCCGCATCCGGTGATGGGCGCCATGAAGATCACCTATCTCGAGGGGATGGGAGATAGCGGCTTTGGCGCCGCCACCGTGCATACCAATGTACGCAAGGGCTACATGAGCGAATGCCCCAATGCCGGCAAGTTCATCGCCAACCTGAAGTTCAACCTGGACATGGAAGGCGAGATGATGGACGCGATCCTGAAGGGCGGCGACGCCAATACGGTCGCGACCGACTGGCTGAAGAAGCACCCGGACGCGGTCGCTCCCTGGATCGCCGGCGTCACAACCTTCGACGGCGGCGATGCGGCGGCTGCGGTGAAAACGGCGCTCGGAAGCTGACCCGACCATCTGGCATGACGAGACAAGGGGCAGCCACGGTAGAAATGGCTGCCCTTTTTCATATCCTGTGACAAGATGACCGTCCGGCAAAGGACGGCGCCGGCAGAAGAGGGGCTAGATGGATCCGATCTCCAAATTCCTGGTCAGCTACAAGATTCCCATAGGGGCGTGGGGGAAGGCGTTTTTCGGCTTTCTCACCGATAATTTCGACACCGTCTTCAGGGCTTTTTCCAACAGCCTCAATTTCCTGCTCGACGGCATCGTCGACGGGCTGCTGCTGCTGCCGCCGGTTCTGCTGATCGCCCTGATCGCTCTGCTCGCCTATTTCCTGCAGCGTTCGAAAGGCCTGGCCCTGGCGGTGTTCATCGGCTTGCTGTTCATCCTCAACCAGAACCTGTGGAAGCAGACGGTGGAGACGCTGGTGCTGGTCGTTGCCGCCGCCGCCGTCTCGATGGCTATCGGCGTGCCGCTCGGCATCTGGGCCGCGCACAAGCCGAAGGTCTATCGGGTCATGCTGCCGGTACTCGACCTGATGCAGACGCTGCCGACCTTCGTCTACCTGATTCCGGTGCTGACCCTGTTCGGCCTCGGCAACGCGCCCGGCCTGATCGTCACCATCATCTTCGTCATCCCGACCTCGGTTCGGCTCACCCATCTCGGCGTCACCTCGGTGCCGAAATCGATCGTCGAGGCGGGTGAGGCGTTCGGCGCCACCAAGCGCCAGCTGCTGTGGAAGGTCGAGCTGCCTTCGGCGCTGCCGACCATCATGGCTGGGCTGACCCAGTCGATCATGCTGTCGCTGTCGATGGTGGTGTTCGCCGCCCTGATCGGCGCCGGCGGCCTCGGTACGGAAATCAACCGGGCGCTCGGGTCGCGCAGGATCGACCTCGGGCTTGAGGCAGGTCTGGCCATCGTCGTGCTCGCCATCGTGCTCGACCGAATGACGCGCATCGGCGTGGGAGGCAAGAAATGACCGTCGCCGTCGATTTCAGAAATGTCGACATCGTCTTCGGCGCCGACCAGGCAGGCTCGCTAGCGCTGATCGACAGCGGCGCCACCCGCGCCGAGATCCTCGAACAGACGGGCAACGTGCTGGGCTGCGCCGGCGCCAGCCTCACCGTGAACGAAGGCGAGATCTCGGTGCTGATGGGGCTTTCCGGCTCCGGCAAATCGACGCTGCTCAGAGCCGTCAACCGGCTGAACGTCGTCTCGCGCGGTCAGGTGCTGGTCAAGGACGGCGACGGTACGGTCGACGTCGTCACCTGCGACGAGGCGACGCTTCGGCGGCTGCGGCAGAAGCAGGTGGCGATGGTGTTCCAGCAGTTCGGCCTGCTGCCATGGCGCACCGTCGAGGAGAATGTCGGCCTCGGCCTCGAACTCGCCGGCGTACCGGAAGCCGAGCGCAAGGAGCGGGTGAACAGGCAGCTGAGGCTGGTCCATCTCGACCAGTGGTCGAAGAAATACGCGCATGAGCTGTCCGGCGGCATGCAGCAGCGCGTCGGCCTGGCGCGCGCCTTTGCCACGGAGGCGCCGATCCTGTTGATGGACGAGCCGTTCTCGGCGCTCGATCCGCTGATCCGGACCAAGCTGCAGGACGAGTTGCTGCAGCTCCAGGCCGAGCTGAAGAAGACCATTATCTTCGTCAGCCACGATCTCGAGGAGGCGCTGAAGATCGGCACCCATATCACCATCATGGAGGGCGGGCGCATCGTGCAGACCGGCGCGCCGGAAGACATCGTGCTGCGGCCCGCCAACGACTATGTCCGCGACTTCATCGCCAATGTGAACCCGCTGTCGGTGTTGACCGCCTGGAACGTCATGCGCGACCGCCGCGACCTCGAGCACGGCGAGGACGGCTGGGTGTGGCTAGACCGGCGCAAGACGACGCGCTTCAAGATCGACGAGCATGGTCTGGTGGCGGCGGCCGAGCGGGACGGCAAGCCGGCAGTGTGGGTGTCCTGCGCCGATGTCGAGGCCCAGCCGGAGGAGACGGCGCAGGTGTTCTGGGCCAATCCCGGCACCTCGTTGAAGACCGTGATGCTGGCCATGCATCGCTCGCAGACCGCACCTGTGGCGCTGTTCGACGACCAGTCGCGCTTCGTCGGCGCCATCGGCGTCAGGGATGTGCTGAGCGCGGTGCTGCGAAGGTAGTTGTTTTCCTCTGGAAGAACGAAACGGCTCGTAGCGTTTCTTCGCGCCCTCCGATCCTGCCGGACATCTCCTCACAGTTGGGGAGGCTGGCAGTTTTACCGACCGCTCTCTACACCGCCAGCGGCAGGCGCAACTCCGTCATCAGGCCGCCGTCGGGATGGTTGGACAGGCTGACTTCGCCGCCGGCGCCGCGGGCGATATTGCGGGCGATGGTCAAGCCGAGGCCGAGGCCGCCGGTCTGGCGGTTGCGCGACTGTTCCAGGCGCACGAACGAGCCGAACACGGCGTCGAGCTCGGCTTGCGGTATGCCCGGCCCTTCGTCATGGATCGCCAGCGTGATTGTCTTGCCTGATTGACGCAGGCTGAGATGCGCCCTCTTGCCATAGGTCACCGCGTTCTGGACGAGGTTGGTGACGCAGCGCCGGAGCGCGACCGGCCGCGCCATGCAGATCAGGCCGCGCGAGCGCGCATCGTCATTGTCGAACGAGACCTCCTCGTAGCCGTCGGCGACCGATTCGACGAGCGACCAGAAATCGATCCGCTCGCTCTTCTCCTCGGTCACCTCGAAAGTGGCGAAGTCGATGACCGAGCTGGCAATGCCTTCGATGTCGGCGAGGTCGTGCGCCAGTGCGGCGCGTACGGACGAATTCCTCAGCAGTTCGAGGCGCAGCCGCATCCTGGTCAGCGGCGTGCGCAGGTCGTGCGCCAGTGCGGCCGCAAGATGCTCGCGGTCCTCGACATAGGCGCGCAGCCTCGCCTGCATGGCATTGACCGCCTTTGCCGCGGTACGCACCTCGCGGCTGCCGCTCTCGGCGATCGGCGGGCTCTTCAGATCCTCGCCGATCCGCTTCACCGCGGTCTCCATCATCCGGTAGGGCGCCGTCAGCCGCCGCAGCGACCAGATCGAGGAAGCCACCACCAGCCCGGCGATCAAGGCATAGAGTGGCAGGCTCTCGAAGCTCAGTATCGGCCCGGCCGGCGTGTTCGGTTCGGTGAAGTTCAGCCATTGGCCGTCGGCAAAGCGAAGCGAGGCCGTCAGCTTGTCGCTCTGGGCGAAATCGGCCGCCAGCACCAGCAGGTCGCGCTCGACCTGGCCGATATCGGGACCGGCGATCGTCCCACCGGGAGCGTCGGCTTCGTGCGTTGCCGGGTCGCGGCGGACCCGCGCGTCGGTGATGCCGAACTTCGACAACCGGCCGACCAATATGTCTTCCAATTCGGCCAGCTCGTCGTCGCCGGCTATCGAGGAAGTGACGGCGGGCGTGTCGGAGACGGTGAGCGCATAAGTGGCGTTGAACAGGCCGGAGGCCGTCGCCTTGCGCTGTTCCGGCGTAGCGTCATGCATCAGCTGCACCAGCGAGAAAGCGCGGTCGTTCAGCCGGTAAAGATCGACGACGTCATTGGTGGCGGCACGGTCGCGCGAAACGATGTAAAGGGTCGCGATCTGGCTGATCAGCAGGCCGGCGATGACGATGAGCAGCACCCAGACCGGCAGCGTTTGCGGCAGAATGCGTCTCATTCGGAGGTCGTCTCAGGCAGGAACTGGTAGCCGCCGCTGCGCACGGTCAGGATCAACTTCGGCGTTTTCGGGTCGTCCTCCATTTTGCGCCGCAGCCGGCTGACCAGAATGTCGACGCTGCGGTCGAAGCTGTAGCCGCTGTCGCCGCCGGACAGCTCAATGAGCTGCTCGCGGCTCAGCACGCGCTGCGCGCTCTTGACGAAGGTCTGCAGCAGGTTGAATTCGGCCATCGTCAGCTCGATCCTGACGTCGCCCGGCGCCATCAGCCGGCGGCGCGAACAGTCCATCGTCCAGCCGGCGAAATGGTAGATTTGCCGCGAGGCGGCGCGTCGCGGTTCGGCGGCGCCATTGCGTCTCAAGACGGCCCGGATGCGTGCGAGCAGCTCGCGCGGATCGAAGGGTTTCGGCACGTAGTCGTCGGCGCCCATCTCCAGGCCGACGACGCGGTCGGTGGTCTCGGTGACCGCGGTCAGCATGATGATCGGTGTCGAATAATTGGCGCGCAACTCGCGGCAGAGCTCCAGGCCGCTCCTGCCGGGCAGCATGACGTCCAGAACGATCAGGTCGACCTGGGCGCGGCGCAGCACGGTCTCCATCTCGGTGCCGTCCGCGGCGACCGATGTATGCAGCCCTCGCTTCTGGAAGAATTCCTGAAGCAGGTCGCGAATGCCCTTGTCGTCGTCGACGATCAGTATGTGGGGGTCGGATTTCACAGGGAACCTGTCATTTGTGGATCGCCCAAGCCGTGCTTCGGCCGTCAGCCAGACGATAGAATTCAGGCCATAAGTTGGCCAGTGGAGATCGGCGGCTCGATCCGGGCTGCCCAGAAACAATCCAGAAACAAAATTCTACAAGCCGGAAAAACTACCGAAAAAAATCAAAGGCATAAGTGGTGCCGTGGCGGTCAGGTCATCGGCTGCGACACGCGTTACGGGATTACGGACAGACCAATGCAAAGGTTCTCGATCAGTCTGATGGGTGCGTTGCTTTCCATTTCGCTCGTCACGGCCGCGGTTGAACAAGCCGACGCAAAACTGGCCGATGCGAAGGTGGCCAATGCAAAGGCGGCCGATGCAAAGGTGGCGACCACCCGCAGCGAGCGTTGCATCGATCTGAACCGCCAGTTTGACGAAGCCCTCGAAACCCATGCCGCGGCAACGCAGGTCACCGCGGCGAAAGCACTTCAAAGAAAGGGAAACCGGTTCTGCGCCAACAAGAAACAGGCACAGGGAATCCGGATGCTCGCGAACGCTTTGAAGCTGCTTGGAGTGACACCGATCGATCCCGTTCAGTGACACTCAACCCGATCTGCACAAAAAGGAAGTGAAGCCATGAAAAAGTCCCTCCTCTCCGCCCTCGGTCTCGCCATCGCGCTGGCGGTCTCGATGCCGGTTCTCGGCGCCAGCAGCGCCAATGCCGCGACCACCACCCCGGCTGCGACGACAACGACGACCGCTGCGCCGGCCAAGGCCGTGAAGAAGGTCGCTGCCAAGAAGACCGTCAAGAAGCACAAGAAGCACGCGGTCAAGGCAGCTCCGAAGGCCTGATCAAGCGACATCTTTCTACCCTATGAGAAGACCGCTCCAGTTGCGATTTGCCTGGAGCGGTCGTCTTTTTGTTGCGTGCAGACAATAGGGCCAGTCCCGGCCCACACCCTCCGTTGAACGCCAGACGGCAGTTCCCACATAGGCACGGACTTTTGAACTGCGCCCGCCGGGAAGCCGATCGCGCGCGGTTGAATGGACGACCGCTTTTGCCCATGTCAAAATGACCGCAAAGCTGTCGTACGCAATTGCCGGTCCAATGCCTGAAATCACCACAAAACCCCGTACCAGCACGAAGCCGAAGGTCGAACGGCCGAAGCTCTACAAGGTCATCCTGGTCAATGACGATTTTACGCCGCGCGAGTTCGTCGTGACGGTGCTGAAGTCCGAGTTCAAGCTTAGTGAAGACCAGGCGCATAGGATAATGATCACCGCGCACCGGCGCGGCGTCTGCGTCGTCGCCGTCTTCACCAGGGATGTCGCCGAGACCAAGGCGGCGCGGGCAACCGATGCCGGCAAGGCCAAGGGCTACCCGTTGATGTTCACGACGGAGCCGGAGGAGTAGGGCTCCTCCCTCGCCCCGTTTGCAGGGAGAGGGAGGCGAAGCCCGGCTTGCCGGAGAGCAGGGTGAGGGGCAGCGCAATGTCTGAAGAAAGTTTCACAGCGCCGGCGCCGCCCCTCATCCGCCTGCGGCACCTTCTCCCTGTATGAGACGGGGAGAAGGGAACTACCGCCCTTCGCGGTACCACATCGAGCCCATCGCCAGAAGCAGCAGGCCGAGGCCGAGGAAGCCGCCGAACAGCGGCACGCGCGAGACGGCCTTGAGCACGCTGTCGTCGGTGGTGCGCAGGCCGATCCAGTCATTGCCGGAAGCTGCACCCGAGGAACGGACTGGGACGACGGAGGGCAGCGTGACCGTGCTGGTGAGAGTGCCAAGTGTCGAGGCCGGCGCCAGCCGGCGAACGCTGCCGCCAGTTGCCTCAGCCGGTGGTTTCAGCCGGTTTTCGGTGGAGACGAAGTCGGTGAATTCCGGCGCGTTGACCGGCCCGACATGGGCCAATGCCGTCAGGTCGCCATTGCCGACCTGATAGAGACCGATTTCGCTGGTCTCGACGCTGCCGAGGAAGACGCCTGGCTCGGACTTCTCAAGCCTGACGATCAGTGCCTTGCCGGACGGCGTGATGACTTGCGCCGGGCCGGGATCGTCACTCATCGTCTGGCGGCGGATCTCCAGCACCATGCCGCGGCCGTCGGCGGTCAGCCGCTCCTCCTCGAGTTCGGGCTCCTTCATGAGCCAGTGGGCGATGCGCCGGTAGAGTTGGACATGCGGCCCGCCGCCCTCGAAGCCGCGCGCCCACAGCCAGCCCTGGTCGGACAGAAGCATGCCGACGCGGCCTTCGCCCTTGCGGTCGAGCAGCAGCAGCGGCCGGTTGTCGGCGCCCTTCATCACCACCTCGCCCTCGGGGTTCTCGACGCCGATGGTGCGGAACCAGCGGCTCCAGTGCGGCGGCTCGGTCGCCGAGCCATCAAGCCCGCGCGTTACTGGATGATGCTGGCCGGTATCGGTGAGGCGCGGATAGAAGGCCTTGTCGATGACCTCGCCGGTCGGCATTGCCGGCAGCGCCGACATCAGCGGCGTGCGGGCGATCGAGCTTTCGCCGGCGTATTCGGGGCCGGCCGCGATTAGCAGCGCGCCGCCTTTTTCGACATATTCGGAGATGTAGTCGTAATAGAGGATCGGCAGCACGTCGCGGTGCTGATAGCGGTCGAAGATGATCAGGTCGAAATCCTTGATCTTCTCGACGAACAACTCGCGCGTCGGGAAGGCGATCAGCGACAATTCGTTGATCGGCGTACCGTCCTGCTTTTCCGGTGGGCGCAGGATGGTGAAGTGCACGAGGTCGACCGAAGCGTCGGATTTCAGCAAATTGCGCCAGGTGCGCTCGCCTGCATGCGGTTCGCCGGAAACAAGCAGCACGCGCAGATTTTCGCGGATGCCGTCGATCAGCGCGATGGCGCGGTTGTTGGTGTCGGTGAGTTCGCCCGGCTCGTGGTTGATGGCGAGTTCGACGATGTTGCGCCCGGCGTTGGGAATGGTCACCTGCAGCGGCATCGCCTGGCCGATGTTGGCGTGCTCGACCGATACCTGCTCGCCGTTGACCGATACGCGGACGTCGACCGGGCCGGTTTCGTTGTTGGTGGCAATGACGCGATAGGTCATGTCGAGCGGCTTGCCGACGAGGCCGAAACGCGGCGCATTCTCGAAGCGGATGCGGCGGTCTTTTTCATGGTCGTTGCCGGTAATCAGCGCATGCAGCGGGGCATTGAAGTCGGGCGCGCCGGGTGGCGCGTCATGGACCTCGCCATCGGTAATCATGATGGCGCCGCCAATGCGCGATGGCGGCACGTCGCGGAAAGCATTTTCGAGCGAGGAAAACAACCGCGTCTCGGTGCGCTCGTCGGCGGCTTCGGACTTGCCGGCTTCGACGACACGGACGTCGAACTGCTTGAAGCGGCCTAGACGCTGCTGAAGACCGGCCAACGCCGCGTCGGTCTGCTTGGTGCGGTCGCCGATATCCTGGCTCTGACTGCGGTCGACGACGACGGCGACGATGCTTTTCAGCGGCTCGCGTTCTTCGTCGAGGAACACCGGATTGAGCAGCGCCGCAGCCAGAGCAATCAGGGCTGCCAGGCGGAAGACCGCGCCGCGCTGGCGAAACCAAAGGCCGACTAGCGCCAGCAGCAGCAGCAGCACCACAACCGCTGCGAGCAGCGGCCAGGTGGTGAGCGGTTCGAAGGCGAGCGACCAGTTCATGGTCTATTGCCCCAGCCGTTCGAGCAGCACCGGGACGTGCACCTGGTCGGATTTGTAGTTGCCGGTCAGCATGTACATCATGATGTTGACGCCGGCGCGCAGCGCATAGATGCGCTGCATCGGATCCGACGGCACGGTCGGCAATAGCGGGTCGCCATTCTCGTCGACGGCCCAAGCGCCGGCGAAATCATTGGCGGTGATCATGATTGGCGAAACGCCGTCGCCGGTGCGCACCGGGCGGTTCTCGGTGTTGCTGGCTTCAAGCGATGCCTCGACCCAAAGCGGGCTGCCGGCAAAACGGCCGGGAAACTCCGGAAGGAT
The DNA here is from genome assembly GCF_040317925.1 of Mesorhizobium sp. M1348. Taxonomy (NCBI): domain Bacteria; kingdom Pseudomonadati; phylum Pseudomonadota; class Alphaproteobacteria; order Hyphomicrobiales; family Phyllobacteriaceae; genus Mesorhizobium; species Mesorhizobium sp. M1348. The sequence goes on along the minus strand of NZ_JAMYLH010000005.1, from coordinate 133,878 downwards.
GTAGAAGGATTTGGTCAGCACGTGGTCCGACGGCACCGGTTCCAGCGGTGGCACGTTGAGGTTGCCGAGGATGTCGCGCAGCCGCTCCGTCGCCGGGCTGGTCGAATCCGCACCAATGCCATTGGCGAACTGGTCGCGGGTGTCGAACAAGACGGTTCCGCCCTGCTGCATATAGGCGTCGACGCGGGCGATGGCGGCCTCGCTCGGCATCGGGGCCGAGGGATCGATCGGCCAGTAGATCAGCGGATAGAAGGACAGTTCGTCCTTCGAGATGTCGACGCCGGCCGGTGCTCCGGGTTCGAGCGCGGTTTTTTCGATGAGGAATCGGGTCAGGCCTTCGAGCCCGGCGCGGCTGATCGAATCGATACCCGGCTCGCCGGTCAGCACATAGGCGATCCGGGTCTTTGAAATGCCCCCGATCGCCTCCGTATCTCCCGGTTTGGCGTCGTCGGCACGCGCGACGTCCGCGTGGCCAATCAAGGCGCCGAGCGCAATCAGCAGGACGGCTGCCGTCGCCGCAGCGCCGGCACGGCGCGGCCGGCGCGACAACAGGCCGCCCATCCAGAATACGGCAAGCGTGTCGAGCACCATCAGCACCAGGGCCGCCGTGACCAGCGGACCTTTGAGGTTGCGCTGCTCGTCGAAGGCATACTGGATGGTGGTGACCGGCACGGTGATTTCAGGCCGGGCCAGCGGCGTGAATGCGCTGTCGCCAACGAGCAGATTGTGAGCGAACACTCCCGTCTCGGAGCCGTAGAGGCCGGGCGGGTTTTCCAGCGTCACCGGCTGCGGGCCGGCGCCGGGCACCAGCGGCCTGGCATCCGGCGTCGGCGGCACCAGCGTGCCGTCGGCGGAGATCATGCGATAGGGTGCCAGCGACGTCGCGGCGGCCTCGGCATTGGCGACCGCCGCGCCCTGGTTGCGCGACAGTTGCACGATGCGCCGCAGCATCTCGACGAAGCTGCCGGAGATCGGCAGGTTGGACCACGTCGCCTCGGGGGTGACGTGGAACAGCACGAGGGTGCCCTTGTCCTTCTTCATCCCGGTCACCAGCGGCGTACCGTCGGCAAGCGTGGCCCAGGTGCGCTCGACGATGTCGGGCGTCGGTTCGGCCAGCACCTGCCTGGTGACGGTGACCTCGGTGGGCGGCGCGAGGTCGGCGAAGGGGCCGGTTTTCGGGAATTCAGTGACCGGCTGCGGTGCCGTCCATGACAGCGCGCCGCCAAGCGATCGCTCGCCGGTAAGCAGCCGGACCGGCAGCAGATCGTCGTCATTGCCGGCAGCCGCCAGCCGCGAACCGGCAAAACGCACCAGCGTGCCGCCCTTGTCGACCCAGTCGACCAGCCTTCGCCGTGCCTGTTCCGGAATGGTGCCGACATCGGCCATGACGATCATCGCCGGTTTTTGGTCGAGCAGTTGCGGGATGGCGTCGGCGAGATCGACGCTCGACGGCTCGACGAGATCGGCGAAAGGCTGCAGGGCGCGGCGGATGTAGTAGAGCGGCGACAGCAGCGGTTGCGCCTGGTCGGCCTCGGCCTGCGACAGCAGCCCGACGCGGCGGCGTTTTGAGCTCTCATCGAGCACGCGGACGGCACCGGCCTGGCGCTCGCCATCGAGCGCGATGTAGGCGAAGTCGTTACGCAGTTCGAACGGCACCGCCATCGTGCTGGTGGCGGTGGTTCCGCCCGGTGCGAAGGTCAGCGTCGCGTCGGCGATGCGGCGGCCCTTGTCGTCGAAGGCGCCGGCCGTCACCTGTGCAGGTGCCGGATCGCCCGGTGCGCGGATGGCGGTCAGGGCGAAGCCGTCGACCTGGTTGTCGGCGCCGGTCAGGCCGGTCAGCGACAGCCGGTCGGAGACGGCCCAGACGACGCGTGCTGCGTTCTTCGACAACAGCGTGTTGAAGGCGGCTTCGTCGCCTTGCGCCGCCAAGCCATCGGCGAGCACTGCGACGCTGGCGCCCGGCAGCGACTCCAAGGCTGACGCGACGCGGGCGTAGACGGCGGGGCGGTCGGTCGGGATCGGCCGCGGCATTGCCGCGCGCAGCCGGTCGAGCGCGGCAGCGGCATCGAAGGGACCGATCTCGGCATTCGGCTTCTCGGCGGTGAAAGCGATGAGCACCGGCACGCCGTTCGAATTGGCATCGGCGATCAGCCGCTCGGCGGTGGCGACGCGCTTGCCCCAGTCGGCGGCACTTGCCCAGTCATTGTCGATCACCAGCGCCAGGGCGGCGCCCTCGGCCGGCAGCTTTTCGCGCGGGTTGAAGACGGGTTCGGCAAGTGCTGCCACGATAAGCGCGGCCATCAGCAGCCTGAGCAGCGTCAGCCACCAAGGGCTCTGCTGCGGCGTTTCTTCGCGCCTCAGCACGCGGGCGAGAATCCTGAGCGGCGGAAACACCTCGGTTTGCGGCCTGGGCGGGGTCAGCCGCAGAAGCCACCAGATCACAGGCAGCGCCAGCAGGCCCCACAGCACCATCGGCGCCCCGAAGGAGAGCGGCAGCCAACTCATGCGCGGGCCCTCCCGGCAAAGCTGCCCTCGGCGGTCATCGCCATGTGGATGTGCACCAGCGCCTCGGAGGCAAGGCGATCGGTATGATTGACGGTAAAGCTCCAGCCAAGCCGTTTGCACCAGGCAGCCAGTTCCTGGCGGCGGGCGGCATAAAGCAGGCGATATTCCTCGCCCAGCATTTCGGCGCGGCCGGCGGTCAGCTTGTCGCCGGTCTCAGGATCGGTGAATTCGGTGCGCCCGGCATAGGGGAAGCTTTCCTCGGCCGGATCGGCGACCTCGATCAGATGTGCGCGCACGCCGTGGCGGGCGAGCACGTCCAGCCAGGCTATGGTGTCCTCGACCGGGTCGAGGAAATCGCTGACGAGGACGATGTCGCAGAAGCGGCGAATGCCGGACAGGTCGGGCTTTGCCGGCAGGTCGGCGGCGTGCATCAGTTGCGCCGCGATGCGCTCGGCGCCATTGCGGGCGGTGAACGGGTCGGTCAGGCCCGGCCAGGCAATGCGCTCGCCGCTGCGCGACAAAAGCTCGGCCATGGCCAGCGCCAGCACCAGGGCGCGCGATTCCTTGGAAACGCTGGCTCCGGTCGATTTGTAGAGCATGGAAGGCGAGGGGTCGGCCCACAGCCACACCGTATGGGCGGCCTCCCATTCACGGTCGCGGACATAGGTGTGGTCGTCGCGAGCGGAACGGCGCCAGTCGATGCGCGAGGAATCGCCTTCGACATAGGGCCGGAACTGCCAGAAATTCTCGCCGATGCCGCGCTTGCGGCGGCCATGCCAGCCGGCAATTACCGTGTTGACGATGCGGCGCGCCTCGACCAGCAGGTCCGGCACCAACGAAGCCCGCAACCGGCCTCTGGCGAGCGCATCGCGCGTCGCTGCCGGTGCCTGCGCTTCACCGATGCGCGCCATCAAATCCCTTTCGCGAGCTTCGCCACGACATCGCGAACCGTGGTGCCCTCGGCGCGGGCGGCGAAGGTCAGCGCCATGCGGTGCTGCAGCACCGGCTCAGCGAGCGCGCGAACGTCGTCGACCGACGGCGCCAACCGGCCGTCATAGAGGGCGCGGGCGCGGGCGCACAGCGTCAGCGCCTGACTGGCGCGCGGGCCTGGGCCCCAGGCGACGTGCTTGTCGGTATCGGCGTTGCCCTGGCCGGGGCGCGCCGAACGCACCAGCTTGAGGATCGCCTCGACGACGCTTTCAGGCACCGGCATGCGGCGGATGAGCGTCTGGATATCCTTCAGCCGCGCCGGCTGCAGCACGTTTTCAGCCTTGGCATCCTCGATACCGGTGGTTTCCAGCAGGATGCGGCGCTCCGCCTCGATCTCGGGGTAGAGGATGTCGACCTGCATCAGGAAGCGGTCGAGCTGCGCTTCCGGCAGCGGATAGGTGCCTTCCTGCTCCAGCGGGTTCTGCGTCGCCAGAACGTGGAACGGTGACGGGAGGTCATGGCGCACGCCGGCAATGGTGACGTGGTATTCCTGCATCGACTGCAGCAGCGCCGACTGGGTACGCGGCGAGGCGCGGTTGATCTCGTCGGCCATCAGCAGTTGCGCGAAGATCGGCCCGGAAATGAAGCGGAACGAGCGCTTGCCGAATTCATCCTGCTCCATCACCTCGGAGCCGAGAATGTCTGATGGCATCAAGTCGGGCGTGAACTGGATGCGGCGCGAATCGAGGCCGAGCACGATGCCCAGCGTTTCGACCAGCTTGGTCTTGGCTAGGCCGGGCACGCCGACCAGCAGTGCATGGCCGCCGGCCAGCAACGCAACCAGCGTGCGCTCGACGACGCTTTCCTGGCCGAAGATGACCCGGCCGACGCCGTCGCGGACCCTCGAAATGTCGGCCAGCGCCTTCTCGGCCTGTGCCACCATGTCTTTTTCGCTGATCGGGCTTTCCTTGATCATAACGCTCATGCAGCATCGATCCTTCTGGTTGGAAATACCGCTTGGCACCTTGGGTGCCGCAGAATGCCGCGATTCGGCCTCGCATGGCGCCTGCAATGAACTTAAATCACAGACTTAGGCTGACAAGCGGAACAACAGTGACTATTTCGTGACCATGACAGAAGCCGCCGACCATCGTGAAGAGAGCCTGACGGCCGCGACCGAGGCGCGCGGGCTGGAGGCGCTGGTCTCGCGCGCGACGCGCGCCGGCAAGGGGCAGGCGCCGGTGGAACGCTGGAATCCGGCGTTTTGCGGCGATCTCGACATGGAGATCAAGCAGGATGGCACCTGGTTCTATCTGGGAACGCCGATTGGCCGGATGCCGCTGGTGCAGCTTTTTTCCTCGGTGCTGCGCAAGGACGAGGACGGTAGGACCTACCTGGTGACGCCGGTGGAAAAGGTCGGGATCCGCGTTGCCGACGCGCCCTTCATTGCCGTCGAGATGGATGTGTCGGGCGCCGGCGACGGACAAATCATCACCTTTCGCACCAATGTCGGCGATGTGGTCGAGGCTGGGGCGGAGCATCCGCTGCGCTTCGTCGATGAGGATGAGACAGGTGGCCTGAAGCCCTACGTGCTGGTGCGCGGGCGGCTGGAGGCGCTGGTGGCGCGGCCGGTGATGTACGAGCTGGTCGAGCACGGCGAAGAGATCGACATCGGCGGCAAGACGATGTTTGCCGTCCGTTCCAAAGGCGAGGTCTATCCAATCATGCCGGCTGAGAAACTGAAACGGCTGAGCGCATGATGGACCGTCTATGATGGATCAGGTGACGCCGTTGCCGTTTTCCGCTGCCGAGTTTCGCCAGCGCGTCGCGGCGCAGCCACTGGCGCATGCCGGCGACGATTTTGGCGACCACCGCTTCAATCCGGGCCATGCCAGGCTGAAGCTGGCCAAGGCGCTGCGCGACGCCGCCGTGCTGATCCCGGTGGTCGATCATGGCCATGAAGCCACGGTCCTTTTGACCAGGCGGGCGGAAAAGCTGCGCAACCATTCGGGGCAGGTGGCTTTCCCCGGCGGAACCATCGATCCAACCGATGCGAGCCCGGAAGCGGCGGCATTGCGCGAGACATTCGAGGAGATCGGTCTCGATAGGGATTACATCGAGATCATCGGCCGTCTGCCGGACTACGTCTCCGGCAGCGGCTATCGCATCGCCCCGGTGCTCGGGATTGTGCGGCCCGGTTTCAGCCTGACGCTGAATTCCGACGAGGTCGATGCCGTCTTCGAAGTGCCGCTGGGCTTTCTGATGGACCCCGCCAACCACACCAGAGACAGTCGCATGTGGAATGACCTCGAATGGTTCTATTACGAGATGCCCTATGGCGGCCAGCGCATCTGGGGCGTCACCGCGGGTATCATCCGAACGCTTTATGAAAGGCTCTATTCGTGAGCAATCCGGTGTCGATTGCTGGCAAGGCCGGCTGGCTCGGCGAAAGCCACCTGCAGCGCCTGCTCGCCGCGCTCACCGACAGCGGCGAGGAGGCACGCGTCGCCGGCGGTGCCGTGCGCAACGCGCTTATCGGACAGCCTGTCGCCGACATCGACATTGCCACCACCACGGTGCCTGAGGAAACCATCCGGCGCGCCGAGGCGGCGGGCTTCAAGACGGTGCCGACCGGCATCGAGCATGGCACCGTCACCGCGGTCGCCCACGGCAAGGCCTATGAGGTCACCACGCTGCGTGCCGATATCGAAACCGACGGCCGGCGCGCCAAAGTGTCCTTCGGTCGCGACTGGAAAGCCGACGCTGAGCGGCGCGATTTCACCATCAATGCACTCTATGCCGAAGCCGATGGAACGGTCGTCGATCTGGTCGGCGGGATCGCCGATATCGAAGCGCGGCGGCTGCGATTCATCGGCGATCCGGAAGCGCGCATCCGCGAGGATTATCTGCGCATCCTGCGTTTCTTCCGCTTCTTCGCCTGGTATGGCGACGGCAGGCCGGATGCCGAAGGGTTGAAGGCTTGCGCCAGGCTGAAGCAGGGGCTCGACCAGCTCTCGGTCGAGCGCGTCTGGTGGGAATTGAAGAAATTGCTGTCAGCGCCCGATCCGTCACGGGCGCTGCTGTGGATGCGTCAGGCCGGCGTTCTGACCGCCGTTTTGCCGGAAAGCGAGAAATGGGGCATCGATGCCATCCACGGGCTGACCAAGACCGAGAAGGACCTGGCCTGGGCGCCGGACCCGCTGCTCAGGCTGGAAGCTATCGTGCCGCCGGATGCCGCGCGCATGAAAACGCTTGCCGAGAGATTGAGGCTTTCTGTGAGCGAGGCAAGCCGCCTGCGGCATTGGGCGATCACGGCTGCCGTCGATCCGAAAACGACCGAAGGAGAGTTGGCGAAAAGGCTCTATTTTGGCGACCGCCAAGGCTTTGTCGATCGGTTGCGGCTGTTGCTCGCTTCCGCTCGAGCCCGCGCGGTCGAAGACAATGACGCACTGCTCGAAGCCGGCGGCTTCTCGCGCCTGCTTGCCTTCGCCGCAAAATGGCAAAACCCTGTTTTTCCGGTCAAGGGCGCCGATCTGACGACACTTGGCGCATCACCGGGGCCGAAGCTTGGTGCAACGTTGAAGAATCTTGAAAAGGAATGGGTCGAGTCCGGTTTTGCGCTTGATCGCGGCGCGCTGCTCAAGCGCGCCGCAGAGGCACTCGAATCCTAACCGTCACGCTGCGTCGCGGGCCTTTTCGATGCGCGAGCGGATCGCCTCGATCATCGTCTCGCGGATCACCGTCTCGCCGTGCGTCTCGCGCAGATGCTCGACGGCACGGCGCATGACCTCAGCCTCCTCCTCGGCGCGTGTGTGCCACTCGCAGCCGGGTACGAGCGACCCGCAATGGAACTCCTTCATCGGCTTCTCCTCATCTCCTCCTTGGAGCGCCGCAGCGCACTGACACGGAAGCTCCAGACCTTTGATCTTGCGCAGCATCCGGAAACCGGGTCCGGTATCCGGGTTACACGCTGGCCAGCTTAGCATAACACGATCGAACGGTTTTGGTTGCCTTAGAGCGCCGCGCGTCCAAGCCGACACGCAGTGCTCAAGGGTACGGATTGCGAAAAGGCGGAGCATCGCTGCTCCGCCCTCTTACGCTACCCCGGAGGCAAGACCTTGTCTTGCTCCAGCGGGCAGGACATCACTTCACGATCTTGACTGCCTCAGCAATTTTATCCTTGCCGCTCATATCCCACGTGACGCGGACCTTTTCGCCGACCTTCAGGCCAGGATCCTTGAAGGTCTGGGGCAACGTAAAGGTGGCTCCGTTATCCAGAACTAGGCTCATCGCCGTTCCATCAAAGCTTTTGATCGTGCCGGTGGTGTGCTTGACCGCAGCGAATGCGGCAGTACCAGAGGCGAGAACGGCAGCGGCGGCCGCGGTCATAATAAGCTTGCGCATGGCATGCTCTCCTGGAAAATGCGGGCACCCGCTTGGGAAAGGTGCCCCATTCAATCATGGGCCGTCCGGTCACGTCGGGTCGCGGCTCTCGGGAGTAAAGAACCGCCGGCGTTTCCTGGCCCGACGCGACAAATAGCCCAATCTTTTCAATAGAATATTAGACGAAAAAGATATTTTCTGGCGCGCGTTGCGCCACATTCGCCGTCAAATTCTGGGGATTTGGACCCGATTGCGGCTCACGTTGCGCTCACCGAGATTTTACGGCCATTTCACCTCAGGCGGCAGGCTGGACAGGATCGACGCGACATTGCCGCCGGTCTTCAGCCCGAAGATGGTGCCGCGATCGTGAAGCAAGTTGAATTCGACATAGCGGCCGCGACGGATGAGCTGCTCGTCACGGTCGCCATCGGTCCAGTTATCATTGAAGTTGGCGCGCACCAGATGTCCGTAGACGACGAGAAAAGATCGCCCAACGTCCTGGACGAAGTTGAAATCGGCGTCCCAGCCGCCTTTGTCCTCGCCCGAATGCAGCCAGTCGAAGAAGATACCGCCGGTACCGCGTGGCTCGTCGCGGTGCGGCAGATAGAAGTACTCGTCGCACCAAGCCTTGAATTTCGCGTAGTCGGCGATCGCCGCGTTCTTCTCGCAGGCAAATTGCATCGCCCTGTGGAAGGCGATCGTGTCGGGGTCGTCCTGGCTGCGGCGGCGGTCGAGCACCGGTGTCAGGTCGGCGCCGCCGCCGAACCACTGGCGCGAGGTGACGACCATGCGCGTGTTCATATGCACTGCCGGTACGTTGGGGTTCCACGGATGGGCGATCAGCGAAATGCCGCTCGCCCAGAAGGACGGGTCCTCTTCGGCGCCCGGCATCTGCTTCCTGAATTCGGGCGAGAACTCGCCGTGGACGGTCGAGGTGTGGACGCCGACCTTCTCGAAGACGCGGCCGTGCATCATCGACATGATGCCGCCGCCGCCCTTGCCGGCATCGCGTTGCCACGGCGTCTTTTCGAAGCGACCGGGCGACCAGCTGGCCTGCGGCCCCTGCAGGTCCTGCTCGATCTGCTCGAAGCTGGCGCAGATGCGCTCGCGCAACGTCTCGAACCACAGCCGTGCCTTCATCTTCTTCTGTTCGATGTCGGCTGGCAGCCCCGCCGGTATCTCGGGTCGTTGCAAATCCTGTCTCCGGTTGCGGGGCGTACCCCGACAAATGACTCGTCTTTTCCGGCCGCGATCCCTAATCTCTTAGGTGCAAGGGTCAAGTGTGAATGGAGTTCTTTCGTGCGCACCCCGGCAAGACCGCCGCTGGATGGCCTGAAGAAGAGGCTCGACCGTTCACGCGCCGAGAACGCGCGCATGCCGCGCGACGGATTTCTGCGCGAGACCTTCGTGCTGCCGCGCTCCGACGCTCGTCTCAAGGCGAAGGAATGGTTCGAGCGCTTTCCCAAGCAGGCCTATTGGACCGAGATCGAGAGCTGGTTCGAGCGGCCGGGCGACGTCATCGAATTCACCATCAGGCGGCTGCCGGCGGCGGATTAACGCTCGATCAGCAAACGTCTCGCTCCCGGCCCCCGGGTGCTCAGCCGGTCGCCCTTGTTCCTCAGCGGGCATTTGTCGATCGACATGCAGCCGCAGCCGATGCAGTCGGTCAGCCCATCGCGCAGCTTCTTGAGCTGGGCAATCTTCTGGTCGAGCTCGTCGCGCCAAGCCGTCGAAAGCAGGTTCCAATCCTCGCGCGTCGGCGTCCGGCCTTCGGGCAATGATCGAAGTGCGGCGCCGATCTCGGCCAGCGAAATGCCGACCTCCTGCGCTACCTTGATGATCGCCACACGTCGCAGCACGTCGCGGCCGTAACGCCGTTGGTTGCCTGATGTGCGGTGGCTGCGGATCAGCCCGCGTGCTTCGTAGAAATGCAGCGCCGACACCGCCACGCCGCTGCGCGTCGCCACCTGGCCGACTGTTAATTCCGTTGCCGCAGCCATCTCCGAGTTTCCGCTTGACCTCAAGTTAAGTTGAGCTTGTAGCGAAGAAGCCTCGAAGATGCAAACGGCAGGAGAAGGCGATGTGCGTCTGGATGAGAATGACCGGAGAGGACGCAGTGTTGCGTGAGGACGACGCCTTGGTCGCTACGGCCGGCGATCGCGTACACATCCTAGCGGAGCTGCCGGATCGCCTCGGCCGCCACCATCGCAACGGAAAGCGCGACGTTGATGCTGCGCGCGCCGGGCTGCATCGGGATGATCAATCGCGCATCCGCCGCCTCGTGGACGGCATCCGGCACGCCTGCGGATTCGCGGCCGAACAGGAGAATGTCATCGGTGGCGAAGACGAAATCCGTGTAGGCGACAGCGGCTTTGGTCGACAGCAGCACCAGCCGCCGCTTGCCAAGTTTGCGCCAGTCATCGAAGGCGTGCCAGTCGACATGCCGGGTGAGCGCCGCCATTTCGAGATAGTCCATGCCGGCCCGTTTCAGCGCCCGGTCGGAGAGCGGGAAGCCGGTCGGTTCGATGATGTCGACGCCGAGACCGAGGCAAGCGGCGAAGCGCAGGATTGTCCCGGTATTGCCGGCGATATCCGGCTGGTAGAGCGCGATGCGGAGACGATCGTTCATTTCCGCGTCTTTCTAATAAGTGGCAGATCAGCCACAGAGCTCTCGCGGTTTTGGAAATTCCTGGACTGGCGGGTGGTCATTTTCTGCGAAGTCGGTTATACGGCCAGCATTGTCAACCCGAACCGATGGAGGGGTAATTCATGATGGCCATGCACATCCACCACCCCTCTCGTGGGCTTACCAGCCCGATGGCGGATTCGGTACGACGATTCTCCTGACCTTCTAGACTTCAATCGCACCGATTCCCGCCGAAACCTTTTTCGGCCTTTGAAGGAATCCTGCGATGTTTTTCAAGCTGTGGAAGGGGCTGAACGCCCCACCTGAACACACTTCGACCGATGTGACCTTTGCCGCGCTGCGCGTGCCCGCGGCCTGGGTTGGTTCACCCTTCTATCTGCATCTTCAACTGGAGGACGGACCGATGTTCGATCCCTGTAGAATACCCGGCTCAAGAAGCCTGCACGAGCGCAAGACTGCGACTTGGGCGCTTTTGATCGGCGAGACCTACTCGTCAGCGGTTCACGCCGAGACTCGCCGGCGTCCGCATCGCGGCATGCTGCCGGACGTCGATTTCTCGCGCGCCGTTCCGGACCATAGCCGGCCGTCGCTGGTGCGCCGGATCATCAGGCTGATCCGGCCTGGTGCAAAAACCGGCGCGAAAATCCGGATCGTCAAAACGTCGTCAGCATCGTCAAACGAGACTGTCGGCGAAAGGCCCGCGACAACCTATATAGCGCGAAGCAGGACCGGCGAGGCGGACGATTCCGTATCGCCGGTCCTTGACGCCATGCGGTCTGGGCACCTCGTCCGTTCCCGTGCCGCGTGAGCGGAACCAATATTGTGAGCATCACTATGTTTAGCTGGTTTGAAAAAAGGCTCGATCCGTTCCCTGCCAAGGAGCCGGTCGAGCCGCCAAGGACACTGATCGCCTTCTGCGTGCATTATACGCGCGGCGCGTGGCCCTACATCGCTCTCGATGCGGTGCTAGTGACGGCCATCGCGCTTGCCGAGGTGTGGATGTTCGGCTTCATGGGCCGGATCGTCGACTGGCTGTCGGCGCAGAATCGCGAGACGTTCCTGCAGACCGAGAGCTTGAAGCTGGCCGGCATGGCCTTCATTGTGGTTTTCGCGCTGCCGGCGACGGTCTGGTTCCATTCGCTGCTCAACCAGCAGACGCTGATGGGCAACTATCCGATGCGCATCCGCTGGCAGGTGCATCGCTATCTGCTCAAGCAGTCGATGAGCTTCTATCAGGACGAGTTCGCCGGGCGCATCGCGACCAAGCTGATGCAGACGGCGCTCGCGGTGCGCGAATGCGTCATCAAGCTCATCGACGTGCTCAATTACATCGTCGTCTATTTTCTTGGCATGATGTTCATTGTCGGCTCGGCAGACTGGCGGCTGGCTGCGCCGCTTGCCGTCTGGCTTGCCGGATATGTCCTGCTGTTGCGCTATTTCATCCCGCGGCTGGGCCAGGTCGGCGAGGAGCAGGCCAATGCGCGCTCGACCATGACCGGCCGGGTCGTCGACAGCTACTCCAACATCCAGACGGTCAAGCTGTTCTCGCATGCGCGGCGCGAGGCATCCTTCGCCAAGGACGGTATGGCCGGCTTTCTCGATACGGTCTACCGGTCGATGCGGCTGGTGACACAGCTCTACGGGTTGCTCTATGTCCTGAATTCGCTGCTGTTGTTTTCGGTCACCGCAATCTCGCTATGGCTGTGGCTCGGCCAAGCCGTGACGATCGGCGCGGTCGCCCTGGTCATCGGCCTCGTGCTGCGGCTCTGGGGCATGTCGCAATGGATCATGTGGGAGATGTCGACGCTGTTCGAGAATATCGGCACGGTGCAGGATGGCATCAGCTCGATCTCGCTGCCGCGCCTCGTCGAAGACCGGCCTGGCGCCAAGGATATTGCCGTGACCAAGGGGGAGATCCGTTTTGAGGACATCCGCTTCCACTACGGCAAGCAGAAGGGCGTGATCGAAAGCCTGTCGCTGACGATGAAGCCGGGCGAGAAGGTCGGCATCGTCGGCCGTTCGGGTGCCGGCAAGTCGACGCTGGTCAATCTTCTGTTGCGCTTCTACGACCTCGAAAGCGGCAAGATCCTGATCGACGGCCAGGACATCGCGGCGGTGGCGCAGGACTCGCTGCGCGCCCAGATCGGCATGGTCACGCAGGACACCTCGCTGCTGCATCGCTCGGTACGCGAGAATATCCTCTATGGCCGGCCGGACGCCAGCAACGAGATGCTGATCGAGGCGGCGCGGCGCGCCGAGGCGCTGGATTTCATTGCCGGGTTGTCGGATTCGAGCGGCCGCAAGGGTTTCGACGCGCATGTCGGCGATCGCGGCGTCAAATTGTCCGGCGGCCAGCGGCAACGCATCGCCATAGCCCGTGTCATGCTGAAGGACGCGCCGATCCTCATCCTCGACGAGGCGACCTCCGCCCTCGATTCCGAGGCCGAGGCGGCCATCCAGGAGAACCTCTACAAGCTCATGCAAGGCAAGACCGTCATCGCCATTGCCCACCGGCTGTCGACGATCGCAGCCATGGACCGCCTCGTCGTCATGGACAAAGGCCGCGTCATCGAGGAAGGTTCGCATGAGGAACTCGTTGCCAAAGGCGGGCTCTACGCCCAGCTTTGGCAGCGCCAGTCGGGCGGCTTCCTGCTCGACGACGGCCCCTCTGCCAACGATGCAGCCGCCAACGATGCACTCGCCAAGGGTGAAGCCGCCGAATGATGACTGCCATCTACCGCTGGTTCGAGAACTGGGTCTATCCATTCCGGGAGCCCGCGGACCTTCGGCCACCTGCCGGCGTCAGGGGTTTCCTCTGGCACTATGTCGGGCAGGCGAAGATCGCCTTCTTCGCCATGCTGGTGATCGGCGGCATCGCGCCGCTGGTCGAAGCCGGATTGTTCTATTTCGTCGGGCGGCTGGTCGACATCCTCGACCAGCTTCCCGGCGAACGCAGCTGGCACGCGCTGTGGACTGCCGCCGGCCCGGAACTTGTCTTCATGATTGCCGTGGTGCTGGTCATCCGCACCATCGTCGTCGGCCTGTCGGCGCTGGTTGACGAGCAGACGATCACGCCGGGTTTCTACAATCTGGTGCGCTGGCAGGCGCATCGCCATGTCTCGCGCCAATCCTACGCCTTCTTCCAGAACGACTTTGCCGGACGTATCGCGACCAAGGTCTGGCAGGCGGGACAGGCGACCGGCGATCTGATGGAAAGCTTCATCGAGGTCGTCTGGTTCATGGTCGTCTATACGGTGACGACGCTGGCGCTGGTCGCCGGGCTCGACCTCCGGCTGGCGGTGCTGGTGGTGATCTGGATTACCGCCTTCGGCCTGCTGGCCAGACGCTATGTGCCGGCGATCCGCAAGCATGCCGAAGCCACCGCCGAAGCCGGCTCGATGATCACCGGCCGCATCGTCGATTCCTATTCGAACGTGCAGACGCTGAAACTGTTCTCCGCCGATGGCGACGACCGCTATATCAGGAACGGCTTCGACATCTATCTCGACGCGCTGCGCCCGTTCACCCGCCGGCTGACCGGCGTGCGCATGGCGCTGACGATGCTGTCGGGGATCATGATCACCGCGATCGCCTGCTTTGCCGTTTATCTCTGGGTCGAGGGCACGATCACCGTCGGCGCCGTGGCCTTCACGCTGTCGTTGGTGTTGCGGCTGAACATGCTGCTCGGTCGGCTGATGATGCAGCTCAACAGCATATTGCGGAACCTCGGCGTGCTGGAAAACTCCAAGGCGCTGATCTCGCAGCCGCTCGGCCTGACCGATGCACCGGACGCGAAAGAGCTTGTCATCGGCGGCGGCCGCATCGACGTAAGCAACGTCGAGTTCCACTACGGCAAGGGGTTCGGCGTGCTCAACGGCATCGACTTGGTGGTGCGGTCGGGCGAAAAGGTCGGGCTGGTCGGACCGTCCGGCGCCGGCAAGACGACCTTGGTCAATCTGATCCTGCGCCTCTACGACCTCGAGAGCGGCAAGATCACCATTGACGGGCAGGACGTCTCCAGGGTCACGCAGAACTCGCTGCGCGCCAATATCGGCGTCGTCAGCCAGGATACGGCACTTTTCCACCGCTCGCTGCGCGACAACATCAAGCTCGGCATGCTGGAAGCGACCGACGCCGAGGTGGTCGCGGCAGCGGAGAAGGCCGAGGCGCACGAGTTCATCCTCGGTCTGCGCGACAATCGCGATCGTATTGGCTATGAGGCCTATGTCGGCGAGCGCGGCGTCAAGCTCTCCGGCGGCCAGCGCCAGCGCGTGGCGATCGCCCGCGTCTTCCTCAAGGACGCACCGATCCTGGTGCTCGATGAGGCGACCTCGGCGCTCGATTCCGACATCGAGGCGGCGATCCAGGAAAATCTGGCAAGGCTGATGGAAGGCAAGACGGTCATCGCCATCGCGCACCGGCTGTCGACCATCGCGGCACTCGACCGGTTGGTGGTGCTCGACCAGGGCCGCATCGTCGAGCAAGGCACGCATGACGAGCTGGTCGCGCTCGACGGGCTCTATGCAAGGCTGTGGAAGCGGCAGTCCGGCGGCTTCCTGTTCAACGAAGAGAGCGCGCTGGCCGAGACCCGGCCGGCAGAGTAGTTTCTACAAACCGGAGTAGACCATGGCGGTGAGAATGCCATCGAATTTCGGACGGTCCGGCGCGCAGGAGAGCGCGTTGGACCTGCTTGGCCACGAAATCCTCGGCGAAAAGGCGGCAGCGCTCGGCCGTGCCGGCCGGCGCGTCGAGGAAACACTGACGAGGCTGCGCGAGAATTGCGACAGCGACGATCGAGCCCGGCTGCTCAGGGACGCAGCCGAAGCGGTGCACGGCTATTTCATCCAGCGCGAACTCTGCGGCTTGCGCAAGCACGACGCGGTGATCCGGGAATACAACATTCCCAAGGCCGTGCTGGCCAGGCTCGGCGCCAGCGCATGATCCGAACCGGAAATTGGTTCGGGAGGCGTTATTCCAGCCACTCGGTGATGAAGCTGCCGTTCTCGTGTATGTCGGTGGTTTCCAGCGGGCCTGGCCCGAGATTGGTGAATTTGTGCGGCGTGTTCGGCGGTACGATCAGGATCTGGCCGGCGGTGGCCTCGATCTGCCGGTCGCCGACGGTGAACAAGCCGGTCCCAGTCCGGATGATAAAAATCTCGCAATAGGGATGGCTGTGCAGCCTGGGGCCGCCGCCGATTTCGGGCAGGTAGTTGAAGATCAGGCAGCTGTTCGAGCCGTAAGCTCCGCCTTGCAGCTCGCCCTGCCAGTGGTCGGGCCAGCGGTCGGGCGCTTCGGCCCATTTGTCGCGGTCTATGACATGCGCCATAGGCCGAGGATAAACCGGGCCAGCGCCAGCTGTCGAGGCGAACGCAGCCATTTGGTTTTGCTGCTGTTTTCCAATCGCTCCGCCGTGCGAATTACGTCCCCGCGACAATCTGCCCTTGTGCCTTCACCCGTCTGGACAAAAACAGGCTTCACGCATAAACCCAAGTCCCAAATGCCGGAGGAATTCGCTAGCCTGTTCGCCATGCGCTGTCGGGCCGGCGCGATTGAGCGGGGAACAAGGCTCGGCCGCCGGCACGGAAGAGGCGAAAGGATCAGGCACCCGTGAGCGCAACCGACACCCAGGATCCCAACCGTCGTGATTTTCTCTACGTCGCCACCGGCATGGCCGCGGTGGTCGGCGCGGGCGCCGTCGCCTGGCCGTTCATCGACCAGATGCGTCCGGATGCCTCGACGCTGGCGCTCGCCTCGGTTGAGGTCGACGTCTCTTCGCTGACGCCAGGAATGTCGCTCGTTGTGAAGTGGCGCGGCAAGCCGGTGGTCGTGCGCAACCGCACCGAAAAAGAGATGAAGGACGGCGAGGCGGTCAATCTCGCCGAGCTCAAGGATCCAATCGCCCGCAACGCCAACCTGCCGGCCGATGCGCCGGCAACCGACGCCAACCGCACCACGCCGGGCAAGGAAGCCTGGATGGTGATGGTCCAGGTCTGCACCCATCTTGGCTGCATCCCGCTTGGCCAGGAAGGCGATTTCGGCGGCTGGTTCTGCCCGTGCCACGGTTCCGTATACGATACCGCCGGCCGCATTCGCAAAGGTCCGGCACCCGAGAACATGGCGGTACCGGTGTTCCAGTTCATTTCCGACACCAAGATCCGTATCGGCTGAGGCAGGGGATATTTCCATGAGCGAGGGACACTCGACCTATACGCCCAAGACTGGCATCGGACGCTGGTTCGATTCCCGCATGCCGCTGCCGCGGCTGGTCTATGACAGCTTCATCGCCTATCCGGTGCCGCGCAACCTGAACTATGCATGGACCTTCGGCGGCATCCTAGCGCTTATGCTGGCGGCGCAGATCCTGACCGGTATCGTACTGGCCATGCACTATGCGGCCGACAGCACTCTCGCCTTCGATTCGGTCGAGAAGATCATGCGCGACGTCAATTCCGGCTGGCTGCTGCGCTACATGCATTCTAACGGCGCGTCGTTCTTCTTCATCGCCGTCTACATCCATATTTTCCGTGGACTCTACTACGGCTCCTACAAGGCGCCGCGCGAGTTGCTGTGGATCCTCGGCTGCATCATCTACCTGCTGATGATGGCGACCGGGTTCATGGGCTATGTGCTGCCCTGGGGACAGATGTCGTTCTGGGGCGCTACCGTCATCACCGGCTTCTTCACCGCCATACCGCTGGTTGGTGACTGGATCCAGCAGCTTCTCCTCGGCGGCTTCGCCGTCGACAATCCGACGCTGAATCGTTTCTTTGCGCTGCATTACCTTTTGCCGTTCATGATCGCCGGCGTCGTCGTGCTGCACATCTGGGCGCTTCATGTCGTCGGCCAGAACAATCCGACCGGCATCGAGGTCAAATCGAAGACCGACACGCTCGCCTTCACGCCTTACGCGACCATCAAGGACGGGTTCGGCATGATCGTGTTCCTGTTCGTCTTCGCCTATTTCGTCTTCTACCTGCCGAACTATCTCGGCCATCCGGACAATTACACCGTCGCCAACCCGCTGAAGACGCCGGCCCACATCGTCCCGGAATGGTACTTCCTGCCGTTCTACGCGATCCTGCGCGCCATCACCTTCAATATCGGGCCGATCAACTCCAAACTTGGCGGCGTGCTCTGCCTTTTCGGGGCGATCGTCATGCTGTTCCTGGTGCCGTGGCTCGACACCTCAAAAGTGCGCTCGGCGGTCTACCGGCCCTGGTATAAGCTCTTCTTCTGGCTGTTCGTAGCCGACTCCATCCTGCTGGGCTGGCTGGGTTCGCAGCCGGCCGAGGGCAGCTATGTGTTCATGGCGCAGATGGCGACGCTGTTCTACTTCGCCTTCTTCCTGGTAGCGCTGCCGGTGCTCGGGCTGATCGAAAAGCCGCGGCGGCTGCCGAATTCGATCACCGAGGCGGTGCTCGAGAAGAACAAGGGCGGCGGTGGACATCCTGCCGGCGCCACGGCCGCGCCGGAAACCAAGGGCTGAGCATGATTCCGAAAAGTGGAAACCGGTACTCGGACAAGGTCATGCTCGAGACGGTGACAGCGCGTCAGAGAATCTCAAGGGGATTTGGCATGAAGAAGATTCTCACCTCGCTGGCGCTGCTTGGCCTTGTGGCCGCGGGCATTGGGGTCGCGGGCACTGGAGCCAACGCCCAGGAAGAGGCGCACAATGAGGCGGCGCCGACGCATTTCCCGATACACGAACCGAAGGAAATGGATTGGAGCTTCGCCGGGCCTTTCGGCACCTATGACAAGGCGCAGCTGCAGCGCGGGCTGAAGGTCTATAAGGAAGTCTGCTCGGCCTGCCATTCGATGAATTTGGTGGCGTTCCGTACTCTGGAGGGCCTTGGCTATTCGGATGCGCAGATCAAGACGCTGGCGGCCGAATATACGATCCATGACGGACCGAACGATGCCGGCGACATGTTCGATCGTCCCGGCAAGCCGTCCGACCATTTCCCAGCGCCGTTCCCCAATGCGGAAGCGGCGGCGGCGGCAAATGGCGGCGCAGCACCGCCCGACATGTCGCTGCTGGCCAAGGCGCGCGGCATCGAGCGCGGCTTTCCGCGCTTCGTGTTCGACATCTTTACGCAGTATGCCCAGGGCGGTCCCGACTACATCCACTCGCTGCTGACCGGCTACGACCAACAACCGCCGGCGGGCATGGTCATACCGGAAGGTACGCACTACAATCCGTACTTCCTATCCGGCGTGTCGCTGAAGATGCCGAAGCCGCTCTCCGACGGCCAGGTTACTTATGATGACGGCGCGCCGCAGACGGTCGATCAATATTCGCGGGACGTGTCGGCCTTCCTGATGTGGGCGGCCGAGCCACACCTCGAGGACCGTAAGAAGACCGGCTTTCGCGTACTGGTCTTCCTGCTGCTGTTCGGTGCGCTGGTCTACCTGACCAAGCGCAAGGTGTGGGCCGGCGTGGCGCACTGAACCCGCGATATACGAGAATGCGAGGGCGTCGAAAGGCGCCCTTTTCATTGCAGGCATGTCGATTCATCGCTGCCGGCGCAGAGCAGGCCCTTTGTCGGACAATTTTCCGTCAGGCGTCACATGGCGGTAGCCGGACTTAGCTGCACCGGGTTACGATTGGCCAATTCCTTTCACGTCTTCAGCCGAATCTGAATGGCCCGGAGAGCCGCTTGATGAAATCCTCGCTCGAAGAGACGCTGCTTGCCGCGATCCGCACCATTCCGGATTATCCCAAGCCGGGCATCCTGTTTCGCGACATCACCACGCTGCTCGGCAATGCGCGGGCCTTCCGCCGCGCCATCGACGAATTGGTGCATCCCTATGCCGGCCTGAAGATCGACAAGATCGCCGGCATCGAGGCGCGCGGCTTCATCCTCGGCGGCGCCATCGCCCACCAGCTCTCGGCCGGCTTCGTGCCGATCCGCAAGAAGGGCAAGCTGCCTTACGAGACGGTGCGCGTCGCCTACAGCCTGGAATACGGGCTGGACGAGATGGAGATGCACAAGGACGGTGTTTCTCCAGGCGAGAAGGTAATCCTCGTCGACGATTTGATCGCCACCGGCGGCACGGCCGAGGCGGCCGTCAAGCTATTGCGGCAAATCGGCGCCGACATTCTCGCCGCCTGCTTCGTCATCGACCTGCCGGACCTTGGCGGCCGAGAGAGGCTAGAGGCGCTCGGCGTGCCGGTGAGTACGCTGATCGGGTTTGAGGGGCATTGAGCGTTTCTTCCTTCTCCCCTTGTTGTGGGAGAAGGGAAGAACTCCGCTCACCCCACCTTCACCAGCACGGCACTTTCGAATTCGATGACCTTGTCGCCGGTCGAATCGAAGGCCTCTGAGCGGAGCGTCAGCAGCCGCCAGCCCGGTCGCGAGGCAATGGGGCGATGGGCCAGCGCGGTGCGGGTGAAAGTCACGGTTTCCCCGGCATAGACAGGTTTGGGCCATTTGAGGTTCTTGAAGCCGGGCGAGGGGCCGAATTCCGGCACCGGCCCGGGGCCGGGCCAGCGGGCGACCTCTGCCTCCATGCCAGCCTCGAGGTTCAATTTCATCCAGGTGGCGGCGGTGTGCCAGCCCGAGGCGCAGAGCCCGCCGAATATGCTGTTCCTCGCCGCCTCTTCGTCGATATGGAATATCTGCGGGTCGTATTTGCGGGCGAAAGCCTTGATCGCCTCCGGTTCGAATCGATGCGAACCGAGCGTGACGGTGATACCGATGCAGAAGAATTCGTCGAGGCTCACGCACTGCCCTCGCGGGTGAGGAACATGACGGTGTTTTCGAGCTCGAAAACACCTTCGCCGCGCTGGTTGAACAACTCGCTGCGCATGGTCACCAGGCCAAGCCGGGGCTTCGATCTGGACAGGCGCTTGGCAAGGACGGTGGTGCTGCCGCTCAACAGGTCGCCGGCCAGGACCGGCCGTTTCCATTTGACCTGGTCGACGCCCGGCGCGCCCTGGGAAGTAGAGTCGAGCAGGAAGGCATCGCACAGCATGCGCATGAACATGGCGCAGGTGTGCCAGCCCGAAGCCGCCAGCCCGCCGAGGATACTGGCCTTGCCCGCTGCCTCGTCGAGATGCATCGGCTGGGCGTCGAACTCGCCGGCGAATTCTATGATTTCGGCGGCACTTACCAGCTTGGTGCCGAGGTCGAGCGAAGCGCCCTCGACAAAATCCTCATAAGCCCAGGTCTTTGCGGTCATGGTCTGGAGATCCTGTTCAGGATTGTACGATCGCTACGGGTCGGGGTCCCGGATGCAGGCAGGGTGGCGTTTGGTCAAGCAATTTCTACTGCGCCAGCCCGCTGCGCCCAAGCCGCAGCGGAGGTATTGATGACCCTACAGCCAGCCGCGGCGGCGGAAATACCAGAAGGGCAGGATTGCCGAAAGCACCATCATGCCGATGGCAAAGGGATAGCCAAAGTGCCATTTGAGCTCGGGGATGATGTCGAAATTCATGCCGTAGATCGACGCGACAAGCGTCGGCGGCAGGAAGATGACAGCGGCGACGGAGAAGATCTTGATGATGGCGTTCTGCTCGATCGAAATCATGCCGAGCGTCGCGTCGAGCAGGAAGCTAATCTTCTGCGACAGGAACGTGGCGTGGTCGGCGAGCGACAGCACGTCGCGCGACAAGGTCTTGATGCGGGCGCGGGTATCCTTGCTCATCCTGGTCTGCGTGGAGGCATGGGCGAGGAAGCCGGCAAGGCGCTGCAGCGAGATCAGGCTGTCGCGGATCGAGGAGGCGAGGTCCTCCTTGCGGCCAATGCCTTTCAACAGCTCCTGGAAGTCGCGGTTGCGCTTGGAAACCTTGGTCGAGCGTGCCTCGAAGATGTCGCGCGAGATCGCCTCGACGTCGCGGCCGGCGCGCTCCAGAATGTCGGCGAGGCGGTCGACGATCGCCTCCAGTAATCCGATCAGGATGGTGTCGCCGCTGTTGCAACCGGTCGCTACCTTCTCGGCGCGCAGCGGAAAGGTCTTAAACGCCTTCGGTTCGTGGTACCGCACGGTGATCAGCCTGCTGCCGGCGAGCACGAAGGTAACCGGCGACATCAACGGATCGTCCACCTCGGTCTGTGCAGGCAGAATGGCGGTCATGAAGTAGGCGCCGTCCTCGACGTAGAGACGGCTCGAGATCTCGATCTCTTCCATCTCCTCGCGGGTCGGAACGGCGATGCCGAGCCAGGTCTCGATTGTCGTCTCTTCTTCCTTTGTCGGGTTGAAGAGGTCGACCCAGACGACAGTGTCGCTGTTTTGCAGGAGATCGTCGACCAGGCGCAGGCGATCATTGTCGACGACGAAGGCCTTGATCATCGCCGGGTCTCCCTTGCTGTTGCCAAAGAGCGTTCGTTTGGAGGGGGCGCGTCAGTCAGATCGCACGGACACGGGCAGGTGAGGCGCGAGGCCGGTGCAGAGGCCCCTTAGACCCAGCACGACGGCCCGTCAAGCAGCGCAAGAGGCACTGCGACACCCCTGCTTTGAAGTTTGTCATCGAGCGACGGCAATGGTGACCATTGGGCTCCCTCGCGGTCAGGTGTTGAACTTGAACAGCATGATGTCGCCGTCCTGGACGACATACTCCTTGCCTTCGTCGCGCGCCTTGCCGGCCTCCTTGGCCGCCACTTCGCCGCCCAGCCTGACGAAGTCGTCATAAGCGATGGTCTGGGCGCGGATGAAGCCGCGCTCGAAATCGGTGTGGATGACGCCTGCCGCCTGCGGCGCCTTGGCGCCCTTGTGCACGGTCCAGGCGCGCGTCTCCTTGGGCCCGACGGTAAAGTAGGTGATGAGCTGGAGCAGCTCGTAGCCGGCGCGGATGACCTTGTTCAGGCCGGGTTCGTCCAGACCGAGCGTTGCCAGGAATTCCATTTCCTCTTCGTCCGAGAGCTGGGCGACCTCGGCCTCGATCGCCGCGGAAATCACGACGGTGCGGGCACCTTGCGCGGCGGCCATGTTCTCGACAGCGCTGGTATGCGCGTTGCCGGTGGCGGCATCGGCTTCCGCGACGTTGCAGACGTAAAGCACCGGGTGTGAGGTCAAGAGATTCAGCCCCTGCAGGATGCCCAGATCCTCAGCCGAGATGCCGTTGAGCAGGATGCGGGCGGGCTTGCCGGCCTGCAGCAGTTCAAGCGCCGCTTCCATCATCGGAAGTACGGTCGCTGCTTCCTTGTCCTTGCCGGCGGCACGCTTGCGAATCTGCACGATGCGGCGCTCGAGGCTGTCGAGATCGGCAAGCATCAATTCGGTCTCGACGGTCTCGGCATCGGCGACAGGATCGATGCGGCCCTCGACATGGGTGATGTCGTCATCCTCGAAGCAGCGCAGCACATGGACGATGGCGTCGACCTCACGGATGTTGGCGAGGAACTGGTTGCCAAGCCCTTCGCCTTTCGAGGCGCCACGCACCAGGCCGGCAATGTCGACGAACGAGATGCGGGTCGGGATGATCTCCTTCGACTTGCCGATCGCGGCGATCTTCTGCAGGCGCGGGTCGGGCACCGCCACCTCGCCGGTGTTCGGTTCGATGGTGCAGAACGGATAATTGGCGGCCTGCGCCGCCGCCGTCCTGGTCAGCGCATTGAAGAGCGTCGACTTGCCGACATTGGGCAAGCCAACGATGCCGCATTTGAAACCCATTTTTGTCTGGTCCTATCGGGAAATCGAAATTTGATCAGGGCTATGGGCGAAAGCGCCGATGATCGTCAAGGAGCAATTCAATTCAGACGCTGCGCGACGCCATCGGTGCCTATGGCCAACGAGCGGACACCGGACCTGCTCAGTATTTGCAGGAGATGCCAGAACGCGTCGACCTCGGCGGTTCCGAAATCGATCGTCAGTTGCCCGTCGAGCAATTGCACACTGTGAATGATGTTTCCGACGGTCTCCGATGTTTCACGCTCGCCATCGATATCGAACCAGCCGCGAAACCATTCGTCGAAGAGATCGCCGTCGAGCTCATTTACGGGGAATTTTAAATGAACCTCGTCCCATTTGAACGGTGAGACGAGGATATCCATTCCACCAATCCCGGCGTGAATATCCGGAGAGAATTTCACATAGGTTTCGCTATTGATGAATTGTGGATTTGGCTGTCCGTCATTGCCGACGAAATCAACCGCGATGAGATTTCGATAGAACGAATCGACATTCGAAAACTTGATCTCGGTTGCATGCGACCCTTGGCTGTTGCGAGCAAGTTCGCCGGCAGCGGCGACGAAATAATCAACATACTTCTGTCTGATGAGACGGACCAATTCCTGAACGTCATCCAGATCCATGGCTCAGTCCTTGCCGCCAAAAAGCTTCTTCAGCATAGCCGCCATCGGGCCGGTTTCGGGCAGCTTGGCCGCCGGCTGCTGCGGCCGTGCCTGGCGGACGTGGCTTTGCGCCTTTGGCGCCTTGGGCGGCGGGCGGTCGTCGTCGCCGGTCGGCGTGAGCTTGTCGCGCAGCGCCAGCGTCACGCGGTTCATGAAGGAATTGTCGTCGCCCTTGGCAAGCAATCCGGCATCGTCGGCGATAGCGTCGAGCAGCACCTCCAGCCACTCGCGGTCGGCCTTGGCGAAATCGCCGAGCACATGGCCATGCACCATTTCCTTGACCCCGGGGTGGCCGACGCCGATGCGCACACGGCGAAAATCCTTGCCGACGTGCTGGTCGAGCGAGCGGATACCGTTGTGGCCGCCGGAACCGCCACCGACCTTGACCCGCACCTTGCCGGCGGCAAGGTCGATCTCGTCATAGAAGGCAGTCAGTGCCGAAGGGCCGAGCTTGTAGAAGCGCAAGGCTTCGCCGACCGCCTGGCCGGACAGGTTCATGAAGGTCTGCGGCTTGATCAGGATCACCTTTTCGCCCGCAAGCGTGCCTTCGGCGATCAGGCCCTGGAATTTCTTCGACCAAGGCGAAAAGGAATGGCGGCGGGCGATCGCGTCCGCCGCCATGAAGCCGACATTGTGCCGGTTGTTGGCGTATTTCGCGCCCGGATTGCCGAGGCCTGCAAAGACAAGCATCGTCGCCTCCGGGCGGGAAGGGGGGTTACTTCTCTTCGGCGGCAGGAGCCGCTTCGGGCGCAGCCACTTCAGTCGTCTCTTCTGCAGCCTCCGGCTTCATCGCCGAGGAGCCGGCAATGGTCGCGATGGTGAAGTCGCGGTCGGAGATCACCGGCTTGACGCCGGCCGGCAAGGTGACGGCCGAAATGTGGATCGAATCGCCGATATCGGTACCGGTGAGATCGATGGTGATGAAATCCGGGATCGCATTGGCCGGGCAGTGGAACTCGACCTCGTGGCGCACGATGTTGAGCACGCCGCCGCGCTTGATGCCGGGCGACCTGTCTTCATTGATGAAGTGCACGGGCACGTCGACATTGACTTCGGTGTCCTTGCCGATGCGCAGGAAATCGACATGGACCGGGAAATCCTTGACCGGGTCGAGCTGGAAGTCCTTGGGCAGAACCTGGATCTTGTTGCCGTCGACATCGATCGTGGCGACCGTGGTCAGAAACCCGCCGCCATGGATCTTGTAGTAGATGTCCTTGTAGGTCAGCGCAATCGCCAGGGGAGGCTGCTTGTCGCCGTAAATCACTGCAGGCACTTTACCGTTGCGGCGAACTGCACGGGCGGACCCCTTACCGACCTGTTCGCGCGCCTCGGCCTTGAGCTCGTAAGTATCGTGGCTCATGGCATTTCCTTTCGCGTTGTTCTGGAGCGTTCGCGGCCGGCAATGTGCCGGGGCCGTAAACGTCGAAAGCCGACATAGCTAACGCATGACCTGGTCCGAAAACCGGAATCCACTTTTCGGGATCATGCGGGAAGGCGGCCTTCCGCCGCGTTGCCTCCAAGGGTGTCTACGCGGGTGGCGGCTCTATAGCGGAAGGCGGCGCGAGGTGCAAGCCATGGCAGGCACAGGTCTACAAGGGTTTCCCCCATGGCATGGCAACCACCCATGCCGATGTCATCAACGCCGACCTGCTGGCCTTCTTCAGGGCGTAAGGCCTTTCAGAACGTAACAAAAAAACACCCGGGTGTTCTTGTGTCAGGTCGTGCCGATGTCAGGCGATGCTCAAGCCGCCATCGATCAGCATTTCCGCACCGACCATGAACGGGCATTCGTCCGAAGCAAGAAAGACCACTGCGTTGGCAATTTCCTCGGCGGTTCCGAAACGACGGGCGGGCACCAGGCCGACCACAGCTTTCGCGCGCGCCTTCGCCGCTTCGGGGTCCAGCCCAAGTTTGTCGTTGAGCGGCGTGTCGATCGGACCCGGGCTGATCACATTGGCGCGAATACCGCGTTCTATCAGTTCGCCCGAGAGCGTCCGGGCGAGCGAAATCATGCCGGCCTTGGCCAGCGCATAGACGTGCGTTCCAGCCATTCCCATATGTGCGTTGACCGAGCCGCTGAGGATGATCGACGACGGGTTCGAAAACAGCGGAACGAGCGCCTTGACCAGGAAGTACGGCCCCTTGAGGTCGACATCGATGCTCCTGTCAAACGCGGCCTCGGTCCAGTCGCCAAGCGGGCGCAGGTCGGCGATACCGGCATTGAGGAAGAGAGCGTCGAGCTTGCCGAAGGTTTCCTCGATCCGCCGCGCTATGTCGTTCTGGGCAGCAGCATCTCCGGCGTCGGCGGCAATGACAAGCACATCACTGCCGAGGATGGTGCGCGCCTCCTCGAGACGGCTCGCATTGGTTCCGGTGATAGCGACGCGCGCACCTTCCTCGATGAAACGTCGCGCCGTCACCAGGCCGATGCCGCTGGTACCGCCGGTAATCAATGCGACCTTGCCTTTTAGTCTGGACATAAGCGAATTGCCTTTCCTGGCGCGGAGCGCTGCGCAGCATCTGGGCTGAGCCCGGTATGTTCAACTTGAAGGCGTTGCTGACCAAAATTTTGCCTTCAGGGGTGACCCTCTCTAACAGGCTTTTCACCCGGCGTATGGTGAAGGAATCATCGAGGGCGCGGCAACTGCCGCGCCCTCGTATCAATTCCGAAAGATGAACTGATTTTTAGCTGGCCGCCGCCTCCACCTTCCTCGCTTCCTTCATGTTAGGCAGGAGGACCGTCAGTAGCCCGAGTAGCGGCAAATACGAGCAGACCTGGAAGACGAAATCGATGCCTTTCATGTCGGCGACGACGCCAAGCACGGCGGCCGCGATGCCGCCCATGCCGAAGGCGAAGCCGAAGAAGATGCCGGCGATCATGCCGACCCGGCCGGGCACCAGCTCCTGGGCGAAGACGACGATGTTCGAGAAGGCCGAGGACAAGATCAGGCCGATCAGCACGGTCAGCACCATCGTCCACTCGAAATTGGCGTAGGGCAAGGCCAGCGTGAAGGGCAGCACGCCGACGATCGAGAACCAGATCATCGCCTTCTGTCCGTAGCGATCGCCGAACGGGCCGCCGAGCAGGATGCCCAGAGCCGAGGCGCCGAGGAACAGGAACAGCATGACCTGCGACATCTGCACCGAAACGCCGAATTTGTGGATGGAATAGAAGGTGTAGTAGCTGGCAAGGCTGGAAATATAGGCGTTCTTGGTCAGTACCAGCAGCGTCAGCACCAGCAGTGCACTTATCACCCTGCGGCGTGGGAAGGGCGAAACGAAGCTTGCCGCCTTGCGGTTGCCGATTGCGGCGCGCAGCCGGCTGTACCAGCCGCCGACCTGCCACAGCACGATGATGCCGATCAACGAGCCGCCGGCAAACCACGCGATGCTGGTCTGGCCGAAGGGCACGACGATGAAGGCTGCCAGCAGCGGCCCCATCGCCTGGCCGAAATTGCCGCCGACCTGGAACAGCGACTGTGCAAGACCGAACCGGCCGCCGGAGGCGAAGCGGGCGATGCGCGAGGATTCCGGATGGAAGATCGCCGAGCCGATGCCGATCAGCGAGGCACCGATGAGGAGCAGCGTGTAATGTCCGGCATAGGCCAGCACGACCAGCCCGATCAACGAAGACGCCATGCCGTAAGGCAGCGAATAGGGCATCGGCCGCTTGTCGGTGATCATGCCGATCACCGGCTGCAGCAAGGATGCGGTCACCTGGAAGGTGAAAGTCAAAAGGCCGATCTGCCAGAAATCGAGACCGTAATTGTCCTTCAGCAGCGGATAGATCGCCGACAGCAGCGACTGCATGATGTCGTTGATGCAATGGCAGAAGCTCACCGCCAGGATAACGGTGAAGGCCGTCGCCTGAGCTGAAATGTGGCTGGCCGCTGCCGGCTTGGCGTCGGCGGTTGCTGTGGTATCGGTCAAGGCAGGCTCCGTGGTCTTTTTGGCGGGCGCTCCCGCAGTCGGTCTTATAGGCCGGCTGCCTTATACGTTGCTTGTCACGCGACTTCTTTCGTGGTTTGGTCCAATAGTTTCGCAAGTGGGCCATAGCTGATGCCGCATGGCAGGGAAATGTTCAGAGCGGGCGACACCGATCTCGGGCTGTTGCATGAGCGTCGCTGGCAATGGCTGGAGCAGGCCGTCGGGCCGGCAGTGGCGCTGCCGACCGAATATCCGGACGGGTATCATGTGCCACGGCACCATCACAGCCGCAGCCAGTTGCTGCACGCGCTGGTCGGGGTCGTGCTGGTAACGACGCGGCATGGGCGCTGGATGGTGCCTCCGGACCACGCGATGTGGATCCCCGCCGGCACCGAACATTCCGTCGAGATGCTGGGCGACGTCAGCATGCGCTCCGTCTATGTGATGCCGGAGGCCATTCCCGGCCTGCCGGACAGGTTGCGCGTTGTCGGCATCACCGACCTGATGCACAGCCTGATCGTGGAATCGGAAAAGCTGCCGCAGGGCGCCGAGTTGGAGGGGCGGGGTGGGCTGATCATGAAGCTCCTGCTGCACGAAATCCCGAACCTGCCGGAACGGCCACTCGGACTGCCGTTCCCGTCCGACGCAAGGCTGGCAGCGCTGTGCCGGCGCTTCGTCTCGGCACCGTCACCGCATGCGACGATCGATGAATGGGCCGCTATCGTCGGCATGAGCCGCCGCTCTTTCACCCGCGCCTTTCATCGCCAGACCGGATTGTCGCTGTCGACCTGGCGCCAGCAGGCCTGCCTGTTCGCGGCGCTGCCGCGGCTGGCCGACGGCGAACCGATCACAAGGGTGGCGCTCGATCTCGGCTATGACAGTGTGCCGGCCTTCATCACCATGTTCAAGCGCATGCTGGGAGCCTCGCCACGCGGTTATATGCGCGGCGCCCGTGATGCTGGCGAAGGTGTGCGGCGAATAAGCGGTCCGGCTCGGCCTGAGTCGCAGTCCTAAAGCGCGTCGCGTTCGACCGGCCTCATGCGACGCGCTTTGGGTTCTTGTTTTTATGCATGTTCGTTATCGCAAAACCGCTGCACACTTTTGCGCGATACGCATTAATCGAACAGGCTCGACACCGATTCCTCGGTCGCCGTGCGCGAGATCGCCTCACCCATCAGTTCGGCGATGGAGATGACCCGGATATTGGCGGCGTCGAGCACTGCCTGGGTCGGCTGGATGGAATCGGTAATGACCAGTTCCTGCAGTTTCGAGGCGCCGATGCGGGCGATGGCGCCGCCGGACAAAACGCCATGGGTAGTATAGGCGGTGACACTGGTGGCGCCGTCGGCAAGCAGCGCATCGGCCGCATTGCACAGCGTGCCGCCCGAATCGATGATGTCGTCGATCAACAGGCAATCCTTGCCGCGCACGTCACCGATGACGTTCATGACTTCCGATTCGCCGGGGCGCTCGCGGCGCTTGTCGACGATGGCAAGCTGGGCGTCGATGCGCTTGGCGAGCGCGCGGGCGCGGACCACGCCGCCGACATCCGGCGACACAACCATGACATTGGCAAGCTGCTTGTATTTCGCCTTCACGTCGCGGGCCATGACCGGCACGGAAAACAGATTGTCGGTCGGGATGTCGAAGAAGCCTTGAATCTGGCCGGCATGGAGATCCAGGGTCAGCACCCGGTCGACGCCCGCCCTCGTGATCATGTTGGCGACCAGCTTGGCCGAGATCGGCGTGCGGCCAGAGGCACGGCGATCCTGCCTGGCATAGCCGAAATAAGGAATAACCGCAGTGATGCGCTTGGCCGAGGAGCGCATGAAGGCATCAATCATGATGAGCAGTTCCATCAGATGATCGTTGGTCGGGAACGAGGTGGACTGCAGGATGAAGACGTCCTCGCCGCGCACATTCTCCTGGATCTCGACGAAGATTTCCTGGTCAGCGAAGCGCCTGACGCTGGCCTTGCCCAGCGGAATGTTGAGGTAGCGGGCGACTGATTCGGCCAGCACCCTGTTGGAATTGCCCGCGAAGAGCTTCATGCACCGTTCCTGGCGAAGGATTGAGAGACTCCGATAGACACTCCAGCCTCTTAGTCGGGCTTTTAGCGGCCCGCGCCGGTATTGCAAGCGTCGTGAATGGGAATCCGCCGGCTAATCTCAATAAACGCTTACGGCTTGAGCATGCGGCGATAGAGCCAGTTCCATGCCGGCGGAATCGGGCTGGCGCTATCTTTGTGTTTGAGCATGGTCTTTTCCGAAAACCGGATTCCACTTTTGGAATCATGCTCCAGGTCAGCCGGCGCCACCGCCAAGCCAGGTGGCGAACTGGTCGATTGTCTGGTCGGCAATGGCCTGCATGGTCGCCGGCGCAACCGCCGCCCAGCCTTCACCGCCACCGACGGACGGCGCCTTCTGCTGGCCATTGATGCGATGCAGCCGGTTGCCGGCCGGGTCATAGATGTCCCAGACGTAGATGACGGTGGTGTCCTTGCCTTCCGTCATGGTCGAGAAATAGCCCTTGAGCACATGCGTTGGGGTCTGGTCGGTGCTGCCGGCCAAGGTGATGCCGCGCTGCCTGGCGCGTGTCTGAAGCTCGGCGGTCAGCGGTGTCGCGGCTTCTACCGAGGCGCCGACGATCGGCGCCACCTGCAGCCGGGTCCGCGCAATGGCAGCCGCGCTTTTGGCGGGCGGCACGGCTGCTGCAGCGGAAGGCTGCGCTGTACCTGCAGTTTGCGCGGTGCCGGCAGGCTGAGCCGGAGTTGAGGGGGGTGTTGCGGCAGCTCCGGCTCCGGAGAGCGATTGCGTCGATTGCGGGGCAATGGCCGAGGGTTCGAGAACGTCCTTCGCATTGGTGCAGGCCACCAGTGCCAGCCCCACGAGCAATGACACGGTCGTCACATGCGATCGTCTCATTAGCCTGAAAACTCCTTGGCGACGAACGCCCCTCACACTCTTTCCATTATGGATTCACTGCACGATCAAGTCGAGATCATGGCGGGACAGCGGCTTCGGCTGGGATTCGGTGGTCAGATAGGTGCGGCCAAGCGTCATCGCGGTTTCGGTTTCGGAGTCCATGATGATCATATGGGCGAACAGCGTCATGTTCGGCGCGATCGGTTCGGGATTGCCCTGATAGAACATCGGCATATCCATCCAGGACGGGGTGAAGCGGGCGCCGAGCGAATAGCCGCAGGCATTGAGCCGGTGCTTGGTTAAATTGTGGGCCTCGAGCGTGCGGGCATGGGCGTCGAACACGTCGCCGAACGTGTTACCGGGTGTCATCGCCTTCTCGACTGCAAGTAGCGCGGCGCGGGCGGCATCGAACAATTCCTGGTGGCGTTTCGATACCTTGCCGGTCAACACCGTGCGCATCATTGCCGCATGGTAGTGGTGGAAGACACCGGCCCATTCGAGCGTCAGCTGGTCGTTCTTGGTGAGCTTGCGTCGACCGGCCTTGTAGCGGCAAAGCAGGGCGTCGACGCCGGAGCCGATGATGAACTCGTTGGCCGGATAATCGCCGCCGCCGGCAAAGATCGCACCTTGCATGGCGGCCAGGATCAGCGCCTCATCGCCGCCCTGCTTGATCAGCGGCAGTGCTGCGTCCAGCGCGTCGTCGGCCAGATTGGCGGCTTTTTCCGCCTTGGCGATTTCGGCCGGGCTCTTGAACAGCCGCAGCCGGCTGACAATGCCGGAGGCATCCGCGATCTGCCCGAAGGTCTGCAACTGCTCGTCGAGGCGCCGGCCATTATAGGCCGTCAGGCCGTGGGTGTCGTATTCGACGCCGATGCGGGCGCCGAGCAGGTCAAGCTCGTTGAGCAGATTGCGCAGGTCGACCGCCGGGTTGGCGCCGTTGCGGTCCGTCCACAAAACGATGTTGTCGATGATCGAGGTGTGGCGCGCCTGGCGCAAGTCGGCCGAACGCGTCAGCAGCACCATCGAGCCGTCGGCCTTGACCACCAGGCACTGGAAAAAGCAGAAGCCGAAGGTGTCGTAGCCGGTCAGCCAATACATGCTTTCCTGGGCAAACAGCAGGACGGCGTCGAGCTTCTTTTCGGCGATCTCGATCATCAGTCGATCGCGCCGCGCGTCGAATTCCGAGCGTTCGAAATGCAGCGCCATCAGTCAGCCTCCAAAACGATTGCCGAAACCTGCCGCCCGTAGTCGGGCTCGTTGCGATGCGTGCTGCGCCGATAGGAGTAGAAAAGCTCTTCCTCGGCATAGGTGCAGCGATCGAGTCCTTCGGCGTTGACGCCAGCCTTGGTCAGCCGGTCGACCGTGTAGCGGTTGAGGTCGAACATCGCGTGTCCGGCATTTGCGGAGGGCGCGAAATAGCGAGCATTGCCGGCATCGGCGTCGACGAAGCGGGCGACGAATTCCGGTCCGACTTCGTAATTCCGTGGGCCGATCGACGGACCGAGCACTGCGACGATGCGGTCGCGCCGGGCGCCGAGGCTTTCCATTGCCGCGATGGTGTTTTCCAGCACGCCGGTGAAAGCGCCTTTCCAGCCGGCATGGGCGGCGCCGATAATGCGCGCCTCGGCGTCGGCGAAGAGGACCGGTCCGCAATCGGCGGTCGAGGCACCGACGGCAATGCCCGGCCGGTCGGTGACAATGGCGTCGGCCTTGGGCCGCTCGCCGGCAAAAACCTCCCTGGCAATGACAACGTCCGGCGAATGAACCTGGTGAGCGCTCAGCAGATGGTTTGCAGGCACGCCCATCCATTCGGCGACCCGGCGGCGATTCTCGCGCACCAGCGTCTGGTCGTCGTTCGAGCCGGTGCCGATGTTGAGGCCCCGGTAGATGCCGCTGGAAATGCCGCCGACGCGTGTGAAGTAGCCGTGGCGGATGCCTTGCGCCGTTTCCAGCAAGGGCGACCGAACGGGATCCGGTTTGGTCTGATTCAGCATGGCGGCTTTGTTGTCCGTATGGGCGATTTCGTCAAGCGAGTTGAAGACGGGCGAGTTGAAAACGGGTGAGTTGAAGACCGGCGAGTTGAAGACGGGCGCACTTGAAAGCTGGTCAGTTAAGGCTGGCGCAGTTGATGTCGGGCGCTAGCCGGAGATGGGAGAGTGGGAGAGGCGGCAGCGAAAAGTCAATCCGTGCTTGGAAACGGCGGAACGGCAATGCCGGCGGGGAGGACCGCAAGCACCTTAAAGAGTTCGCCCATGGCCAGCGGGCCGGCGAGGCGCTCGACGTCGGCCGCGATCTTTTCGCGAGCTGCCTCATCGGCATTGGCGCCGAGCCGGCCAGCCCGTTCGAGAAGCCCCACCTTGAGCAGGAATTCACCTTGCGTTGAGAGGTGGGCATCGAGGCCGTGTGCCCGAACGGTTGCCGCGAGGGCAGCGAAATCGACATGGGCGGTGAGATCGGCCTGCCCCGGATTGGCCAGCACGTCCTCATGACCGTGCTTGCGCAAGGCCTGCAAGGTGTCGCCGATCCCGGGCTGGAAGTGACCGTAGTCGAGAAACAGGCCGGCGCCGCCAAATCCGGCAAGTCGCCCGGCGATGGCCGCCATCAGGGCAGCGCGGGCTGGCGCCACCTCGACGATGGCACCTTGCGGCGCATTCTCGGCACCCTCCGGCAGCAGCATCGGGTCGAGCGAGCCGGCGCCGACGAAAAAGCGCAGCCGGTTCGTATCGTCGAGACCGATCATCCGTTCGCGCCAGCCGGCTCCAGCGCGGACGAACTGGCGGATAGGCACCGCGTCAAACAGCTCGTTGCCAACAATCAGAAGCGGCCCCTGCGCTAGTGTGTCAACGGCCTCATGCCAGGCGATGGTGGCCGACGTCCCGGCAAGTGTCCGTTTCTGGACCTCGGTCAACCGCGGACTGGTCTCGATCAAAGCGAACGATGCACTGGCGGTAAGCGTCGGATCGAGCCGCGAAAGCGTGCGCAGCATATCTCTCATCAGCGTGCCGCGGCCGGGGCCTATTTCGGCGATGGCGACCGGCGTCGGCCGGCCGATCGCCAGCCACGCCTGGTAGACCCAAACGGCGACCAGCTCGCCAAACATCTGGCTGATCTCCGGTGCGGTGACGAAGTCCCCGGCGGCGCCGAACGGCTCGCGTGTCGTATAATAGCCGTCCTGCGGATCGAACAGGCAGAGCGCCATATATTCGCTGATGGGGATCGGTCCCACCGCACCGATCAGCTCGGCGATGCGGGTTTTCAGCCGCGTCATGCCGGCTGCGGTTTTGTCACCGGCTTGGCTGTAGCCATCGCCCAGATGCCGGCCAGCACCATCGGCAGCGACAGCACCATTCCCATGGTCAGCCAGCTCGTGCCAAGGAGGTAGCCAAGCTGCTGGTCGGGCTCGCGAAAGAATTCGACGAAGATGCGCGAGGCGCCATAGCCGGCGATGAAGGCGCCGCCGACGAAACGCGGCGTCTTCAGCTTGAGCCGCGAATGGGTGAGGAAGCGCAGGATAAGGAACAACACCAGCCCTTCGAGCAGCGCTTCGTAGATCTGGCTTGGATGGCGTGCAAATGGGCCGCCATTGGGGAATTCGAATGCCCATGGAACGTCGGTCGGCCGGCCCCACAGTTCGGAATTGATGAAGTTTGCCAGGCGAACGAGGCCAAGCCCCACCGGCACGCCGGCGGCAACCACGTCGAACAGCGACCATGTGCGGATGCCGCGAGACCGGGAAAACAGCGTCATTGCAAGAATGACGCCGAGCAGGCCGCCATGAAACGACATCCCGCCCTGCCAGACGGCGACGATATCGAGCGGATTGGCAATGTAGCGCGGCAGATCGTAGAACAGCACGTAGCCGGTGCGTCCGCCGAGCACCACACCGATGGCTGCCCAGACGATGAAGTCGTCGAGGTCGACGGGCTTCATCGGCAGGGTGCCGTCTGGCCACAGTTTTGGGTTGGTGACGAGGCGCTTGGCATACCACCAGGCGAACAGAATGCCGACGATGTAGCCGACGCCGTACCAATGCACCGCCAGCGGTCCGATCCGGACGATGACCGGATCGATGTTGGGGAAGGGCAGGGCAGCCAGCGGCAGCAAATATTCGCTCAACAGGGTCTCCCGGTTCCGATCAGGTTCGGGCGCGGACCATGCGGCAGGGTTTTGGCAGGGTCAAGGCAAGCGTGTGCTTGCATTCCGCATCGTGCGCCACTACGTCAATTCGACCAAGCGAGGATTTGCCATGGCGACCGGACCGAACCGCATTCTCGATGAATTCGCCAAGCTGATGACCGACGCAGCCGGTGCCGCGCAAGGCGTGCGGCGCGAGGTGGAGACTGCCTTCAGGGGCCAGGCCGAGCGCATACTCAACTCCATGGACGTGGTGCAGCGCGAGGAATTCGAGGCCGCTCGCGACATGGCGGCGAAGGCCAGGGAAGAAAACACCCGCCTCGCCGCTCGCATCGAGGCGCTCGAGGCCAGGCTTGCCGAATTGACCGGTCAAGTAGCGCCTGCGGCGGCGGCAAAGCCGCGTGCAAAAAAATAATAAGAAATAAATCGTAAACTTTTCCACAAAGCCGGATCGCAAAAAGCGCTTTGTCGTGAATCGCTTACCGGTACTGCGTGGATCTTTGTGACAGCGCCTTTCCACATGCGAATGACGCAGTGCGAAAAATTGGGCTGGTCACGCGACTCCCGATCAATAGACTGAATTTGTTGCATGATTCGGAGCAGGGTCATGCGCCGGGCGGTGGGGTCCGGTCCGGGGTCTTTGCGTTGACGAAGTCCTGGCCGTCCGAGTTCTAGGCAGAATTGTTCGAGTGTGCCTCTCCCGCGGAGCGTGTGGTGGCGCTCCCAGAACGACAGGAAGCATTTCATGGAACTTCTCGAACTCGAATTCTCCCGCGAAATCCATCCGGTGGATGTTATCGAGCAGGTGGCGCACAACAACGATTGGTCCTTCGAGCGGGCCGGCGACGACGAGATCTCGATCTCGGTTGCCGGAAGCTGGACCGACTACCACGTTTCATTCTCCTGGATGGAGGACTACGAGGCGCTGCACCTGGCTTGCGCTTTCGACATCAAGGTGCCTGAGGCGCGCGCGCTCGAGGTGATGCGGCTGCTTTCGCTGATCAACGAACAGATGCTGTTTGGCCATTTCGATCTCTGGGAGCAGGAAGGCGCCATCATGTTCCGCCAGTCGCTGCTGCTGGCCGGTGGGGTCGAGCCGTCGAGCCAGCAGGTCGAGGTGCTGCTGTCGTCGGCGCTGGAGGCCTGCGAATGCTATTTCCAGGCGTTCCAGTTCGTCGTCTGGTCGGGGACTTCGGCCAAGGATGCGTTGGCCGGCGTGCTGTTCGAAACCTACGGAAACGCGTGACAGTCGATGAGTTTGAGCAACGCGCGAAAACCCGAGATCAGCTTTGCCGATTTCGACCGCGTCGACATCCGCGCCGGCACGATCGTCGAGGCCGAGCCTTTTCCCGAGGCGCGCAAGCCGGCGATCAAGTTGAAAATCGATTTCGGTCCCGTGATCGGGGTGAAGAAATCCTCGGCCCAGATCACGAAATACTATACGCCCGAAACCCTGATCGGCCGGCAGGTGTTCGCTGTGGTCAATTTCCCGCCGCGTCAGATCGGATCATTCATGTCGGAAGTGCTGACGCTCGGCTTTCCCGATGACGAGGGTGCCGTCGTCCTTGGTGCGATCGAGCGCAAGGTGCCGGACGGCGGCAAGCTGTTCTAACTGCGCTGTTGCTCAGGCAGCCAGTTTACGCGTGGTACCCAGCGCCTCTTCGACCGTTTCCATGAACATTTCCGCGCAGGCCTTCCAGCTGTAGCGCATAGCACGTTGCCGCGCCGCGGCGCGGTCGACGTGAAGGGCGGCGAGCGCTGCTTGCCGCAGGTCGTCTGATACCGCGCCGCCGATGCCGTCACCCACAATATCGATCGGTCCGGTGACGGGATAGGCTGCGACCGGCGTGCCGCTGGCCAGCGCCTCGATGATGACGTTGCCGAATGTGTCGGTGCGGCTGGGGAAGACGAAAGCATCGGCCGAGGCGTAGATCTCGGCCAGTTCGTCGTTCGGGCGATGGCCGAGGAAATGGGCATCGGGATATCTGGCCTTCAGCTTCGCCAATTCCGGCCCTTCGCCTACGACCACCTTGCTGCCGGGCAGGTCGAGGTCGAGAAAGGCCGGCAGGTTCTTTTCGATCGCGACGCGGCCGACGCAGAGGAAGATCGGTCCGGGAAATCCCAGGTCCTTTCTTTTATCCGGTCGAAAATGATCTGTGTCGACGCCGCGCGTCCATGGCCGGAGCTTGGTGAAGCCGCGCGCCGCAAGATCGTCGGCGAGCGACTGGGTGGCGACCAGCGTGCCCTGTCCTGAATTGTGGAAATCGCGCAGCCAGCGATAGGCCCATGCTTCAGGCACCGGCAGGCGCGCGCTCAGATATTCCGGAAAACGTGTGTGATAGCTGGTCGTGAAGGGGCGGCCGGCGTTACGGCAGTAGCGCCGGGCCATAATGCCGAGCGGTCCTTCGGTGACGATATGGATGTGGTCCACCTTGCGTGCCTCGATCAGCTGCGCCACGCGGTGAGGAGTCGTCAGCGCCAGCCTGATGTCCGGATAGGTCGGCAGCGGCAGGGTGCGAAAGATGTTCGGCGTCAGGAAGTCCGTCTCGACATCGAAGGATTTCAGCGTCTCCGAGAGGCGCTCCAGCGTGTGGACGACGCCGTTGACTTGCGGGCGCCAGGCGTCGGTGACCATCAGGATGCGCATGGCGGTCCCTTGGCGGAGAGCTTGATTGCCTCGCCGCGATGCCTGAACGGCGACCACGCCGCAGCTCTGGCCTCGCACCGGCGCACCCGGACAGGCGCGGGGTCGAAATGAGGCCGCAGGGCCGAATCAATCAGGATCGCGCGCTTCATTGGTGCTCTTCACCATGGTTTCATGACGGGCCGATGAACGGCCGGGTCTCGCTGCCGTCAAGCCGGAACCTTGATCACCGCCCTCAGGCCGCCGAGCGGGCTGCGCTC
This sequence comes from Mesorhizobium sp. M1348, assembly GCF_040317925.1. Lineage (NCBI taxonomy): Bacteria > Pseudomonadati > Pseudomonadota > Alphaproteobacteria > Hyphomicrobiales > Phyllobacteriaceae > Mesorhizobium > Mesorhizobium sp. M1348. The sequence goes on along the minus strand of NZ_JAMYLH010000005.1, from coordinate 96,232 downwards.
GAGGACGATGTCGCCGCCATGGCTGCGGGCAATGTCGCGTGCGATGGAGAGGCCAAGGCCGGTGCCGCTGGCGTCGAGGTTGCGGGCCTCGTCCAACCGCACGAAAGGCTTGAATACATCCTCCCGCTTTTCGGGCGGAATGCCCGGACCGTCATCGTCGATGGTGACGAGCAGCGAACCGCGTCCATGATTGGCATTGATCTCCACCGTCTTGGCATAGCGGAATGCATTGCCGACGACGTTGGACAGCAGCCGGGCAAAGGCATTGGGGCGCACATGGACGTGCGGATCGCCGACAAGCACGGTCGATAGCTTGCGCTTGCGCAGCGTGGCTTCCTCGCGAAGCTTGTCGAAGAAGGCTTCGAGATCGAACTGGCCGGCGTCTTCCGACGCTTCGCCGCGTGCAAAGGCAAGATAGCCTTCCAGCATCGACTGCATGTCGTCGATGTCCTGGTCGAGTGCCTGGGTGTCGGCCGCCTTGGTCCCGGCCAGTGCCAATTGCAGCTTGAAGCGGGTGAGGATGGTCCTCAGATCGTGGCTGACGCCGCTCAGCATGGCCGTGCGCTGCTCGAGCTGGCGTTCGATGCGTTCCCGCATCTGGATGAAGGCAAAGCCGGCGCGGCGGACTTCCTCGGCGCCGCGCGGGCGAAAATCGCGCGGCATCGGCCGGCCTTTGCCGAAGCTCTCGGCCGCCTCGGCCAGCGTTAGAATCGGCCGGATCTGGTTGCGCAGGAAAGGAATGGCAATCATCAGCAGCACCAGTGAGGTGCCGACCATCCAGATCAGGAAAATATGGGTGTTCGACGCATAGGCCTGGCTGCGGCGCACGAAGACCCGCAGCACCTTGTTCTCAAGTTGGACGCGGACCTCGACGATATTGGAATTGCCGACCGTATCGATCCAGAACGGACGGTTGATCTGGCGAGTGATCTCGGACGAAAGGATCTCGTCGAGGATCGAGAAGAACGGCTTTGGCCCGGGTGGCGGCAGCGGGTCGGGCGGTAGGAGGTCGACCTTCAGTTGCATGCGATCCTGGGCGATACGGATGACGTTGGCGTAATCGGCGTCGTGCGGATAGGTCTCTATCAGGTCGATGATGGCGGCGATGTCGCGCACCGTGGCCTGCGACAGGCGCTGCGTTACGGTCTGCCAGTGGCGCTCCATGAAGACAAAGGCGACGACCGACTGCAGCATGATCATCGGCGCGATGACGATGATCAGCGAGCGGGCATAGAGCCGCTTCGGCATGTAAAGCGACACCAGGCGCCAGAAACGGTTCCAAGCGCGCGGCACGGCCTTGAGCGCCCGCGTCGCGCGGGCGCTCAAGCCGCCATCTTCCGGCCGTTCGAGTTGCGTGGTCGCCATTCGTCTTTTCGCTCACCGGCGGCCCGGCAAAGGACCGCTGTCGGCGGCATTCTATTCCACGCTGAGCCGATACCCAATACCGCGCACAGTCTGCAGCCAGACCGGATTGGACGGATCGCGTTCGATCTTGCGGCGCAGCCGGTTGATCTGGACATCGATCGTGCGCTCGCCGACCTCGGACTCGTCGCCGACAAGCTCATGCCGCGGTATCGTCTCGCCGGCGCGCGCAGCGAAGATCGCCAGGATTTCCTGCTCGCGGTCCGTCAGCTTGAGAGCCTCGCCGCCGCGCTTCAGCTCACGCCTGGCGATCTGGAACGTATAGGGGCCGAAGACCAGCTGTTCGACCTTGGGCGTCGTCGCGGGGCCGCCGCGGCGCAGGATATTGTTGATGCGCAGGATCAGCTCGCGCGGGTCGAACGGTTTTGGCAGATAGTCGTCGGCGCCGGCCTCGAGCCCGGTGATCCGGCTGTCGGTTTCGGACAGTGCGGTGAGCATCAGGATCGGCACGTTTTTCTCCGCCCGCAGCGCCTTGGTGAGATCGACGCCGCTTTCACCCGGCATCATGACGTCGAGCACGATCAGATCGAAATCGAGGCCGGCGAGCTTGCGCCGGGCCTCGCCGGAATTTCCGGCGACGGTAACGCGAAAGCCGTTTTCGGTCAGATATTGTTTCAGAAGATTGCGGATTCGGGTGTCGTCGTCGACCACCAGCAGATGCGGCGCGTCGTCTTCCGGTGCTGTCGGATGATCAACCCTCTCAATGGTCTCCATGGCTTTTCCCTGACATCTTTGCGGGCACAATGTCGATCTGCGCCCTTAGTTCCGGATTGACCATCGCTTCAAGGAACCGTTCGATGACGGCGCGTTCGGTGGCTCCGGAATCTTCCAATGCAGCATGGATGCGGCGCGACTGTGGCCGCGCCAGTGCCAGCGCCAGCGCACGGCCCTTGGCCGTAGGATAAAGCTCGCGCTGGCGGCGGTCGCGAGGGCCCTGCAATTGCACGATATGGTCGGTGTCGATCAGTTGTTTGAGCACGCGCGCCAGGCTCTGCTTGGTAATCTTGAGCACGTCGAGGAGTTCGGCGACCGTCAGCCCGGGCCGGCGATTGACGAAATGCAACACCCGATGATGGGCGCGGCCAAAACCGTAATCGGCCAGGATCTGGTCCGGATCGGAGGTAAAGTCGCGATAGGCGAAGAAGAACAACTCGATGATGGCGAAATCGATGCCGTCCTCGTCGGTGATCGCCGTCCTGATCGGCTCTGCGGCTGCGTGGCTCGTCATCTTTTCTCCGTGTGAAGCAGGAAATTATGTCAGCACTATTGACGTATTTTCCGCGCGATGGTAATTTTTGCCAAGCTTTTCGGCGGATTGCGAACGAAAAGGCAAGCGAAGCCGTTTTTTCCGGAACTTCCTGAGTTTGCCAGACCTTAAATATCCGCCTACGCTTTAAGACAATGGCCGCCTGCAGCGGCCGAAACGAAACACGCAATGACACAATGATGTGCGGGCTGCCGCCCGCGGGAGGTTACCATGGCATCCGTTCCCTTCGACCAACTGGACGGCTTTATCTGGATGAACGGCGAATTCGTCAAATGGGCCGACGCCAAGATCCACGTCTTGACCCACGGGCTGCATTACGCCAGCGCGGTATTCGAGGGTGAGCGCGCCTATGGCGGCGAAATTTTCAAGCTGACCGACCACACCGAACGCCTGCATGAATCGGCGCGCCTGCTTGGCTTCAAGATACCCTACTCGGTCGCCGAGATCGACGACGCCTGCCGCACTCTGTTGAAGAAGCAAGGTTTCCAGGACGCCTATGTCCGGCCGATCGCGTGGCGCGGCAGCGAACAGATGGGCGTTTCCGCACAGAACAGCCGGATCAACTGCGCCATCGCCATCTGGCAGTGGCCAAGCTATTTCGACCCGGCGCAGAAGCTCAAGGGCATCCGCCTCGACATGGCCGAATGGCGCCGCCCCGACCCGCGCACCGCACCGTCGAAATCGAAGGCGGCCGGCCTCTACATGATCTGCACCATGTCCAAGCATGCCGCCGAGGCCAAGGGCTATGCCGACGCCATGATGCTCGACTGGCGTGGCCAGGTGGCGGAAGCGACAGGCGCCAACATCTTCTTCGTCAAGGACGGCAAGATCCATACGCCCAAGCCCGATTGCTTCCTCGACGGCATCACCCGCCGCACGGTCATCGGCCTTGCTAAGGACCGCGGTTTTGAGGTGATCGAGCGCGCCATCATGCCGGAAGAGCTTGATGGTTTCCAGCAGTGCTTCCTCACCGGGACGGCAGCCGAGGTGACGCCGGTTTCGGAGATCGGTCCCTACCGATTCGAGGTTGGCGAAATCGCCAAGACGCTGATGAATGACTATTCTGCGGCCGTTCAGCCCAAGCACGCAATCGCTGCAGAATAACGAAAGTCACAGCTTTTTTAACTAGTAAGGGCGGTTTTCGGGCCGCCCCTTTTATTTAAGCGCTTCTGCATTTGACTTTCACACAATTCGGCGTCTCATGATGGGGTCGGCCCGGGAGGCTGGCAGCTATGGAGGGACTGGAAATATGGATATGAACACGCTTCTTCCGATCATTATTCAGGTGATTACGGGTATCATCGGTGGTCAGGCGGTGGGTGCGGCTATCAAGACTGCGGCGATGGGGCAGCTTACCAAAATCCTGGGCGGCGCTGTTGGCGGCGTCGGCGGTGGGCTCATTCTCAACAGTCTGCTGGGTGGCGCGGTCGATCCGGCAGCAGCCGCCACGGCGGCAGGAGCCGGCAGCGCGTTGAACATTCCAAACATCGTTGGCGGTGCCGGCGGCGGCGCCATCCTGACCGGCATCATCGGTGCGGTCATGAACGCGATGAAGAAATAGGCTTCGACGTTTCAGGTTTTCAAATGGGCGGCTTCAGCCGCCCATTTCGTTTTGCCGTTTGTGGGAGCGGTGGACGCCGTTCGCGTGTGTCTCTACATCAGGGCCTGATTCAAGGTTGGGGCTTTCCTGACGCGTTCGAGGGGACGCGCAGCGCTCCGACAGCGTGAAAGGACGAATATGGGTCAGCTCAACGCCGGCATCGTGCCGGTCACGCCGTTCCAGCAGAACTGCACCATCCTCTTCGACATGGACGACAGACAAGGCGTTGTCGTCGATCCGGGCGGTGACATCGACAAGGTGCTGGCGGCGCTCGAGGACAATGCGATCACTGCCGGCGCGATCTGGATTACGCATGGCCATATCGACCATGCCGGCGGGGCCATGGAACTGAAGGAGGCGCTCGGTATCGAGATCATCGGCCCGCATGCCGCCGACCGGCCGCTGCTCGCCAATCTCGAGTACCAGGCAAAGCGCTATGGCATCACCGATTCCGTGCGCAACTGTGTCCCCGACCGGTTCCTTGCCGAAGGCGAGACCGTTTCGTTCGGCTCACACGTGTTCGAGGTGCTCCATTGTCCAGGCCACGCACCCGGCCACGTCGTCTACTATAACCGGGCCGCGAAGTTCGCCCATGTCGGCGACGTGCTGTTCCGCGGTTCGGTCGGCCGCACCGATCTGCCGGGCGGCGACCACGCCGCGCTGATCGCCTCGATCAAGGAGAAGCTTTTGCCGTTGGGCGACGACATCGGCTTCATCTGCGGCCATGGTCCCGGCGGCCGTTTTGGTGAGGAGCGGCGGAGCAATCCGTTCCTGATCTGAAACCGCTTGCCGGAAACAAAAAAAGCGCGGCCTGTGCGACCGCGCTTTTTTCCGGCGGAAATTGCCTCCGTTAATTGGCGGTGCAGAAATGCTGTTCGCCGTCATAGCCGGTGAACGTGCCGGTACGCGCGTTGAAGCTCCGGTAGCGGTCCGAGCAGTATTCGTACCAGCCGCGGGTCCAGGGCTCCGCATAGCTTTCGGCATAGGCCACTCGCGGCTGCACGTAATAACGGCGCACCGGGGCAGGCCGGTAGTATTCATCATCATAGGCCGGGTCGTAATAGCGGGGCTGCGGACTGGCGAGCGCACCGCCGATCAGGGCACCTGCCGCAAGGCCGAGGACGCCGGCCGCAACGGCGTCGCCGTGGCCGTGGTGACGGCGGTGATGGCGCCATTCATCGGCACTGGCCGCGGGCAAGGTCGCAAGCGTGGTCGCAACGACCGCAGCGGACAGGATGGCAGTCTTGAAAATTCGGTTCATGTCGGTCTCCTTCGTGCCGGCCCGGGTCGTTTTCGGGGGATGCGGTCCGGCTTTAACGAAGATTGATATGCGACCGTGGCTGAACGGGGGCTGAACGAAATTTGACCAGGCGGTTCATCTAACTGGGCGGTTCAAGCGTGCCGCAAACACCGCAGGCCAGACCGGCCCACGTCCATTCTGTCCAGGGCTGGTTCAGCCGATCGACAGGTTGACGGCTTTCGGACCCTTGCCGCGCTTGTCCGGCTCGGTGTCGAATGTCACTTTCTGCCCATCCTCGAGACCGGGAAGACCCGACGCCTGCACGGCCGAAATATGGACGAAGACATCCTTTGCCCCGTCGTCCGGCGTGATGAAGCCGAAGCCCTTGGCGTGATTGAAGAATTTGACGGTGCCGGTCTGCGGCATGGGAAGCTCCTTTGATCCCACAAGTCCAGTCTCGGGCCGGCAAATGCCCGGACGGAAATTTGTCCTTTATTTTAGTGCCATCGGCAAGAGAAAGTTTTGCGGGCGTCTGCAAGCATCCCAGAACACAAAAGGCGCGGCGAAGACCGCCGCGCCTTTACAGAATTCACGTTCACTCCAAAAGCCTTGCAGCATCCTCACACCCCGAAAGGACGCGCGGCACGCTGTGGTTCAGGCAGCGCGGAGATTGACCGCTTTCGGACCCTTGCCCATACGGTCGGGCTCGACATCGAAGGTGACCTTCTGACCGTCGACGAGCGTGCGCAGCCCGGAAGCCTCGATTGCCGAGATGTGGACGAACACATCCTTGGCGCCGCCATCGGGCGTGATGAAGCCGAAGCCTTTGGTAGCGTTGAAGAATTTAACGGTGCCGGTCTGGGCCATTGGGGAAACTCCTTCACCCGTGTCAGTCTTGGTGGTTCCGCCCGCCGCCTGGCGCCGTGGGCAAGTCCCGGTGGTTGCTTCGGCAGTCATGCATTGGCGCATGGTAAAACCCCCCGCCGAAAACGGGGCTGTCAGAGATTCACAGTATCGGGGAAAGGTCGTCCAAAACGTTCCGCTCTCCGGGTCGCAAATGCCCGAACACAAAATTTATCGCACGGAAACGTGATGCTTGCAAGATAGAGCCGCGGGCGGACCAACAGGCGCATCCCGACGCATCGCACCGATAGCCCCGGTTCTCCGCGCGGTCATCGGCCAGACGCCACCCAGGCATGGTCCAGCAAGCGGGGCAGGTGCTATCTTGGCTTGCGCCGGCATACCGCCCTGGCTCGCCAGTTGCAAACAGGGGTTGCATTTGGCAGCGTAATGACGAGGATCGGCCGGACGCAGGCACCATTGTGCAGGCAGGAGTTTCGAGGGAGGGAAACATTCATGCGGCTTCTTGCGGCAATCTTTCCGCGGCAGGTTTTTTCCATCCTGTTCCTGTCGGCAATTCTCGCAGCCTGCACCGTCGTGGTGGATGAGGGGCCAGGGCCGCGCCCGCCACGGCCGGGGCCGCAATTCTGCACCAAGCAATATGACCCGGTCTGTGCCCGGCGCGGCGGCGACCGCCAGACCTTCGCCAATGCCTGCCTTGCCGAACGGGCCGGATACCGCATCATTCGCGAGGGCGAGTGCCGCAGCGGTGGTGGTGGCGGTGAGGAGCAGACATTCTGCACCCGCGAATACCGCCCGGTCTGTGCCCGTCGCCATGGCGAGCTGCGGACATTCCCCAACGAATGCGAAGCCCGCGCGGCGGATTATCGCGTCGTCGATGACGGGCCTTGCTAGCGCACCGGCCTCACTGTTCGTCCGGATAGGCACCATCGGCGGGGCCGACGTAGAGCTCGGCGCCGTCCTCGTTGGAGATGCGCAGGCGATCGGGGATCTGCGGCATCATCAGCGTGTGAAGTAGCGTGGCGGCGCCTTGCAGGGCGGCGCGCAGGTTCGGTGCCTCCAGCGACACTCGATCGAGTATCGCTTCGTCGGCATCGCGCGAGCGGTAGAACTCGATGACGGAGTTCAAGCACGCCTCCAGGCAGATTGTCGTGCGATCGAACCCTAGCCTTTGGACTTGGGTTTCACAGCGGTCTCCGCCTGCTTGACCGCCGAGCCGAAGGGCGAGGCCGGTTTTGCCGCCACCTTGTCCTTCTTGGGCTTGCGTGTCTCGCGATTGCTGCGCTGTTGACCCTTGGCCATTTTCTGATCCCTTATACGTGTTGCGGATTGCTTTCGGCTCAACTGGCCGGGTTGTCGACCGGTTCGAGATTGTCTTCCGTGGTGACCCGCTCATAGGTCTCCAGCTCGCTGCGGATGCGGTATTGCGGCGAGCCGTCCTTGACCGGCAACCGGCTCTTGATCTGGAACAGCTCCGCGGTCTTTTGGGCAAGGCCGGTGCGGCTCTTCATGCGGACGGTCTGGCCGACGGTGAAGATATGCGCCGGCGTGTCCGTGCGCCGCGCACTCTGCTGGAAGCGGATCATGTGACATTCTCCTGGTCGTGCTGAAGCGCTGCCTCGAGCTCGGCATGGTCGACGGCGACAAGCTGGCTGGTCGCGCTTTTCACCGTCCTTGCCGGCAGATGGATGAAAGTGGCGACACGGCGCCATGCAGGCCACGACATGCCGTCGATCAGTTCTTCGTCGTGGTCGATGTCATAGTCGCCGGCCGGCTGCACGCCATCCAGCCCGCCAAGCACGAAAGGTGCCGCGAAATGCGCGATGGAATGGGTGGTGCGGGCAGACATTCTTGTGCCTCGAAGTTCTCGCTTGTGCCTTGAAGTTCTCGTGCGTTGAAGTTTCTTTCCGGCCTGCTCCGGAAGCGGAGCCTGCATTGCGGTACCAGGTGTCGGCGATTTGGATAAGTTTGGCGGGCCGAGAACCCTGACGCCGCAGGGCCAAGCATGACCCAAAACGGTTTTATACCATTAGTCTGAAAATACGGCTTATTCAAGAAGTTTTCGGCCTCTTACCCCTACCAACCTAAAATTACTTTTCTATAGTTATCTGCAGAACGATGATACGGTCCCGGTGCACCTCAAAAATTGTTTGAAGAACTTCCGGAAAAATTCCTCCGGCATTTGTATTTATTTAGGTATGAAAGGAAGAGAGTCATGAACTCCGAAAGAACACCGGATGTCCCGACAGTTGCAGTTAGTCCCGTCACCAAGCCGATAAAGGTCTTGTCGCCGCGCCTCACGATAAGAAGCGACGAGGCGGCAAGGCGAAGGATTGCCGACACTGACGGAACGGCGCGGCGGGCGCGCCAGCTTGCCGAAAGCAATCGCCTGATTTGACGCGCAAGCCATGACGCTCAATTTTCCCAATCCCAGCCGCTCCTATGACGCGGCGGCCAAGCGCATTCGTTTCGTCGGCCATGACGGCATGTTCGAAGTCCCGTTCTTTGTCGAGGTTGCGGCACTTTCGGCGGCCAACCCGGCTGCAAGCGGAGCCGAGGCCGAATTTCTCAGCGCCTTTGACGCCAAGCGTTCGTCGATCCACGATATTGCGCGCCAAGCCTACTCGCACGGCCGCAAGAACATGTATGTGCTGACGCCGGCAGACTTTCGGTAAGCTCCCCGAGTTCGGAGGTTTGCTTCGTAGCGACCGCCGTCTGCTCTTGCACGTGCCGCAGCGATGGCCTAGATCGCGGCAGGCGGACAACACGGCAGGTTTCCCATCAACAGAGATCCGAGACAACCGGCAGGCGCACGTTACGGCTCAGGCGGACAGCCGCCGCTGGGGCTCGACCAGCACGTGCAGCAGGCGCTGCAGTTGCACCAGACGGGGCGCCGGCAGGAAGCCGAGGCGCTTTACCGACAGGTGCTGGCGCAAAAGGCCAACCACCCGGCTGCTGCGCATTTCCTCGGGCTTCTGCTGCACCAGACCGGGCGCAGCGCCGAGGGGCTGGCGCTGATCGAACAATCGGTGCGTCTGCAGCCGAGCAATCCGGATTTCCTCAACAATCTCGGCACCGTGCTGCGCGACCTCGGCCGGGTAGCGGCCGCCGCCGATCTCTTCCGCAAGGTGGTGGCGATTCGGCCGGACCAGCTGGCGGCGCGTGACAATCTCGGCTCGTCGCTGAAGCAGCTCGGCCAGTTCGAAGGCGCCGAAGATATTTATCGCGGCACGATCGGCCGCAACCCGTTCCATGTCCGCGCCCGCGTCGGGCTTGCCGAAACGCTGCAGGAAGCGGGCCGGCTGGATGAGGCACTGGCTGTTTTTCGCGAGGCGCTGACGATCCGGCCGAAGGATGCCGATCTTTTGCACGGCCTGGGTGTCGGGCTGATGGAAAAGGGCAATCTCGACGAGGCTGCCGATCTTTTCAGGCAGGCGCTGGCGGTGGACCCCGGCATGGCCAGGGCCTGGCTGATGCTCACCCAGGTCAAGCGCCAGAAGGAGCGCGACGCCGAGCTTGCCCGCATGGAGGCGGAGCACGCCAAGGCGCCGCAAGGCAGCCTGGCGCGCATGCAGCTTTCCTTCGGCCTCGGCAAGGCCAATGACGACCTCAGGGAGTATGGCCGCGCCTTCGACTATTTCGCCGAAGGCAACGCGATCCGCCGCCAGGGCATCGACTACGACGCCGGCAAGACGCGCGGCGAGTTCGAGGCGATGAAGGCGGTGTTCGACAAGGCCTTTTTTGAAAGGCACAGGCCGAGCGGGATCGCCGACGACACGCCGATCTTCGTTGTCGGCATGCCGCGTTCCGGCACCACGCTGGTCGAGCAGATCATCGCCAGCCATCCGCAGGTCTATGGCGCGGGCGAGCTCAGCATATTGAAGACGGCGGTCGGCAAGCAGTTTCCGCTCAGCATGAAGGGCGGCTTTCCCTGGGGCATCGCCGACATGCCCGACAAGGCCTATGCCGAGGCCGGCCAGGCCTATCTCGACATGCTGCACACCCGCTATCCAGGTTTTCGGCACGTCACAGACAAGATGCCCGGCAATTTCCTGTTGATCGGTTTCATCCACATGATGCTGCCGCAGGCCAAGATCATCCATTGCGCGCGCGATGCGGCGGCGACCTGCCTGTCGATCTACAAGGTGCACTTCCGCGGCGACAGCCATCGCTACGGCTACGATCTCGGCGAACTCGCCGATTTCCACAATCTCTACACCGATATCATGGCGCACTGGCACGCCGTGCTGCCTGAGGTCGTGCACGACGTTCGCTATGAGGATTTCGTCGCCGACCAGGAAGCCCAGTCGCGGGCGCTGATCGCCCATCTCGGCCTGCCGTGGGACGATGCCGTGTTGTCGTTCCACCAGACCGACCGGCCGGTGCGCACGGCGTCCGCCGCGCAGGTACGCCAGCCGATGTATCAGGGCTCGGTCGATCTGTGGAAGCGCTATGGCGACCGGCTGAAGCCGCTGCTCGACAGGCTGGCTTAGAGCGCCGCTGCGCCTAAAGCGCGTCGCGCTCGATCGGCCTCATGCGACGCGCTTTAGATTCCTGTTTATGCATGTCGTTATCGCAAAACCGCTGCACACTTTTGCGCGACATGCATCTAAAGCTCCATAAACGGCTGAAAGCCGCCGAAGATCATGCGCTTGCCGTCGAACGGCATGGTCGACCAGTCGGCCTTCAGGCGCTCATCGGCCATCACCTTGGCCATCACTGCGTCGCGGCTCTGCCTGGATTCATAGACGATCCATGAGAAGATGACGATCTCGTCGTCCTTGGCCTGCACGGCGCGCGGGAACGAGGTGATCTCGCCATAGGGCACGTCGTCGCCGACGCATTCGACATAGGCAAGCGCGCCATGCTCCTTCCAGACGCTGCCGGCGGTTTCCGCCAGCTTCTTGTAGGCATCGAGCTTTGCCTTCGGCACGGCAAGTACGAAACCATCGACATAAGACATTGGATTTCCTCCTGGGTAGGTTTTTCCTCCTCCCGCAAAGGGCGAAGGAAGAATGTGCTAAGCCTTCTTCACCGGTGCGTTCATCGCCCATTCGACGCCGAACGGATCACGCATATTGCCCCAGCGGTCGCCCCAGAACATCACCTGCAACGGCACGACTTCCTCGCAGCCTGCCTCGATGGCCCGCTTCCACCAGGCGTCGATGTCGTCGCTGCCGAGATGGAGCTGCATGGTGCAGCCCTGAGGCTTCACAGCGGCCATTCCATGCTCGGGATAGAAGTCGGAAAGCATCAGGGTCGAACCGTTGATGTAGAGATGGATATGCATGGTGCGGCCCTGTTCGTCCGGCGGATAGGCAAAGACCTGCTCGGCACCGAAGGCCTTTTGGTAAAATTCTGCGGCTTTGAAAGCGCCGTCCAGCTGAAGGTAGGGCGTCAACCCGCCAAGCACTTTGGCGGCGGGCTGGGTCTGCGGCTGGTCATTCATGTCATACTCCTCTTTGCTTCTGGTTTGCCTTTGCGAACCACAGGACGAACGAAACGGCGACGATCCTACACGGCCGATGGTTTTTTCAAATGCCGGGCGCGGGTCCGAAATGGCGCGTTGCTGCCACGGCCAACTGGCACCTTTCAACCTTCGATGCGAATCCGCGGGCTGTTTTGCGCGTCGACGACGATTTCCGGCCAGCCAATATCTTTGCGCAGCTCGATCGGCAATGAAAGGATGGCGCGTTCGCTGCGGTAACGGGCGCGAGCCGCCGAGTAACGGGTCACGGCGTGACCTATGGATGACAGAATAGACATGATGCTTTCTCCTCAATTGGCGCCGGCATCACCGTGTCGGCAACCCAAGGACGTGGCAGGCGATCATCATCCGACAGAGCGTCAGATTTTTTTCCGCAAGGCCGGATTCAATCGAAGACGGCGTTTCTCACCTGCCGGGAATCGAGCGACGACCGCCAAGTCAGCGCACATCCAACCGGAAGCTTAGCTGCGTGCCGTCCGACGGACTGGACTCAGATGACAGATGCGGCCAGAGCGGTGTCGTAATATTCCACCAGTTCGATGATTTTGCCGTCGCGTACCGTCCAGAAATCGGCGGTGCGCAAGACAAACTCGTCACCGGTGGTTCGGCGCGTCAAATGGATCTCGACCTGCGCCGCAACCTTGTCGCCGCCATCGATGATCTCAACCGGGACGAAGCGCCGGTATTCGAAATCGCTGTCCAGCGCCACAAGCCTGGCAAGGAACTCCTGCTTGCCGCGGGCCACTCCGGCATAGCGCGACTGCACCGGATCGGCGATCCAACGAAAGACGACATCATCGGCGCAGTCGACCAGCGCGCCCTCGATGTCACGTTTTGCATAGGCATCATACAGCTTCCTGACGACATCCGCCCCACGCATGACCGGTTTCCTCCTTAGGTTTGCGAGACCTCAGGATGCGCCTTTTCCGGCGAGCGGGAAAGTGTGCTGAGCCGCTCGCCATTCATCGGGCAAAATCGTCAATCTCCCGCTTCGGCCACCGAGCGGAAGAAATCTTCCGGACTGTCGACCTCGGTCAGCCGCCGCTTCTCGATCAGCCAGAAGCGGTTGCCGATTGCCCTGATGAAGGAGCGGTCGTGCGAGGCGAGCAGGCAGCTTGCCTGATGTTCCAGCAGTTCGGCTTCCAGCGCTTGCTGGCCATCGATGTCGAGATGGTTGGTCGGCTCGTCGAGCAAATAGAAATTGGGATTGGCGAGCCTGAGCGCCAGCATCATCAGCCGCGCCTTCTGGCCGCCCGACAGCACGCCGATCCTGCGCTCCTGCATGTCGATGTTGACGCCGGCGCCCGCCAGCAGCGAGCGGGCGCGCTGCTCGCCGACATCGAATCTGCGCGACAGCATCGCCAGCGGCGTGTCGTCGCCGCTGATGCCCGACAATGCCTGGTCGCTATAGCCGAGCACGGTCGACGGCGTCACCTTCAGGCTTTGCGCCGCCGTTTCCGGCTCGACGATGGCGTTCCGGATCAGGCCGATCAGCCGTGATTTGCCGACGCCGTTACGGCCGAGCAGGACGATGCGATCGCGCTGGCAGATATGGCGCTTGCCGGTGCTGAACAACAGCGTGCCGTCAGGGGTTCCGACCGCCAAATCGTCAAGCGTGATCAGCACCTTGGCATGGCTGCCGCGATTGGCGAGCTTGATCGCGCCCGCCGATTTTTCGCGGTGTGCCGGCGCTGCCGCTTCTTCCAGGCGCTCTGCCCGCTGGTTGAGCTGCCTGGTCTTGACCGTCAGCAGATCACTGCCCGAGTTGATGCCGATGTTGTTGAGCTTGGCCGCCTGCCGGCGCAGCTGCTGCGCCACTTTCATGTCGCGCTGGAATTTGCGCTCGGTTGAGGCGTCGACCTCGTCCAGCGCAAGCCTCGCCCGCGAATAGGGCAGCGAAAACACCGGCGATTGTTCAGGGCGAAGGAACAGCGTGCGGTTGGTCGTGGCGTCGAGGAACGCCCTGTCGTGGCTGGCAATCACCAGCGGCACCTCGCGCGGCAGGGCGTTCAGCCAGGTTTCGAGCTGGCTGATCTTGCCGAGGTCGAGATGGTTGGTCGGCTCGTCGAGAAGCAGGACGTCGGGGTCGGTGACCCAGACGCGGGCGACCAGCGCAAGCCTTTGCCAGCCACCGCTCAAGGCTCGCATCGGCCGCTCGCGCATCGGCTGCGGCACGTCGAGCGAGTCGAGAACCACATCGACGCGCCATTGCTCGCTTTCGGCCTGCTCGGCCGGCAAGGCGTCTGCCACCACCTCATGAAAGCTGCGCCCGGCCAGCGCTGCGGGGATGACTTGCTCGACATAGCCGACGCGCAGGCCGCGCGTGCGGGTGATGTCGCCTGATGTCGGCTCCATGTCGCCGGTCAGGCACTTCAGCAAAGTCGATTTGCCGCGCCCGTTGGCGGCGACGATGCCGAGCCGGTCGCCGGTGCCGATGGTGAGATCAAGGTTGGAGAAGAGCGGCGCACTCATGGTGACACCGAGAGACTTGAGGCTGATCAGGGCCATGTCGATTTCTCTGGTCTGTCCGGAGTGGATTCCGGTTCAATGCACTTTGACGGTGCGCAAGCTGGCCATCAGGCTCGGCGTTGCAGCACCACGAAGGGCAGACCAAGAAAATCGAAGCGGGAAGAAAAACCCGGACCGTCTCTGGTCAGCCCTGCAAGCAAGCTCGCAGGGCAGAGACAGGGCCGCGCTGACGGTGGTGGTCGAAAGACACGCAGCCCTCCTTTCAAGACGGTCGAGTGTGCGGAGCGATTACACCAAAGGCGGGGTGGGTTGCAAGTGTGTCCTCTGCAGGCAGGCCTTAGTCTGGCAGAGGGAATATAAAGTCACCCTTGGTTCGCTGGATTTCCTGTGGCGTTTCGAAGTGAATCTCCATCAGGATCGGTTCTTCCGGTCCCTTGAAGAAATGAAGTTCGGCATGAGGGAGCACGAGCCGACGGACAGTTTCATATCCGCTTTCCATCTTATATTCCTCGGCTTGCAGCCCTAGACTTGCGAGGAGCGTCTTGGCGGCCGAAAACGTCATGGCTGGACTAAAGCCGTCGAGATCGATTTGGCTGTTGCCGCTCCATTTCAAAGGCAAGGACTTGGGCACATGAGGCATGTGCCAAAGTTTGATGCTGATACGGTGCACTCGCGCTCGATCGCGCCTGATCAAAATGTTGATTTCCAGATCGCCATAACCCAGAAGAAAGCCGCATGGCTGATCCTGATAGACATACAGCCATTTCGGAAAGCCAAGGTGTTTCTGCACCGGTCCAAGATCGGCGCCAGCCCGCAAAGGCGTGTCTTTACTGCCTAAAATCAGGGGCAGAATGTGGAGTTTGCCTTGTTGCCGCATCGAACCTAGGTTTGCTGCCAATTGTTGTCGTAGGTTGGATACTCGGCCTTTCAGCCCCGCCTGATCCCTTCGGCCCAAGCCACCAGGTCGTCTTCGCTGTTGCGCAGCCGCTTCATGACTCGTTGCATGGGCCAGCAAGTAACGCCGCTTCCGACTTCGAGAGCCGCGTTAATTTCCCCTTCGGGATCGTCGTCATTCGTCAGCCAATGCCCGCTGAGTTCCTTGCGAAGCACCTCGCCACAGTAGCATCCCAATGCAAACAAACGCGGCCCGATATCTTGTGATATCAAACCGCCGGAGATGGGCTCTCCATCCTTCGTCTGCTCGCGAAAAAACCGTTCCACCTCGGATATGCTCTGCGGTGAGAAATCCGCGCCGAAGCCCGAACTTTGCAGTGCGTTGGATATCCACTGCGCGGCTATCGGAATGTCGTCTTGCAAGCGCCGCGGTGCGCTTGTTGTTTGAGACGCCGCGCGGGACGGCAAGAACCCTGCGGCGAGAAGCCCAAAGAAACGGCGTGTTATCATCTGTAGCCACCCAGCCGATGGCGAGAAGATACATGCGGCGCTCAAGTAACGCCACGGCAGAATTACCGTCCCGGCCGACCAGTCTTGCCGGGTCGGCGCTTTTCGCGGCGAGCATCGGCCGGATCTTCGTAAGAGCCGATGCCGGCACGCTGGCGGACAATGGGTTTGGCCGAATCATCGCGTTCCTTCGCGCCTCCCGCTGTCCTGCCCTCTTTGCCACCATTTGACATCTCCCCCGCGAGGGGGGAGATCGGCTGTGGCTTGGCCGGCACTTTTCCCTCGACCGGCTTCTCGGTCCGCCGCACCGTCATCTCGTCGAGCGAGTTTTTCTTGAACAGCGGTTTGATCGGCTCGCCGGGGATGCCGAAATCGGAGCCGTGCGCCTCTTCGGCCGACTGTTTCTTGAACAGCGAACGGGACACCGCCCCGGCCGGCGTCGGCATGTCGGTGCCCGGGCCCATGGCGTCGAGCGAAGGTTTTGCGAATAGCGGCTTCTTGACCGGCACGGCGCCGTCGGCGCCCATCTCGTCGAGCGCGGGCTTGCGGAAGAGGTTGGGCCGGGCAGCCTTGGCCGCTTCTTCGGTGGCACGTGCCTCGTCGAGCTTGCGGAAACGCTCCTGTTCCTCTGACGTACGATGTTTGGCCACGCCCTTGTTGTGCTTGCCCTTTTCGCGGCCCGAAACCGGGCTTTCCATGTCGGCATATTTGGCCAGCGGGTCGTCGGAGATGGACAACTCCATCTCGCGCAGCCGTTTGATCTCGTCGCGGATGCGGGCCGCCTTCTCGAAATCGAGGTTGGCGGCGGCGTCGCGCATCTGCTTGTCCAGGGCGTCGAGATGCGCCTTCAGATTGTTGCCCATCATGGCGCCGGCGCTGTCGGTGAACTGCGAAATGTCGGCGCGGACATGATCTTTTTCGTAGACCGAGTCCAGGATGTCCGAAATGCGCGACTTGACCGATTCCGGGGTGATGCCGTTGGCCGCGTTCCACTCCATCTGCTTTTCGCGACGGCGGTTGGTCTCGGCCATCGCCCGCTCCATCGAGCCGGTGATCTGGTCGGCATAGAGGATGACCTTGCCGTCGACGTTTCTGGCGGCGCGACCGATGGTCTGGATCAGCGATGTCTCGGAGCGCAGGAAACCTTCCTTGTCGGCATCGAGAATGGCGACGAAGCCGCATTCGGGAATGTCGAGGCCTTCGCGCAACAGGTTGATACCGACCAGCACGTCGAAGGCGCCGAGGCGCAGGTCGCGCAGGATCTCGATACGCTCCAGCGTGTCGATGTCGGAGTGCATGTAGCGCACGCGAATGCCCTGCTCGTGCAGATATTCGGTCAGGTCCTCGGCCATGCGCTTGGTGAGCACAGTGACCAGCGTGCGGTAGCCGGCCCTCGAGGTCTCGCGGATTTCGCCCACGACATCGTCGACCTGCGTCTTGGCCGGGCGCACTTCGACCGGCGGGTCGATCAGGCCGGTCGGGCGGATGACCTGTTCGGCGAAAACGCCGCCGGATTGCTCCATCTCCCAACCGCCGGGCGTTGCCGAAACCGCGACGGAAAGCGGGCGCATGGCGTCCCACTCCTCGAAGCGCAGCGGCCGGTTGTCCATGCAGGACGGCAGGCGGAAACCATACTCGGCCAGCGTCGCCTTGCGGCGAAAGTCGCCGCGATACATGCCGCCGATCTGCGGTATGGTGACATGGCTTTCGTCGACAAAGACCAGCGCATTGTCGGGGATGTATTCGAACAAGGTCGGTGGCGGATCGCCCGGCTGGCGGCCGGTCAGATAGCGCGAGTAATTCTCGATGCCGGCGCAGGAACCGGTCGCCTCAAGCATCTCCAGATCGAAGCGGGTGCGCTGCTCCAGCCGCTGCGCTTCCAGCAACCGACTGGCCCGTTCGAGTTCGACCAGCCTGTGCTTGAGCTCTTCCTTGATCGACTTGATGGCTTGATTCAAGGTCGGGCGCGGCGTGACATAGTGCGAATTGGCATAGATCTTGACGCCCTTCAGCTCGCCGGTCTTCTGGCCGGTCAGCGGATCGAATTCGGTGATCGCCTCGATCTCGTCGCCGAACAGCGAGATGCGCCAGGCGCGGTCCTCGAGGTGGGCCGGGAAGATCTCGATCGTGTCGCCGCGCACCCTGAACGAGCCGCGGACGAAATTGATGTCCTGGCGCTTGTATTGCTGGGCGACGAGGTCGGCGAGCAGCGCGCGCTGGTCGAGCCGGTCGCCGATCTGCATCTGGAAGGTCATCGCCGTATAGGTCTCGACCGAGCCGATACCATAGATGCAGGACACCGAGGCGACGATGATGACGTCGTCGCGCTCGAGCAGCGAGCGCGTCGCCGAATGGCGCATGCGGTCGATCTGCTCGTTGATCGAGGATTCCTTCTCGATGTAGGTGTCGGTCCGCGGCACATAGGCCTCAGGCTGGTAGTAGTCGTAGTAGCTGACGAAATACTCGACGGCGTTTTCCGGGAAGAACTTCTTGAACTCGGAATAGAGCTGCGCGGCAAGCGTCTTGTTGGGCGCCAGGATCAGAGCGGGGCGCTGCGTCTCTTCGATCACCTTGGCCATGGTGAAGGTCTTGCCCGAGCCGGTGACGCCGAGCAGAACCTGCGTGCGGTCGTTGCTGTTGACGCCCTCGACGAGATCCTTGATCGCCGTCGGCTGGTCGCCGGCCGGCTCGAAATCCGAGACCATCCTGATGGCGATGCCGCCTTCGGATTTCTCCGGCCGGGCAGGGCGGTGCGGCGTCCACAGCACGCCGTCCTTGTGCAGCGGATTGCCGGATTCGATCAGTGCCGACAGTGCCGCGACCGTGGCGGTGACGCCGCCCGAGGCCATGGTCTCGGCATCTTCCAGGGAGACATCGAGGCCGGCGACAGGGTTGAGACCGGCCGCAGTGCGCTCCCGCGCCGAGGCCGCACCGCCCATCGAGGTGCCGCGTGCCGTACGGCCGGGGGAAGAGGAGCGTTCCGGGATTTTCTTCGCCGGCTTGGCGCCTTCCCTCCCCCTCGAGGGGAGGGTGGCGGCGGAGCCGCCGGGTGGGGTCGGTGCGTCCGGGCTCGGCGACCCTTGATGCCGAGCGCTTCCTTTGCCGACCCCCTCTGTCGCCTTCGGTGACATCTCCCCCTCGAGGGGGGAGATTTGGCGCCCTTCCTTCTCGGCTTCCTGCTCGATCTGTTCGGCCCAGTCGGCGATCGAGCCGGTCAGCGGCGCGCCGGTGAACTCGGCCTGCGGCGCCTCGGCAAAGCCGTGCAGGGGCTCCGATGCGTCGAGGAAATCGGTCAGCGGACTGCGCCGCTTGGGCGGCGAAGCGCGATCGTCATTCGCCGGCGGCGGCGTTTTCTTGTCGGGGAGTCTGGCCATGGCCCGAATATGGGAGGTATCGGCCAAAATGGAAAGAGCCGAGTGGCGGGTGGCGCGAGGCGCAATTTGGCTGCTGACAGCAGGCTGTCAGGAGCACCATCCGAGTTTCCCCCTCAATTAAACCACAGCGCGAACGTCAGAAACCCGGCGCCGCCGAACTGGCGCTGGATCTGATTGAACTCCTCGCTGGTGAGAATCTTGCCGCGCTCGAGATAGGGCGCGATGGCCGGGCCGGTGATCGACAGCACCAGGTCGAAGGGCTTCGGCTCGTCGAAGAAGCGCTTCATGTTGATGCCTTTGTCGGCGATGCGGAAATGCGGCAGAAAGGTGCGTCCCTCCAGCAGATCCTCGGCCATAGCCAGGGCGGCGAGCCAGGCCTGTACCTGCTGCTCGCCGACTTCCAGACCGGTCAGCGGGCTGGCGCCTTTCTGCTGCGGCCCGGGCAGCCATTCGCGGTCATTGTCGGTTTCGGCGCGGATGGCTTTCCAGTCCTCGCGCGACAGCCGGATCATTTCCATGAGATGGCGGCGTGCCGCTTGCCGGCGCTCCGGCTCGACCACTTGCCAGTTGATGAGATGGACCAGCGAGATGAAATCGGCGATGCGCCATTCGGACGACAGAATGCCGCCGCTCATGCCGCCGTCCGGCGGAACGAGCGTGTCCTGCAGCGGCAGTTTGGCGCGCGGGAACAGCATATGGAACGAACCGTCGAAGGTGTTGCTGAAGTCATGCGCCAGCCAGAAATCGGCCTGCGCCATCAGAAATTCGGCATAGCCCTGCAGCCAATAGCCGTCGGCGCGGTCGAAGCGGAAGGCGAGGGCGGCATCGGCCGGCGCGCCGCCCGTGCCCGACAGAGAGGCCATGATCGCCGCAGCGCTTTCGTCCGGCGCGATCGTGCCGTCCTCGTTGAGGTCGATGCCGAGGCGGGTGAGGTCGATGACCATACCGATGTCCGTGTCGGCGGGTACCGAACCCAGCGTGGCTGCGGATTTCTCCAGCCGGTCGCGGAAGGCAACGAGAATGGCGCGGAATTGTTCGTAGCTCAGCGGCTCGGGATCAGGGTTGTCCGGCACCGGCAACCGCATCAGCGGCAGCATGAAGGATTGCGGGCTTTCGAAACCGTGGCGGTGCAGCCCGCCGGCCAGGATCTCCAGCGCGGTGAAGAATTCGCCGGCGCCGGCGGCGTAGGTCGCTGCCGGATCGCCGGGCGCGGCGGCTTCCAGGGCGGCAAGAGCGCTGTCGCGTTCGGCTACGGTTTTCGCCTCAAACAGGGCCGCCGCTTCGGGAGCCGCGGCGCTGGGTGAAGCCAGCGGGAGGAGAAGAATGATGGCGCACGCCACCAGCCTGGAAAAACGCTTCATCGTGATCGCCCCTTTTGTCGCTCCCCAGTGGATCATACACGCATTTGGTTCGCGCGCCTGTAGCCCTGTGGTTCACCGATAACAGTCTGCGCTTCAATCAATCCGGCTGGCGGTCTACACAAGGCAAACCATTGGGCCGTCGCGTGTCGAACTATCCGCTTTCCTACAAACTGTCGTGGCTGCCACGCTTCCTCCGGCCTTCGCTCGATGGCGACGCGCGCGGCTTTGCTCCGGCGGCCGCAGCCCTGCTCGAACCGCTGCCGGCGCGGACGGTGCGGCTGGCTTTCGTTGGCGATATCTCGGCGGTGGCCAATCGCCGCGCGCCGGACTGCGATCCGGCGATTGCGGCACTGCTTGCCTCGGCCGATCTGGTGGTCGGCAATTGCGAAAGCCCGGTGGTGAAACGGCCGAGCGCTGTTTTGGGCACCAGGCTTGGCACGCGCCACGCGATGAGCGAGCGGTTCCTTGCCGAGGCGCTGGCCGCCGCCGGCATTTCGCGTGAAAAACTGGTGCTGTCGCTGGCCAACAACCATGTGCTCGACCAGGCTATTGCCGGCTTCGATGAGACGGTCGCCGCCCTGGAGCGGCTCGGCATCCGCACGATCGGCACTGCGGTTCCGGTCGAGCGGTTTGCAGTCGGGGCGCTGACAATCGGCCTTGCCGCCTTTACCTTGTGGCGCAATGTCGGCGCGGCTCAGTTTGCGGGCCGAGTCTCGATGCAAGGCGATCCGACGCAATGGCCGCGCGACGCCGCTTCGGGTGTCGACCTCCTCTGCGCAGTGCCACATTGGGATTGGGAATTCCGGCATTTTCCACGTGCGAAGACGCGGGCACTGGCGCGGCTTCTGGCCGAACATGGCGTCGGCCTGGTCGCCGGACATCATGCGCATGTCGTGCAGCCGATCGAGCGGACCGGCAAGACGCTCGTTGCCTATGGGCTCGGCGATTTCTTCGGTACCGCATTTTCGAGCCAGCCATGGCCCGGCCGCATCGGCGCCATTCTCGTCGTCGACATCAGCGACGATCCCGGCACGCGCGGGGCCATCGCCGCCTACCGGCTGCATGCCTTCATGCGGCTGCGCGCCGGCGATCACGAGCGCCTGGTCCCGGTCGAAGCGCTGGCGGGAAAATCGAGGCAAAGGGTTCTGGCCCGCCTCGATGCGATCTTCGGTGCCGGGCGCTGACGGCTGCGCTGACGCGGTCCACCAAACCGGCTATCATGCTCAACGCGGGCAGGCTTGTGGCGGCGGTGGGTGATGGAAACTGCGGATTTCATGCCGAGCGAAGCGGTGATCGCCGGCCTCAGGAAGAACATCGAGGCCTATGAGGCCGAAAGAGCTTCGGCCCATCGCCGGACGCGCTGGCGGGTGCCGCTGTTCATCGGGCTGGTGCTGGTGTTCGTGGTGTTTGTGGCCTGGCTCTTCAACGGGGTTGCCGACCCGAGCGAGCAGTGGTTCTCGACCCCGCATGTGTTCCTCTATATCGGCGGATTCCTGGCGGCGATCCTGCTCTATTTCCGGGCGATCAAGCCAGCGAGCAAATTGCAGCAGTCGTTTCGCAGCACGCTGTTGCCGATCATCTTCGGCTTCATCGAGGACATGCAGTATCGGCACAGCGTCAAGCCGAATTCGTTCGACCGGCTGCCGCGCGAGACGGTTGGCCCATTCAACCGACAGTCTTTCGACGATGCTTTTTCCGGCCGCTATGAAGGGTTTCCGTTCGAGCTGTACGAAGCAGAGCTCCGGGAAGGGACGGGCAAGAGCACGACGGCAGTGTTCAAGGGCGTCATCGTCGCCTTCGAGACGATCGTGCCGTTCCCCGGCACATTGGTCGCCGCGCGCCGGACCAACAAAGCCGTCGGCTTCTTCCGCGGCATCTTCGGCAGCAAGATGCAGGAATTGTCCAGCGGCGTGCCGGAGCTCGATGCCGCCTACGAGTTCCGCACCGACAACATCGAGGCGGCGCGGCCGCTGGTGACCGGCCGGCTGGCGCAGGCGCTGCAATGGCTCGGCGAGACCCGGCCGAACGATCCGGCACGCGTGGCGCTCAGCGGCAGTGACGGCTTCCTGCTGCTGCCGCAGGAAAGGAATTTCTTCGAGCTGCCGGATATCCCCACGCGCCTCGACTACACCAAGCATGTCGCGCCGATGATCGCCGACATGGGCGCGATGCTGGCGACAGCGGCGCTGGTGCGCAAGATCGGGGCGAGGGACGAGGAGGCGGGTTAGTCCGGCTGGGCGGTCAGCAATCGAAGCCGCGTTCGCTTCGCATGTAGTCGACTTCTTCCTTCGACATCGACCTGAACATCACACAAACGGTGAAACTGCCAACCTGGTGACCGTTTCTGGTGTATCCCCAGTCGGAAATATCGTCCCGGTTGAATTCGATATACTGGCCAGCCACGACGTTGTGGACACTATGTGGCTCATTCGCCAATATCCCCACGAATCCGGTTTCGTTCCGCTGGAACGGGATGACCCAGAAGTGTTCGGTCACATTTCCGTCCTTGATCATCACCTTCAGTTTGAATGTGTCCGTTCCAGGTGGCGGTGTCTGGGATAATGCTAGGAATTCATCCAGGCCGGCACGTGCCTGTGCAGTCGTCGCCGCCATATCTGGATCGTCAGGCGCGACTGCGACGACGCTGTCGTCGCCCTGACTGGAGTCCTGAGCCTCGGCGGATATCGGAGCAAGCGCTAGCATCAGGGACAGTATCGCGCGGGACACGTGCTTCATGGAATGGGCGCCCTTACAATGGTCAGCATCATCATGGATCCGTTCGTTTTTTCAATCATAGCGCGAAAAATACCTTCATTGCAACCATAAGAAAATGCTCCTGAACTGCCGCTGTAGTTCTGCTACGCACTCCGGCTATGGTTTTTGCCGGAAGCTCGCGCTATCTCTGAGGCAGCGAGGGGTTCATGATCGGAGAACGCAAGGGGTTTCGCCTGTCGCGGCGGCTGCTGCTGGGTGCGGCGGTGGTGGGCGGCGCGATGCTGTGGGGCGGCACGACCGTGGCGCGGCTGGCGCGCGGTCCGTCCGGGCAGAAGAATTCCGGGCGCATTGCCGACATTGACGGGATCGACCTGGCTCAGAAGCCGCTGGAGGGCCTGCCAGCCTACGATACGTCGCTGCCATGGCTGACCAAGGGCGGCGACATCAACGATGCCAGCGGCCTGTCGATGACGCCAGTCTACGGCGTCATCGAAGTCAGCGAGGAAGACCACATTGCGAGCGCGTTGGCCTTTGCCCGCACCAATGGCCTGAAGGTCTCGATCGCGGCGGTGCGCCATTCGATGGGCGGCCACGCTTTCGACGACAACGCACTGGTCCTCGACATGCGCAAATTCAACAAGGTCAGCGTCGATGCGGCGGCGAAGACGATGACCTTGCAGCCGGGCGCGCGCTGGCACGACATCCAGAACCTTTTGCACCCGCGCTTTGCGGTGAAGGCTATGCAGTCGACTGACATCTTTTCGGTCGGCGGCTCGCTGTCGGTCAACGCGCATGGCATGGACCACCAGGCCGGCTCCGTTGCCGGCTCGATCCGTTCGATGCGGGTGATGCTGGCGGACGGTTCGGTGACAACCTGCTCACCGGCTGAAAACACCGAGCTATTCCGCCACGTCGTCGGCGGCTACGGCCTGTTCGGCGTGGTGCTGGAGGCGACGCTCGACATCGTCGACAACGCCGTCTACCGGACCTCGCGCGAGATCATCAAATCGGACGACTTTCCAAAGTTCTTCGCCGAGGTGCTGGAGCCAAACAGGGCGATCGGTCTGTTTTATGGGCATCTGTCGACTGCGCCGGGCAATTTCCTCGAGGATATGATCGTCTACCGCTATGACAAGGTGGCCGACCAGCCGCCGGCCGACCAGCCGGCAATCGGCGAGCCGGGTTCGGTTGGGCTGAAGCGGGTGATCATCAACCTGGCGAAGTGGGGCAGCCTGTTCCAGGAGCTGAAATGGTTCACCGAAAAGACGCTGGAGCCGCAATTCGAGAGCTGCACAGTGGCGCGGACAATGGCAATGGCCGAGGGCGAGGCCTGCCTCGTCACCCGCAACAATCCGATGCACGATTCAGTGCCCTATCTGTTCAACGATCTGCTCGATGAGACCGACATACTGCACGAATATTTCATCCCGCGGGCGGCGTATAACCCGTTCATCGCGGAAGCGCGCGAGATCCTGCGCAACCAGAGCCTGCCGGTGCTCAACGCGTCGGTGCGCATCGTCCACAAGGAGGATGTGGCGCTGAATTATGCGCCGGAGCCGGCCTATTCGCTGGTGCTCTACATCAATCAGCCGACCGACGCCGACGGCAATGCCAGGATGCGGGCGCTGACAAGGGCGCTGATCGACGTGACGATCAAGCATGGCGGGCGTTTTTTCCTGCCCTACCAGCTTCATTATACGGGCAAGGAACTGCTTGCCTCCTATCCGGAACTGCCGTCCTTCCTGGCGAAGAAGCGGCAATACGATCCGGACGAGCTGTTTTCGTCGACGTTTTATCGCGCCGTCAAGGCACTGATCGGCACGGCCTGAGCGGCGGCTACAGACCGTCAGGCAGCTTCGCCGCCAGCCAGTTCGCCGAACGCCTGGCGATGCCGATCGTTGCCGCTGCGGCGCGGCCGAGATCGGTCTTGACCACGGCGTAGCCGGTCTTCGTGCGGTAGAGCACGGCGCGGCCGCCATCGACCGCCGCTTCATAGGCGACCGGCCTGACGGCTTCCGTTTCCGTCGCCGTGGCCTGCGTTCCGACGGCAGGACTGGGCCGATGGCTCAGCTCCGGTGGCAGCGGGTCTGTCGCTGCCGTACTGGCCGTCGTCAATTCGGGCTCCGAAGTGGTCGCCACGAGCTGCGATGACGAAGACGAGTTCTGTGTCCGGCAGATGCCCGAGACCAGCGGATAATCGAAATTGCGCTCGTGCAGCATCTGGCTTTTCATCGCCGCTTCGCATTCGGCGATGGTCGACCATTTGGCGGGCGTCTCGCCGATATATTCGCAAAGCCTGGCGTCGCAATCGCAGCCGACGATGGTCATGGCGACAAGGGCGGTCTTGATCACGGTCTTGTCCCTCCGAGTTGCCTGGCGATGTGCGCAAGACAAAGTGCTACGGCATCATCAATCGTTGCGGAACAAGGCGGGATTTGGCCGCGATTGTGGAATGAGCGTGGCGGAGCATCACGCAACGTCTTGCCGAGGCCGGCTGTGACCGAAAGGCCTCAGTAATCGTAGACGTGCTCGAGCCTGGCGCCCGCCGTCATCAGCGCCGGCAGCACGAGGTGCAGTTTGCGCACGGCGACGGTCAGGCCGGTGCGGCGCGTCGAAGGTTCCGCCGGAAGCGGGTAGCTGAACAAGGTGCGTGCGCCTTCGGGAACATTGATCTCGTCATTGGAAAGCATGGTGACCATGATCTCGTCATTGCCGCCGATCTCGACGAAGGAGACGCCCTTGTCGATCAGGCGCGGGATCATGTCGGTGAACACCTGATAGCGCCTGGTGACGAAGACCGTGCCGTCGGCGCCGAGATCGCGCTCCAGCAAGGTGTCGGGCTCGTTGCGCGTCACCTCGCTGACCGGACCCTTGGCCCAGACGTGAATGTCGAGCAAGGCCGGGTCGGTGGTGGCGGCGAGCGCCGACTTGATCAGATCGGCGTAGCCCTGCTTGATGGTGTCGGCGAGGCCGAAGGCGAGCTTGCGTTCGCTGGTGCGGACGGCGCTGTCGTCCGCCGCCGGCTGGACGGCAAACAGGCCGGCACGCTTTTCGGCATAGGGAAACTGGTACCACGGCACCTGGTCGAGAAAACCGGCATAGTCCGCCACCACCTTGGCCTGGTAGATGTCGACCGCGGTGCGCTTGCCGGCTGTCGCTTCGGTGACGCGGCCGACCGTATTTTCATAGGCCCACTGGATAGCGTGCTCGATCGTGTGGCTGGTGCCGATGACCACCAGCATCTGGTGGTTGTCGAGGTTGAACTTGTAGGTGGAACTGGCGCGGATGACCATCGCATAGTCCTGCCAGAAGCGGCCAATATAGGAGAGATAGGGAAAACCGCTCGGCTGGTTCTTGTCGACGAAGCCGGCATATTCGCGGGCGGCGTAGACGATGGCCCATTCTGGATAGGTGAGAAAGGTCGATTCCTCCGGCCGCTGGTAGCCGGGGATCTCGGCACGGACCTTGTCGGCCAGCGCCTTCGGCGGGGCACCCTCAGTGACGCCCGGCAATGGTGTTGTGTCCAGCGACGGCGTCGTGAGAAAGCCGTAGGCCAGCCCGGCGATCGGGATCAACACGACAATGACGACGAGCCAGAGGATCGCCTTGATGATGCGCTTCAGCCAGCGGAACAGGAACATGGCCGGTCAGGCCGTAGCGAAATGGTCGTACACACGTTTCGACAGCCAGAACCCGACATAGACGGCGAAGCCGCCGATGACGATGTGCGGCAGGTTGGCGAAGAAGCGGGCCGGGAATTCGATGTCGTTCAAGGAGCGGAAGCCGTTGATGAAAATGCCGCCGTCGAGGCAGCCGGAACCGGTGACCAGGCCGAGCACGCCGTCAAACAGATAGACCGAGCCGAACAGCTTGAAATAGAACACCGCCTGGCGGTGCGAGATGAAGGCGGCCGCCAGCGCCCAGACGCCGGAGAAGGCGTGCAGCAAATCGTCATACCATTGCAGCGAGAACAGGCCGAACAGATTGCCGCCGGCATCGTTGAAGGCCGGCACATAGCCGATCGCAACAACACCGAAGAACAGGAAAGCATAGGCAACAGCAAGCTTCTGGATGAGCGTCATGAAATGTCCCCCTGCCGTTAGCCCTTTTAAACGGTCCCCGACGGCAAATGGATAGTAGCTGATTTTGGCGCAGCGTGAAGCGTCGCCGGCAAAATCGTCAGGCGGGGCCACAAAGACAGTCGGCGCCGGGATTTCTCCCAGCGCCTCCCTGTCAGATCAGGACACGGTCGCGGCAGCAACTCCCGAAAGATGTCGCGCCATTCCGGCCTTGATTTTGACGGTCCTGCCAGTCGCCACCCGAGGGCAGCGTCCGTTCCGGACCACGCCGGTCTCCGCTCTTGCGAGCTTTGCCCAGCGCGCCATCGAAGGTTTTTGCCGTCCTTCATGGCAGCATCGGTCCGCCGTTGGCGTTCGCACGCTTTCCGCGGCCCCGTAGGTCTCGGCTTCCATCCCTCCAACAAGCAAGCCTGTTCTCGTTCAGGGCCGTACGGGCCTCAGGAAATCCGCCGTTCCGCTTTGCCTTTCGGCGTGGCGATCGGTAGCCGCCTGAGATGGGTTTAACGTACGCCGGATAAGCGTTTGGCGAAACCGCCGCGAGCCTGTGGATAGCGGGATTATCGGGGACTGAACCCAGCGATGGAGCGAATTCCGATCTTCGTCGCCGGCCGCCTACCGGCAGCCGGGATTTGCCGTCGATGCCGAAACCGCATTGTCGGACATTCGATCTTGCCCCGCGGGCCGGCGCAGGCTTCAATGCCGGCAAATGATTGGAAGGCGTGTTCGATGGCCTTGGGGAGGCAGGCTTGAAGGTCGCGGTGATTCTCAATCCGATCGCCGGCGGCGGCAGGCTCAAGCGGCATTGGCCCGAGGTTGCGGCTTCGCTGAAAAGACATTTCGGCGATTTCGAGCTGCGTGAAACGCAGGCCGAGGGGGATGCCGAACGGCTGGCGCTCGACCTTGCCGCCATCGGCTTCGAGCTGGTGATCGCGGCCGGCGGCGACGGCACCGCCAGCGAGGTTGCCGACGGGCTGCTGAAGGCTTTCCGGGAAAGCGGCCGGACGGCCGAACTCGGGCTGCTGCCTTGCGGCACCGGCATCGACTTCGCCCGCGGGCTCGGCCTGTCGAACGATGTCGACCTGACGCTGAAGCGGATTGCCGAGGCCAAGCCGCGCAAGGTCGATGCCGGCTGCATCAGCTATGTCGACGACCACGGCGCGCTGGCCAGCCGCCATTTCATCAATATCGCCAGCCTCGGGCTTTCCGGCGCTACCGACCGTGCCGTCAACGCCGACAAGCGCAAGGGCAAGGTTTCGGCCAAGGCGCTGTTCTACTGGCGCACGGTCTGGGAATTCCTCCGTTACCGCTTCCAGGACGTTGCGATCACCATCGACGACGGTGCCCCGGTCGAGGCGCGCATGGCACTGGTGGCGGTGGCTAACGGAAAATTCTTCGGCGGCGGCATGATGATCGCGCCCGACGCCGAGCTTAACGACGGCGAGTTCGACATCGTCATCCTGCGCGCCGCCGGCAAGCTGAAGCTGATCTGGGACATCCGCCTGCTCTATGGCGGGCGGCACCGCAACCATCCGGCGATCACCATCCTGCGCGGCAAGAAAGTGGTTGTCGAGCCGCTCGGCGATCTGCAAAAGAACGCCGCGCTGATCGACATAGACGGCGAATCGCCGGGTCGCATACCGGCGACCTTCGAGATCCTGCCCGGCGCCTTGACGCTGAGATATTGAATCAAGGCGTTGAGGGCTTGATTAAAGTTCTTTCGGCGGTAATTCCGGTCCTACGTCCAACACGTTGAAATCGCGTGACATTGTCGCCCGCTCGACAGGTCACGGCATCAGTGGCGTCTGCATCATTTGCAAATGTAGGTCCTTGCCGGTCCAGGGATGCGCGTCACAGACGGCTTCGTCGAGCTCGACGCCGAGGCCGGGCTCCTTCGACGGGATGACGTTACCGTCCTGCCATTCGATCTTCTTCTTGAGCAGCTTCTCGTGAAAACCGTCCCACTGCTTCAGCGATTCCAGAATGAGGAAGTTGGGCAGCGTCACCGCAAGCTGGATGTTGGCGGCGCCGACGATCGGCCCGCAATAGCAATGCGGCGCGACCTGGATGTGATAGGCCTCGGCCATGGCGGCGATCTTCTTGGTTTCGAGAATGCCGCCGGAGCGGCCAAGGTCGGGCTGAAGAATGGTCGCGGCACGGTTCTCGATGACCCGGGCAAATTCGAATTTCGTGGTCAATCTTTCCCCCGTTGCGATCGGGATAGAAGTGCCCCTTGCGACCTGAGCCATCACTTCGGGCATGTCGGGCGGCACCGGCTCCTCGAACCACAGCGGATCATAGGGCTCGATGGCGCGGGCGAGGCGCAGCGCGCCCGATGCGGTGAACTGGCCGTGCGTGCCGAACAGGATGTCGGCTCTGGTGCCGACCGCCTCGCGGATCGCCTTGACCATGCGGGCGGAGAGGTCGATGTCGACGAGGCGCGGCTGGTGGCCGTCGAAGGCGGTGTAGGGACCGGCCGGGTCGAGCTTGACCGCATTAAAACCCTGCTCGACATATTCGAGCGCGCAGGCTGCAGCCAGATCTGGATCGTTGTAGACGTTCTTGCCGCGCGCATCCTCCGAGTGGACGCTGCCGCTGTGCGGATAAAGGTAGGTATAGGAACGCAACGTTTCGTGCACCTGGCCGCCGAGCAGCTTGTAGACCGGCTTGCCCGCCTCTTTGCCGATGATGTCCCAGCAGGCGATTTCGAGCGCCGAGAAACAGCCCATGCCCGACACGTCGGGGCGCTGGGTGAAGCCGGACGAATAGGCGCGGCGGAAGAAATTTTCGACGTCGTGCGGATCGCGGCCGATCAGATAACGCTCGGCCATGTCCTCGACCATTTTCGCCGTGACATGGGCGGAGAAGGTGGCGTTGTAGGCCTCGCCATAGCCGACCACGCCGCCATCGGTGGTGAGCTTGACGAAAATGAAATACTTGCCGCCGATGCCGGGTGGCGGATTGCCGACAACCCAGGTCTTGACGTCGGTGATTTTCATTTCTGATCCTCCAGAACCAGTTCGGCGCCCGTCCATCCGGTCATGATCGCGGCGGCGTTGGTGTTGCCGGTGATGTTGTCGGGAAAGATCGAGGCATCGATGACGCGCAAGGCGTCGAGGCCATGCACCCTGAGGCGCGGATCGACGACGGCGCGCGCCGGGTTCGGCCCCATGCGGCAGGTCGAGACCGGGTGATAGACGGTGCCCGAGCGCTTCCTGAAATCCTGAACGAGATCCGCATCGGAGGTGATCGACGGACCGGGCAAAACCTCCTCTTCGATGATCTCGGCCATCGCCGGCATCGATGCGATCTTCCTGACGAATTTCACCGCCGCCAGCATTTCGGCGACGTCTGCTTCGGTCGACAACGCGTTGGCGACGATTTTCGGATAATCGCGCGGATTGCTGGAGCGGATCATGATCTCGCCACGGCTCGACGGGCGGCAATTGGACAGGCCGATGGAAAAACCCGGCCATGGGTCGGGCGTCAGAATCGGGCGTTCGCCGCTCTTCGGAATGACGGTCGAAAACGCCTGGAAATAGAGCTGCATGTTGGGCCGTGCCGCGGCCGGGTCGGTGCGGAAGAAGCCGCCGGCATTGTTCATCGACAGCGACAGCGGACCCGACCGCAGGAGGACATATTGCATGCCGACCAGCAGCTTGCCCCACCACGGGCGCAGGATCTGGTTGAGCGTCGGCTGCCTGCCCTTGAAGGTGTAGTTGATGCCGACATGGTCCTGCAGGTTTGCCCCGACATTCTCGTTGGCGCAAATGACGGGAATGCCGAGCGCACCAAGCGACGCCGACGGGCCGATGCCTGAAAGCTGCAGCAATTGGGGCGAATTGACCGAGCCGCCCGACAGGATGATCTCACGGCCGGCGCGGGCGGTTTTCGTCTCGCCATTCTGGAGATACTCGATACCGACGGCGCGCTTGCCCTCGAACAGGATTTTTGTCGCCAGCGCGTTGGTCTCGACGCGGACGTTTTTGCGCTTCATTGCCGGGCGCAGGAAGGCGCGCGCCGCCGACATGCGGCGGCCGTTTTTGGTGGTGATCTGATAGACGCCGACGCCTTCCTGCGAAACGCCGTTGAAATCCGGGTTGAGCGGCAGGCCGGCTTGATTGGCGGCCGCGAGATAGCGCTTGGTGAGCGGATGGACGGAGGTCGAGCAGTCGGTGATATGCAGCGGCCCGCCGACGCCGCGCCATTGGTCGGCGCCGGCCTGGTTGTCCTCGAGCGCCTTGAACGCGGGCAGCAGGTCGTCGAAGCCCCAGCCGGGATTGCCGGCATCCCGCCAGGCGTCGAAATCCTCGCGCGCGCCCCTGATCCAGACCATGGCATTGATTGAACTCGAGCCGCCGAGCAGCTTGCCGCGCGGCCAGTGGTCGACATTGCCGGCGAGGCCGGGGTCCGGATCGGCCTTGTAGTTCCAGTTTACCGCCGGGTCGAAGAAGGTCTTGCCGTAGCCGAGCGGCATCTGCACGTAGAAGCGGCGGTCGCTGCCGCCGGCCTCGAGCACCAGCACCGAGAAGCGGCCGGAAGCCGACAGCCTTTCGGCCAGGACCGAGCCGGCCGAGCCGGAACCGACGATGATGAAGTCATAGGTTTGCATGGTGGCTGCGGCTGGCTCCGGAATTCGGCTCTAACCTAGGCTTCGGCGCGACGCGGCGTCGCCGGGTCTTCCGGCATCCGATGTGAAAAAAGCGACTGGTGATATTCGGTTTGAATGGCCGCTTGTTGCCGGAGTTAGTTTTGCTACGGCAACAATCATACGCGTTTTAGCAATCAATGCCGATGTGTTCGAGCAGGGATGACCGAAGGCTGCCGTTCGCGCTCGGTCATTGAATTGATCCGTGCGATCAGTAATGTTTGCTGACGACCCTCACGATTGCCGTTGAAGAGGTTAGATGTTCTCCAGCTTGATCGAAAGATTTCGTCGGCAACCAGACCTCGGTCGTGCGCCTCAGCGTGGTAAAGCCTTGGGCGACATTGCCGCTGCAGCATTGGAAGGCGGCTTGGCATCCGATTTTCAGCGAGTAGGGGATTTGTTCTGGGTTGGCCGTCCAACAGATCACATACGCTATCTGCTGAAATTTCAGGCGTTGAAAGGCATGACCTTCTCCGCCTGTTGGGGCGTCTCGATCGACTTTGTACCAATTTTCAGAGGCGGAAGCCTCCGGTGGAAAAGAACGGCGAAGTCGGCGAATTTTGATCTTTGCATTGACCCGATTGATTCATCGGGCCGGATTCCCAACTGGTGCTCATTCTATAGTAACGATAGCGCCGATCAGGTTGAACGCGCCGCTTTGGCGGCGCTCAATGCTGCCCAGCAGGACTGGTCCAGAATCACCGCACTAAAGGACGTTGCTGCTAGTTTCGAACGACGGTCCAAGATGAAATTTCGACGTTTTTCGTTGGAAAACTATGTGCAAACAGACCTCGCCTGGGGCTTGGCCCTTGTTGCCGTTGGAGACGCGGATCGGGGCCAGCATCACATCGATGCATTTTGTGAGCAATTTGCCGTTGCCCCGGAGACGACCATCCTCGCAAAAGCGAGAAGCGAAGCGGGCGCAATAGCGGTTGGATGACAACTTTCCACCCATAGCCGAAACTTCAAGCTGCGATCACAGGCGATGATCGGCAATCTGCTTGAAATCATAGCGCATGATCGGGCGGGCCGGCGTCCTGCGGGCAACGACCCTGAACCCGGCGCGCGCGAAGGTGGAGGCATATCCGCTGCCGGAAGCGCTCGGCGATACGTCGGCGTCGAAAGGATAGGCTTCGAGTGCCGGAGCATTTGCGCGCCTTGCGACTTCCAGGGCCTATGCAATCAGCTGGGATGTTACGCCCCGCCGGCGGTATTGTTTTCGCACGTAGAGGCAGGACACGGACCAGACCGGCCTGTCGTCCACGCGCTTGAGCTGCCATAGCCGATCGAGCCAGGGCAGGGCGTCTCGCGGCGTCACCTGGCACCAGCCGACAGCCACATCGCCGTCGAAAGCAAGCAAACCTGGAGGCGGACCATGCTGGACGGCTTGCCGGAACGCTGCCTTGTTTTCCTCGTCGGGCCGCTTTCGATAAGAACGACCGATCCGCCCGTACATACACCAACAACGACTGCAGACGGCGCTGTCGCCGAACAGGTCCTCGAGCGCCGGCCACAGATCGGGCGTCAGTGGGCGAAAGCCAAGTTCCATGTCAGCCGTCATCCGCTACCTGTGTTGCCCAGTCTAGCCCGAGCTACGCGTTAGTGCATCATAGGTTGCGGTCCATGCGGTGATGTTCGAAACGGCCTTCACTCAGCATCCCCGCCGTGCTCCGGCTCAGCGCAGAAAACCGAGCACGGCCTCTATGAATTCGGCGGAGTACTCGACATTCGACAAGTGGACCGCGGGCAGGACAACCAGTTTCGCGCCGGGCACCGTCGCCGCGATCAGCTCGCTGTGGCTGGCGGCTGTCACCGTGTCGTGGCGGCCGGCGATCACCAGCGTCGGCGTGGAAATCAGCGCTATGGTTCGGCGAAGGTCCGCATCGCGAACCGCCGCAAATAAACCAGCCAGGCCTTGCCGGTCGATGGCCAGCAGCATGGCGCGAAATTCTTCGATGACGGGCTCGTTGGCCGCCAGCATACGCGCAGGAAACCAGTTGCCCAGGAACATCTCGGCGGTTTCCGACATGTCCGGCGCCTGCAGCACGGCGGCAATGCGCTCATCAAACTGCTTTGCCGGTCCGAGGTAGGATGAGGTGTTGCTCAGGATCAAGCGCTCGATCCGCTCGGGCGCATGAATGCCGAGCCACTGCCCGACGAAGCCGCCCAACGACAGACCGAGGAAGTGTACGCGTTCAATGCCCAGGGCATTGAGCAACTCGATCACGTCGCGGCCAAGCCGGTCGAGCGAATAAGCACCGGCCGGAACGCTCGACCCTCCGTGGCCGCGAAAATCATAGCGCAGAACACGGAAATGCTTCGACAGCTCGTCGATCTGCATGTCCCACATCCGCAGCGTGGTGCCGATGGAATTCGACAGCATCAGCACAGGCTTGCCGGCGTCGCCGTCGATGCGGTAGGCGATGCGTGTGCCATCGCCGACGGTCACGAAATCCAGCTCATTCATGGTGAATACACCTTCCTTTTTGAAGCGCTGAATGTGGCAAAGCCTAGCTGCGGCGCGCTTTTGACGATATTACAAAGATAGGACTATCTCTGTAATAGAAGCTGACATGGCCGAATTCACCCTACACGACCTGCAATGCTTC
This sequence comes from Mesorhizobium sp. M1348, assembly GCF_040317925.1. Lineage (NCBI taxonomy): Bacteria > Pseudomonadati > Pseudomonadota > Alphaproteobacteria > Hyphomicrobiales > Phyllobacteriaceae > Mesorhizobium > Mesorhizobium sp. M1348. Next base: position 61,701 of record NZ_JAMYLH010000005.1, on the reverse strand, counting down.
GATGCCGTGGTCCGCTGCGGCGGCTTTCAGCCTGCGGCGGCAATGCTGCATCGCTCGCACCCGGCTGTGTTCGCCGCCGTGGCAAAGCTGGAGCGGCAACTCGACCTCGTTCTTTTGGATCGCGGCGGCTATCGCGTGCGCCCCACCGAGGCAGGGCTGTCGTTCCATCGCAGGGCACAATCGCTGCTGCGCGAGCTCGAGGGCTTGCGGCTTCATGCTGCTCAGCTGTCAATGGGCGAAGAAACCGAGATCCATGTGGTGATCGGCGACCTGTGCCCGCGCCCGCAGGCACTGGGCATGCTCGGACGGTTCTTCGCCCAGTGTCCGGGCACACGCCTGCATCTGCATTTCGAGGCGGTGGGCGGCCCGTGGGAGCGCCTCTTCGACGACGAAGCCGATTTGATCCTGCACTGGATCGACAAGAGCGACCCACGGGTGGAATGGATCGATCTGTGCAAGGTGCAATTCGTTCCGGTAGTGGCGTCGGGCTTTCTGCCGGAGCGCATCAAGCACCCAATCACGCCGGATCAAATGCACGCGTTCACCCAATGTGTCATGCACGACACGGCCCGCCATTCACCACAACAAGACTACTTCATGATCGAGGGTGCGCCTCAATGCATGGTGGCCGATCAGGGCATGAAGAAGGAAATCATCCTGCAGGGCCTCGGATGGGGCCACATGCCCCGCTTCCTGGTCGAGGAAGAGCTGCGCGACGGACGCCTGCAATCCATTGCCGGTCGTCATCTGCCAGGCCGTACTGAGGAGTTGGTGGTTGCGCGCCGCCGCGACCGGCCGCACGGGCCGATCTCGAACCGTCTGTGGGACTATATCGAGCAAGAGGCGCCGACGTTGCGCCGAGCGCTCGAACCTCGGCAACCTATCCAGTAGGCGGAGGCCGTTCAGCGGACGGCCAAACCAGCGGCCTTACCCGCTTGAATTGATTGCTGCATAATCTGCAGCAGTGAACTGCATCCCGTCGCTATTTCCGCTGTTTATGAGGCGGATTATTGATGTCGCAAGGAGTTCGCCGTGAACCGCGCCGACCCGCCCGAAGATTTCCACTTCCCGCGGGGCAGTCCAACGGTCGGCATCCGCCCTGGCGGCGATCCCGTAGCCTGCGCCCAGCTTCATCCGCAACTCGAAGGACAAGACCATGAATATCGACCGTCGAACGTTCGGCATCGGCACCTTTAGTGCCGGCGCCTTACTACTTTCTCCGATCAGCCTCTTTGGGAGCAACGCTGCGGCTATCGCCGCCCCGTCTCCGGCTTCGCTTGCGAGCGCCCACAGGTTCATGCTCGGCGACCTCGAGGTTACTGCACTGAGCGACGGCTATCTCAATCTCGGCCTCGAACTCTTCCCTTCCGCAGATCCGGCTGCCGCTGAAGCGCTGCTGGCAAAGGCATTCCTGCCAAAACCACTCCCGACCTCGGTCAATGCTTACCTTGTCACCAGGGGCGACAGACGGGTGCTGATCGATACCGGCTCGGCATCGGCGATGGGGCCCATACTGGGACATATACCTGACGCGCTCGCCGCCGCCGGCGTCAGGCCGGAAGAAATCGACACGGTAATCATCACCCACCTCCATCCCGACCATGCCAACGGCCTTGTCGGTATTGGCGGCAATGCCGCCTTCCCGGCAGCGGAGGTCGTGGTTGCCGCGCCGGAATTCGCTTTCTGGCACGATGACGCGATCCTATCCAAGGCGCCCGACCAGATGAAGCCGTACTTCGAAATAGCGCGCAAATCGCTGGTGCCTTACTATGGCAAGGTCCGGAAGATCGAAGGCGAGGTCGAGATCGCACCCGGGATCAGCGCGTTGCCTGCGCCTGGACACACGCCGGGGCATCTCGCGCTTCGAATTGGTTCTGGTGACGCCAACCTGCTGCTCTTGACTGACGTAATCCACGCCTCCGCGCTGCAATTTGCACATCCGGAATGGGCAATCGCCTTCGACGTGGACCAGGAGGCCGCAATCGCCACACGCAAGAAGGTGCTCGACATGGTGTCAGCGGATGGCCTGCTCGTCGCAGGCATGCACCTGCCCTTCCCAGGCATCGGTCATGTCATCCGCGAAGGCAACGCCTACGCCTACGTGCCGACGCCCTGGCCCGCTTTGTGAAGCGCGCCTAGGTAAGCTCTCGGGCGCGCCAGCTTTCTCACCTCGGCCATGGAACGCAATCCTACTAGTTGCCACCATTCAGCGGCGTTGACCTGTCCGTGCCATGACGATACGGGATCGGGCGATCGGCTTCGAGAGGATTGGCCAAATGGTGCATTACGCGGACGGGCGGCCGATCGGCGATCTGACGCTCAGGACGCTGGCCATGCCTTCCGACGCCAATGCGGCGGGCGATATTTTCGGCGGCTGGGTGATGGCGCAGATGGATCTCGCCTGCGGCATCCGCGCCGCCGAGCGCGCCAAGGGCCGCGTGGTGACGGCGGCGGTGAAGGAAATGTCCTTCGCCAAGCCGATGAAGATCGGCGACACGCTGTGCATCTATACGCATGTCGAACGGGTCGGCCGCACCTCGATGACGCTCAAGGTCGAGGCCTGGGCGCAGCGCTATCTCTCCGACCTGATGGAGAAGGTCACCCATGCCGACTTCGTCATGGTGGCGCTGGACGGCGAAGGCAAGCCGAAAGCGGTTCCGGCCGAAGGCTGATCGGCTGATTCCATAGACGGATTTAAACAGCCGTCTCTCCCGCGCGGGGGATGCGGGCAGCGATCCCGCGTGGTTTTTGGCCAACGGGTTCCCGCATGCGCCTGCAGCGCGACCGGCGGGATATTGGGAGGAAAGACAATGCGTCAACACATGCTGAACGCTGCCCTGGCCGGTGCCTTTGCAGCCTTGCTCTGCCTGTCGTCCGCAAGTGCTTTTGCCGAGGTCAAAAAAGGCGATCCAGGCGCCACTTGCACGTCGGAAAACCGCACCATCAACGGGCAAGCGGCCAAGTGCGAGATCTGCTCGGCGACGAAATGCGACACCAGCGGCACGACGGTGAGCAATTGCCGCAAGGAGACGACCACGACCTGCACGATTGGCGGCAAGGTGGTCAGTCCCAACCCGAAATGGAACCGGATCGAGAAGCTGCCGAAGAGCAAGATGCAGTTACAGCAGTAGGGCTCATCCGGAGGATTCCCGACAGGTTCAAACCCTTGCAGCGCAAGGGATCAACTGTGCATGGCGTCGAATTTTTCGCGCGCGGCCTTGACGCGCTCGGTGTTCTTGCGTGCCCATTCGCCGAGCGCATCGACCGGCACCAGCAGCTCGTAGCCAAGATCGGTCAATTCGTAGTCGACCCGCGGCGGGATGGTCGGGAACACGGTGCGGGTGACGAAGCCGTCGCGCTCGAGCCCGCGCAAAGTGGTGGTCAGCATCTTTTGCGAAATGCCGCCGACGGCGCTGCGCAGCTCGTTGAAACGCAGCGGCCCGTTGCCGAGCTTGCCAACGACGAGCACGGTCCATTTGTCGCCGACGCGCTGCAGGATTTCCGAGATGGCGCGGCAGTCCTCGGTGCGGTGCGGGTGCCTTGGTAACAAAAAAGTGCCTCCTTGCACATTGAGCAGCCAGTTACTCATATAGCTCAGGTATCTAAACGATACCAGTATTCCCGTAAGGAGAGCCCCCTCTATGTCAAAACCCAAGATCGCCATCATCATTGGTTCGACCCGCGCGGCGCGCTTTGCCGACGTCCCAACCCAATGGATTGCCAAGATCGCCAAGTCGCACGCCGACATCGACGTCGAAGTCGTCGACCTGCGCGATTTCCCGCTGCCGTTCTTCGATGAGGTCGCATCCTCCGCCTGGGTGCCGTCGCAGAACGAAGAGGCGCAGCGCTGGCAAAAGAAGGTCGCCGGATTCGACGGCTTCATCTTCACCGCCGCGGAATACAATCATGGCCCGACGGCCGTGCTGAAGAACGCCATCGACTACGCCGCCAACGAGTGGAACAAGAAGCCGGCCGGCTTCGTCGGCTATGGCAGCGTCGGTGGCGCGCGCGCGGTCGAGCAGCTGAGGCTGCATGCGGTCGAGTTGCAGATGGCGCCGGTAAAGTCCGCCGTACACATCGCCTGGGCCGATTTCCTTGCCGTCAAGCAAGGCGACAAGAAGCTCGACGAGTTCGAGCACCTCAACCAGGCGGCAACCGCGCTGGTCAACGACATTGCATGGTGGGCCAGGGTGCTGAAGACGGCGCGTCAGGCCGATGCCGTCGCCGACGAAGTCAAGGCGGCCTGAGCAGGTCGAACAGTCCTCCCAAGGATTAATTCTCCCAAGCATTGGGGCGGCGCATGCGCCGCCCTTTTTGTTCACACGGCATGCGCGTCCTGCGCCTGCCGTGGCCTGATGATGCAATCGGCAAGGCGGTCCATCTCATTCAGCTCGTCGGCGTGATGCTGGCCCCACTGGCAAAGTGCCAGCAGGATCGGCTCGAGGCTGAGGCCGAGCCGCGTCGCCGAATATTCGACGCGCGAGGGGATCTCGGCAAAGATCTCGCGGCGCACGAGGCCGTGCTCTTCCATTTCGCGAAGCTGCTGGATCAGCACTTTCTGGGTAATGCCGGGCATCAGCGCCTGCAGCGCCGACAGCCGCCGCGGCCCGTCGAAGAGATGGTACAGGATGACCGCCTTCCAGCGGCCCGAAATCACTTTCAGCGCGCGCTCCGCCGGCAGCATCGGCAGCCTCTTGATCAGCTTGGCCATGGTCACCTCCCGGTCAGCAGCCGACAAATCGGTGTGTAGTCGAAGCCAGGCAGATAGTGGCAAACAGCGGCCGATGCCAATAACGAACGGTGCATGCGATGAGAGCCATTCAACTGAATCGTTTCGGCGGGCCCGACGTTCTCGACATAGTCGCGGTGCCGAAGCCCGAGCCGCAAGCCTGCGAGGTCCTGGTCCGCGTTCATGCGGCCGGGGTGAATTTCTTCGAAGTGCTGATGCGCGCGGATCGCTATGCGGTGACGCCGCAACTGCCGATGATCCCTGGCGTCGAGGCTGCCGGGATCGTGGAGGCGCTTGGGCAGGGGGTGGACGCTTCCTTGCTCGGCACGCGCGTCGCCGCGCCGTTGTTCGCCTCGAGCCTGCCTTTTGGCGGCTATGCCGAGTATGTGACGATCGACGCAAGCCTGGCCGTGCCTTTGCCGGACGCGCTCTCGTTCGAAGACGCGACGGCATTGATGGTGCAAGGACTGACGGCGCTGCATCTATCGCGGCAAAGCCCGCCCGGCGGCAAATCGGTGCTGGTCGCCGCTGCCGCGGGCGGCGTCGGCTCCCTGCTTGTCCAGCTTGCCAAGCGCGCCGGCGCGGGCCGTGTCGTCGCGGCTGCCGGCAGCAAGACCAAGCTCGATCATGCTTTGTCGCTGGGGGCCGACGCTGCCGTCGATTATAGCAAGACGGATTGGCCGGAGCGCGTCCGGGCAGCGACAGGCGGCGCTGGCGTCGACATCGTCTACGACATTGTCGGCGGCCCGTTGACGGCGGTTGCGCTGGAGGCTCTGGCGCCTTGCGGAGAGTTGGTCTTTGCCGCACTTGGCAGATATGCGCTCGGCGCCCCGCAGATGGAGGCGATGATCGGCCGCAACCAGTCGTTGAGAGGTTTTGCCCTGCTTCCGTTGCTCTCTGCAGACATGCTCCGTGATGGCCTGTCGGAGCTCTTCAATCTGGCGGCAAGTGGTGAGCTTAAAGTGATCAACGGCGGTCGCTTCCCGTTCGACCAGGCCAGCCACGCGCATCGCCTGCTGGAGGAGCGCGGCGCGACCGGCAAAGTCGTCTTGATACCTTAGTAGGTGCTCGGCAAGAGCCGAGGATCCGGGCTTGTGCCGTGCAGGCCGTCAGCGAACCCGGTAGAATGGATTTGGCAGCAGGAACAGCTTCTCGGCATGCCCCCCGAACAGGTCGGATGGCTGGTCACCCACATTGGCAATTATCGTGTAGCCGGCCTTTTCGATTTCGGCCCTTATGGGTGCCTTGAAATCTGCGGCGGAACCATATTTGGCCCCAGGCTGGACCATGTAAAGTTGCTCATAGCCGGCATAGCCGGCCGACTGCAGGTTCTGTTCGGTTGCCTGACGCTGGTCCTCCGGACGTCCGGTGATGAAGAACACCGCGACTTTCGCCGTTCGTGCCTGCCGGAAGACCTCCAGCACCGGGTCGATGGCCGGATCCTTCGCAAGCTGGTCCCAGGCGGCCCAGCCACAGGGACCGTCGATTGCGATGTCGCAGGCGCCGCCGATCGGGCGGCCGAAATTGTCACGTGTGATCACTTCCCAGTTGGCCAAAGCCGTCTCGTCGATATCGAGCACCAGTGCGGGGCGAGGCACCTCCGTCGCGCGCTTTACGACCCAGTCGCCGGCCTGCTTCGCTACTGCGGCAAGGTCGCGATCATAGTCGCCGGAATCATGATAATTGGCAGCCGCCAGCATCGCATCGCCGACATTGGCTGGCTGGGACGGGCTTGTGAGAAGGAGTGAGTCGGAACGTGCCGGCACAGGAACATTTGTGCCGATCATCAGCACGATTACCCCGGCACGCGCAATTCTATTCCAACCAATTGCCCGCATCACGAGACTTTGCGGTCACGAGAAGTCGGCTGTCAAGCGAGGTCTTCCACAGGTAGTGGGTCAGTTTGAAATCTGTCTCGCCTGAACGTGTCTTAATAGCCAGACGACATATCGTTCCATATCAAGCCTGCGAGCGGTTCCAAGTACACTTGCCCAGGTATCCTGAGGACTGGCGCCAGACGCGATCATGGCCGGTGCGTTGTGAAATGAGTCAGCGAGCATCCGTGCTTTGGATAGATCATCGGTCGCGCGAATTTCGACGAGAACGATGCCAAGCGCCATCAGAACATTTTCGTTCGTGATGGGTTTAGGATCAATCAATTGAGACGCCTTTCTTCTGGTACGGTCCGCGCACTATTGGCTTCTCGGCTTCATTGGCTCCGATTAGCGCAACGATATCGCCGATCTCCCAAAGCTTGCCAGTCACGCCAGCGGCCATCGCCGGCGTCATGCGCAGTGAAGCATGAATGCGGACAAAGTTGTAATACATGAAGTGGAGGGCGACCGCGTTGGCGTGAGCCTACAGGTCCTCGAAACTGCGACGCTGACTTGGACATTCCAGATGCCGAATGTCTCTATGGGTTGCTGCAAGCTACACGATTTCCGCCGTTGCGGTCTTTGCCTCCGACAGGTGACGCACCGCCGAAACCGCCCGGCGGAAGTGCGTCACCCGAAGTCATAGCCACCACGGCCTTTGCCGTACGCTACGCCGCCTGAACGATCTCGACCAGCTCGACGTCGAACACCAGATCCCGTCCCGCCAACGGATGATTGCCGTCGAGCTTGACGCTGGTGTCGTCCACGCCGACGACTGTTACCGGCATCGGGCGCCCTTCTGAGGTTCTGACCTGCAATCGAGTGCCGATATCGACGTTGATGTTGTCTGGCACGCGGGCGCGGTCGACGGTCATGACCGCTTCGGGGCGGTGGGGGCCATAGGCGGCCTCGGCGGGAACAGTCACGGTGCTTTTCGCGCCCACCTCCATGCCCTCGACATGGGTTTCAAGACCAGGGATCACTTGTCCTTCACCCAACGTGAATTGCAGCGGTTCGTTGCCGGAAGAATCGAATTGGGTGCCGTCTGCCAGGCGTCCATTGTAATTGATGCGCACGGTGTCGCCATTCTTGGCCTGTGTCATGATAGCCATCCTTTGAAAGTTTCGAGGGGCCGGCCAAAGCTCGCGGTCCCGTCCTCGATCATCCACGCACTTAGGTGCGCGGCGCGAAACGCTAAAACTAGGGACCTGGCTGCCGATGTAAACCCCGATTGAGCTACGCCGGCATGACACCGCCGGCGCTCGCCGCCTTCGGCAGGAGTGCGCCGATCTAGCGGTCATGCCGGCTCAACCCATTCAGGCGGCGTGCAAATGGCGGCTAGATCAGGTGATGGCCGCCATCGATGCGAAGCGTTTCGCCGGTCGTGAGGTCACTTTCCATGAGGTAGAGGTAGGCGGCGGCGACGTCCGCAGCGGTCGGAATTTTTCTCGACGGCAACCGGGCAGCCATGTCGGCAAAGAAGCCGGATTTGGCTTCTCCAACGATATCCCACATCGGTGTGTCGACCCATCCGGGCGACACGACATTGACGCGCGTCGGAGCCAGTTCGAGCGCCAGGGCGCGGGCGAAGTAGCTGAATGAACCGGCAATCGCGGCGACGACTGAGCCTCCCGGCACCGGCGGCCGATCCTTGTTTATTCCCGAGGTGAAGGTCATGGAGCCACCGGCCTTCAGGGTGCGCACAGCATGCTTGGAGAGCATCACGGCGCCAATCAGCTTGTTATCGACGAAGCCTTGCACAGCCTCCATGTCGGTTCCGCCGATGGGATCGCCGGGCGGCAGTGTTCCGGCGGTCGATACGAGGTGATCGAAGGGACCGACCTCTTCGAAAAGGCGGGCGACGTCTGCTTCGTCGGTCATGTCGGCGACCACGCTTGTCACGCGATTACCTGCATTGAGCGTCCGTTCGGCAGCCTGCAGTTTCTCGGGCGACCGGCCGACGATCACGACCTTCGCTCCGCCGTTGAGAGCAGCTTCCGCGACGCCGAGACCGATGCCGGAGCTGCCGCCGACGACGATGACTTTCCTGTCCACGAGCGATGTCATGGGGGTTCTCCATTCGTTGCGATTGCGGTGGGCGAGTCAGGCCTTGCCGGCGTAGGCGGCTTCGAGCTCGGCGATGATGATCTTGCGCATCCCATACATCGCCTGCCGGACGCGGTCGGCCTTTTCGCGATCCGGATCGGCACTGAGCCGCGGCAGGATTTCCGGGATGACCTGCCAGTAGACGCCGTATCTGTCGGTGAGCCAGCCGCAGGGTTGTTCCCTGCCGCCACCGGCGGTGAGCGCCTCATAGTAGTAGTCGGTCTCGGCCTGGTCCTTGGTCTCGATGTAGAGCGAGAGCCGCTCGTTGAAGGGCGGCTGCGGCCCGGCATTGAGCGCAGTAAGGTGCAGTCCTTCGAGCTCGAAATCGAAGGTGGCATGCGGGACCGTCTTGTTGGTTCCGGACACCCAGTCGGTGTATTCGATGGTCTGGAGCGCTTTGCTGTTCTTGAAGACCGAGAGATAGAAATCGCGGGCTTGCTCCGCATCGGTGTTGAACCAGAGGAATGGGTGGATGGTGGCCATGTCCGTTCTCCGTTAATTCCTTGCGACAGCATCTTTGGCGAAGAGCCTGTCCGCTGTTGCTTTCGTTCAGGCTAGCGGTGGTCCGACGGCCGATAGACCGAGCCGTCCCAGTCGCGGGCAAAACCGAGGTCTTCGAGCCGGCGGGTCGAGAGGCGTGCAATCTGTCGCTCGGTCCGGCGCCGGCGGCTCGAGGCGAGGATGCGGCCGGCCATGCCGGTCAGGACGTCGACGATGGGTTCAACTCGTTTGGCGGTCATGGTGCTCTCCCAGAGTGGCGGCAGTTTTGGTTTCAGCAGTTGCCCCGCGACCTTCGGTCAGCGAGAGTATCAGTCACACCAAACTCACCTTTTGCAGCGGCGGTGAATGACTGATTACGCGAGCAAACATGCCGCCTCCCGGCCTGGACGACAAACGACTTATCGGCGACTATGTGTGAGCGTTGCTCACACATAGGTATCGATCCATGCCCCGGAAGCTGCCTCCTCTCACCACCTTGCCGAGCTTCGAGACCGCGGCGCGCCTGTTGAGTTTCTCCAAGGCGGCAGAGGAGCTTCATGTCACCCACGGCGCCATCAGCCGGGCGATCAAGAATCTTGAGGATCAGCTCGGTGTGCAGCTGTTCGAGCGCGGCACGCGCTCGGTGAGCCTGACAGCCGTTGGCGAGCCCTATGCGCGGGCGGTGCGCGAGGTGCTCGCCCAGTTGGCCACCGCCACTGCTGCCGCAACAGCTCGCTATTCGAGCTCGACATTGAACGTCAGTACCTCCGATGGCTTCGCGGGGAGATGGCTGGTGCCGCGCCTCTACCGCTTTCACCGAGCGCATGGCGACGTCGATGTGCGGGTTTCGACGAGCGGGAAGCTGACCAACTTCCTCGGCGACGGCATCGACGTCGCCGTCCGTTATGGCAGCGGAAACTATCCGGGGCTCACTTCAGAGTTCCTCACCGGCGAGGAGGTGTTTCCGGTGTGCAGCCCAAAGCTTCTTGAGGGCGCATACCCGCTCCGTACGCCTCAGGACCTCAGACATCACACGCTGATCCGTGACAGCTTTCCAATCGACTGGGCGACCTGGCTCGCAAGCGCCGGGGTCGAGGGCGTGGACCCGCAGAGCGGGATTACCTTTGACTCTGCCACCTTTGCCATGGAGTCGGCCGCACAAGGCGAGGGGGTGGTGCTCGGCCGGACCATGCTCGTTGCGGCCGACCTCGCCGCCGGGCGACTTGTCCGCCCCTTCGGCCACGCCCTGAAATCCCCCTCCAGCTTCTATCTCGTCTACCCGCCAGAGGCGATCCGTCAGCGCAAGGTCAAGGCTTTTCGGGATTGGCTGCTTTCAGAAGTCACGCCGCAAATGGGTTGATCGGAAGGCCGGGCCGAGAAAACAGGATCGTCTACAGGTCAATCGCCCGGCGACCATCGCTCGCCCGAAATGCGGTGACGATCCAGGCACGCGAGTCAAAAAGCACACCGTCCGCGGTCAAATGCGCGTCGAGCAGATCGCGCAACCGCCGCAGCGCCGCATCGACATCCACATCCGCGCGGGCGAGCGGATCCTTCACCAGTTGCAGGCCAAGCAAAGCGTCATAGGCCGCATCGACGTCCTGGCCGTAGAAGACCGGCTGATGGACTTCGGCAAAGTCGACCGAAACAAAACCGGATGCACGCAAGATCTCCGCGGTGATGGCGGGGTCGCCAAGCGAAAACGGGGTGGCGGCGCCCGCCGAAATGGTTGTCCCCGGCGCAATTGCCCGCTGAATGGCAGTCGCCCACTCGTTGCGGTCCCGGCACTGCCATACCATCCATACAACACGTGCCCCTGGTCGCATCGCCCGGCCGATATTGGCGAACGCCGCCGCCGGATCGGCAAAGAACATCACGCCAAACCGACTGATGCACAGATCGAAGCCGGCAAGCGGAAACACCAGCAATTGCGCATCGCCGCGCTCAAAGGCGACGTTTCGCAATCCTTCTTCCGCGCTACGCTTCCGGGCGATCTCGAGCATCTGCGCCGATACGTCCACGCCGAGCACACTGCCTTCCACCGCGACGCGGGCAGCATCGCGAGAGGATTGTCCCGAACCGCATCCGATATCGAGCACGCGATCGCGCGTTCCCACCTTGACCGCAGCCCTGAAGACCTCGTTGTGCCGTCGCAGTTCGGCGTCGTAAAACTCAGCGCAGTTCAACACCATTGCACGCCTGCCTGGAGATGATGGGCACGGCGGCATTCCCAGCCGCTCCGCTCTGATCTTATCGATGACCTCCTCATCCGGGGTGATGCACCGACTTCCGCTTCGGGTCACCCCAGCACTGTCAGCCGCGCCGCGCCGCTTCGATCGCTGCAACGTCGATTTTCTTCATCTCCATCATCGCTTCGAATGCGCGCTTTGCTTCATCGCCGCCGGCGGCCATCGCTTCGGTCAGCACGCGCGGCGTGATTTGCCAGGAGATGCCCCATTTGTCCTTGCACCAGCCGCACGCACTCTCCTGGCCGCCATTGCCGACGATGGCGTTCCAGTAGCGGTCGGTCTCCTGCTGATCGTCGGTGGCGATCTGGAAGGAGAAGGCTTCGTTGTGTTTGAACGCGGGCCCGCCATTAAGGCCGAGACAGGGGATGCCGGCGACCATGAACTCGACCGTCAGCACGTCGCCCGCCTTGCCGGACGGGTAGTCGCTGGGAGCGCGGTGGACGGATTTCACCGAGCTGTCGGGAAAAGTCTCGGCATAGAAGCGGGCCGCAGCCTCGGCGCCCTTGTCGTACCAAAGGCAGATCGTGTTCTTGGCGATTGTCATTGCTGGTCCCTTTGCTTTCGAAATCAATCTGGGCTTTTGATGCCATTCCGGGTTTTGCAGCCAATTCGGCCATTTTCCTGCCCTCGGGGCGTTTCGCAGCCGGCGTCGGCGTTGCACCACGAACAGGAATGCGCTCGCACCATCCGACGTTCCGACCGCGGCAGCTGCACGGAATCAAGGTACCACGGCTGGTGCTTTCAGGACCAGATGTGGGCAGTGACTCGAACAGGCGAGGTCCGCCGGGTCCTGACCGGCGGCCTCACTTTTTGTGTAGGGCAGCTCCACTTTGCTCAAGGTCGCGCTGGCTTTCCGTTGGCGCGCCGTTGCCTCAGAAGGCGCATGAGCAAGTTCCGTCTGTCCTTGCGCGGGACGAGTTCGATGTCGCTGACAAGTTTTGCGCCGCCCTTGTGCCGCTCCAATGTGATCTTGCGGCTATGGAAGGCTTCCAGCTCGGCGCGATGCGCTACGCTTATGATGGTGACCTTCGGCAATTCGCGAATGATCATCTCCATCATCTTGTCCTGGCTCTTCTCATCGAGTGCCGACGTTGCCTCATCCAGCACGATGATATCGGGGCGGTGCAGCAGAAGACGCGCGAAGGCGAGCCGCTGCTTTTCGCCACCCGACAAGGTCTGGTCCCATGGCGCGTCCTCCTCGATCCTATCGTTGAGGTAGTCGAGTCCCACCTTGTCGAGGGCAGCCTTGATCTTATTCAGCGTCCAGTTGTCGGCGGCGCCTGGATAGGCGACTGCGCGGCGAAGCGTCCCGGTGGGGATGTACGGCCGTTGCGGCAACATGAACAACCGCCTGTCGGCGCGGATGTTGACGCTGCCGCTACCCCACGGCCACAGACCTGCGACGGCCCGCACCAGCGTACTCTTGCCCGAGCCGGATTCGCCGGCCACGAGCACCCGTTCGCCTGGTTGGATCACGACCTCGGTTTCCTTGACCACGGCGGTGCCGTCGTCGAGCGACACGGAGAGATTGTTCAGGCTGAGCATCGCATCGCCTTCAGTTTCGCCCCGCTTTATGCGTCCCAGCGTGTTGCTCTGCTCCGCCCGCTCGAGCCCGTCGAGCGACATCATCAGCGAGGCGATGCGTCGTGCACAGGCGTTCCAGTCTGCGAGACGGGGATAGTTGTCGACCAGCCATCCGAATGCGCCCTGCACGATGGCAAACGCCGAGGCAGCCTGCATGACCTGTCCAAGTGTCATGCTGCCTTCGAGGAACTTTGGAGCGCAAAGCAAGACCGGCACGACAGGCGCAAACAGGCTCGACCCCTGCGACACCAGCGCCGTGCGCATGTGCTGGCCTGCAAGGAGCGCCCATTGCCTGAGCACATGGGCGAATGTCTTGTCCATGCCGCTGCGCTCCTCCTCCTCGCCGCCGAGCAATGCGATGCTCTCGCCGTTTTCCCGCACGCGCGTCAGCGTGTAGCGGAACTCGGCTTCCGCCTGATTTTTTTCCTCGGAGAGGTGGACGAAATGGCGGCCAATGACCGCCATCGAGGTGGACGTGATCGCGGCATAGAGCACTGCGGTGATGACCAGGAAGCCGGGAATGGTGACGGTCGAACCTTCAATCGTCAGGGTCAGGGCGCCGCCGATCGTCCAGAGCACCACGATGAAGGTCGAGGCCGACAGAAATGCGACGATGACACCGGCGATGAAATCGACGGGCGATTCGGTGGCAATCCGCAAATCCTCGGCGATGCGGGCTTCGGGGTTGCTGTGGTCGCCGCCGACGAGGTTCAGCTGATAGTAGCGGCCGCTTGCGAGCCAACGTGCGATGACCGCAGTGGTGAGCCAGGAACGCCAGCGGCGCTGTATCCTCATGCGAAAGAAGACTTGTGCCACCACGAGGCTGGCGCTTCCGAGCACGAGTGGCACGAAAACGGCGCTCAGCCAATATACGGTGTGGGCATCGCGTTGCTCAATGGCGTCGAAAATTGCGCGATTCCAGACATTGATCCCATACTGGAAGCCGACATTGGTGACGATCAGGACCAACAGCCCGATCGTCAACGGCCAAGCGACCCTGTCGCCACTGCTGCCCCAATAGCCGCGCGCGCTGATCCAGAAGCGCTTCAGCAGATATCTCTTGCGCGCCTGCTCGGCCTCTTCAGGTGTCAACTCCGGATCGGGTTCGATGAAATCCGGCGGCGGCGAGGGCTCGCCGACGACCTCGGACGCGACTTCGACGGTCGATTGCTTCTCATGGCGCGACTTCTCGACATCGCGCGATTGGGCGCCGTCAACCGATTTCGGCTTGAATTGAGCCTCGGGCATCCGGCGATAACGGCTTAAAAATCAGAAGGTTTCATAGCGTCCGCTCGAGATGCCGGATGCCGACAACGCCTAGCCTTCTCAGCTGTTCCGGTGCTCGCAGCAGCCTAGGTCGTTCTCGAGGACAGCCTTTGATCGTTGCGGGGCAGACGTGCCGGCGAGCTTGCACTCTTGCCAGCCATTCCGTGCATCAGATTGCGCAACCAGTCTTCACTCGGCCGCTGCGCGCCCCGCAGCCAAGGCACCGATCACGGCATCGGAGTCCGCCGTCCAGCCGAAGAGAAGCTCGATGGTGAGCAGCGACGCTTCATGATTGCTGCGCGGCGCGTCGGCGGCGATCAGCTCTGTCGTGCAATCCCGGAGCACGATGCAGCGGTAATCGCGGAACGCTGCGTCGCGGACCGTCGACTCGACGCATACGCTGGTCGTTGCCCCGGTAAATATCAGCGTGTCGATCCGTCGCGCGCGCAACGTCGAGTCGAGCGGGGTTTCGAAGAATGCGCTGAAGCGGTGCTTGGAGATCACCGCGTCCCCGGGTTGCGGGGAGAGTTCCGCAACAATTGCCGTATTCCAGGTGTCGCGCACGAGGATGCGGCTTTCGCTGCCGTCAGGGGCGGTAACGACTTGCCCGGCGTTGAAGCGCTTGTGCTTGATACGGTGCGGGGCATCTTCGTTGCCGGCATCGGAGAGGTCGGCATTGTGCTGCTGCTTCGTGTAGACGATGAACAATCCCGCGTTGCGAGCCGCTTCGAGCACCCGTGAAATGGGCTGGATGAGACGTGCTATAGGAGCAACGTCGAGGCCGGCGAGGTCGAACATACCACCCCGGCTGCCGAAATCGTGCAGCATGTCGATGACGACAACAGCCGTTCGAGCGGGCTCGAAGCTCACCGTCTCAGGCCTCGCGGCGATGGAATGTTGCGTTCCCATGTACAGACCCCCGAAATCGCATATGCACGCTGACGGTTGCTTCAGGGGCAACAATATCATGATTGCCGGCCGCCGTATCGGCCCCGCGTCACCCCCGAGTCTGCAACAAAGCATCACCCTGCTGCGGTCTCGACAATTCGCTTCAGGCTCTCAGGCTTTGTCCGCATGCCGCGTTCGAAGAGGCTGGACGCAAGCGGCGCGAGAAGTGCCATCCGCCCGAGTCAACAGGATCGAGGAGAAGAGATCATCTCGATTGCGATTGCGAGCATCTGCTGCTCAGCAGGACCGTGCCAGCCCCGAATTCCGGAACAAGGGTGCGATTTTGCCGTTGAGCCAGAAACTGGAAGCGACCGCATGTCCGAATTGCCGAATGAAGAGATCGAAGGGCGGCTGAACGCCCAGCGCGAGACTTTGGCGCTGGTCGTCGCGCTGCTTGCCAGCAAGGATACGGCGCCCGAGCGAATATGGGCCGAACTGGAGGCCCGTTTTCAGTTTCAGAACAGTCAGGAGGACCCTGGCGTCCTGCCAAGCAGCGCATTCGCCATCGAGGCTGCGAAGATGCGGGAATTCAAGCTGATCGCGGAAGAGGCGCGGGCGCGCAATGCGGAATGGAACAGCAGGGACGAGCCACAGGGCGCCAGCTGAAACCCCGGCGAGTGGATGCAGGACCGGCTATTTTACGGTGACTGAGCAAGCGTCAGCTCTGCTGCAAAAATGCACGCGCCAACTCTTGCCATTCCTCGTCAAGCGTTAAGGTCGACGGCGCGGCGTTGCTGCGGCGATACCAATATTCCGCATTCGACTGGTCGCCTTCCTTGCGATGGAGATAGGCATGAACGTGCATGCCCACCGTATCGTCGCGCTGCTGCGCGCACTCGTGCGCCTTAGCCCAATCGCCCTTTGCATCCCACCACAGCGCCTGCAGGGCAGGGCTCAAGCCGGCTGGCGGCTGTGGTTTTGCAATCGAATCCCTGAAGGCTTGCAGATCCATTTTTCCACCATAGCGACGGTACTGGGCGCCGATAATAACCGCGCCGGCAGCCGACCGCTAGCGTGCATCGGGCGGGGCGACTGGAACGGGTGTCAGGAGTGCTGAGAGCGGACGTCCGATAACCGCACAGCCAGACGCTTGATTCGATGACGTGCATGAAATAGTGCGCACCACGACACCATGATGCCTGAGACAGCGAGGATGAGTAGCGAGCCGATGACAGCCCCCGACAACCCGCGCCAATTCTACCACGGCACCCGGGCCGACCTTAAACCGGGAGACCTGATCGAAGCCGGCTACAGCTCCAATTACGGCGCGAGAAAGCAGGCAGCCTGGGTCTATCTGACCGGCACTCTGGATGCGGCAATCTGGGGTGCAGAGCTGGCCGCTGGTGACGGACGGGAAAGGATCTATATCGTGGAGCCAACCGGCCCGATCATGGACGACCCCAATCTTACGGACAAGAAATTTCCCGGCAATCCGACGCAGTCCTATCGCTGCCGCGAGCCGCTCAGGATCACGGGCGAGGTCACCGAGTGGCAGGGCCACTCCCCCGAGCGGCTGAAGGAGATGAAGGACCATCTCGAACGGCTGAAGGCGCAAGGCATCGAGGCAATCGATTGATCGCTAAATCCTGCGATTGCCAAGCTTGGCTCTGACCTACGGTCGGCGGCAGTCGCCGCGAAATACGGCTCCACGTCCGCAATGGGTCCGCGAGTTGTCGTTCCTTGCAGGTTGGAGAGCGGATGCTCCTTTTCATCTCGTCGCGAACGTGATGATCTCCGGGCTCGAAGGGCCAAGTGGGCTGCCGTCAAAGCCGCCGAATTGCTGTTCGATCCGTAGCCCCGCGTTCCCCAGCAGGCTCGATAAGGCGTCCATGTCGAGGAATCGCAAGGTGCTGCGACTAACTTGCGGAAGGCTCGGATGCTTTCCGCCGAACCTGTGGGTGAATGTCACCGTCT
The DNA here is from genome assembly GCF_040317925.1 of Mesorhizobium sp. M1348. NCBI lineage: Bacteria > Pseudomonadati > Pseudomonadota > Alphaproteobacteria > Hyphomicrobiales > Phyllobacteriaceae > Mesorhizobium > Mesorhizobium sp. M1348. The sequence goes on along the minus strand of NZ_JAMYLH010000005.1, from coordinate 44,551 downwards.
GTCCGTCGAACGGCATGATCACCTCTGTTGTGATCTGCACCAGAGACCCGTCAGGTAGCTCAACGACGACCGCATTTTCGGGTGTCCAGCGTTCCCACGCCCGCACCGAAGGGTTCCGCGTTTCGAACGCAAAGCATCCGCCTGGCACAAGGGCCTGTTGCGCAGCCGCCATGAAATCCCCCAGGTCTTCGTCGCTGACAAGGGCCTGGAATGCGTGCCCCGTCATCACAATGAGATCAAACTCGGCTGTCCAGCCCGCCGATTGGAGATCGCCGAGGACCCATTCGATATCCGTGCGCGTTCGTGCGCGATTCAACACGCCGGGTGCTGGGTCGATGCCGCAGAGCCGCCCTGAATGTCCGGCCAGGCGTGCCTCGTGAAGGAGGGTGCCCGTTCCACATCCGACATCAAGCACCGCGTCTGCTGTTAGAATGCGGGGCAGGTAGAAATCATAGTCGTCGCGCGCAGATCTCGGGTGCCAGGCATCGTAGACGGCAGCGAGATATGGGTCGGCGAAAAGGTGATCGACCATAGGCGGTATTCCCAATCAACTTTGACTGTGCGAGCGGTGTCGCCGCGAGCATATAGCCCACAAGTCGCGCCGCTTCTTACCGCACGACCTCGCGGTGGCGGCCGGGCAGGCGGGTGGCGATGAGCTTGTCGATGCGGCGGCCGTCGAGATCGACCACCTCGAAGCGCCAGCCTTGCGCGTCTACACATTCGCCGGTCGCCGGCAGATGGTGCAAATGCGACAGCACATAGCCGGCGACGGTTTCGTAGTCGCGGTTCTCGGGCAGGTCGATGCCGAGGACCTCCGCCATCTCGTCGGCCTGCATGTAGCCGGCGAGCAGCCATGAGCCGTCCTCGCGCTTGACGGCGTTTTCCTCGTCGCCGGCATCGAGGTCCGAGCGGAAGACGCCGGTGATCGCTTCCAGAATGTCGGCCGGGGTGACGATGCCTTCGAAATGGCCGTATTCGTCATGCACCAGCGCCATCGGCACGTCGGATTCCTTCAGCGTCGCAAGCACGTCCAGCGCGTCGGCCTGGTCATGCACGATTGGCGCGGCGCGTACGTGCCGGCGCGGGTCGAGGGCGCGGCCGCCGAGCATTGCGGCCAGCACGTCGCGGGTCTGGACGACGCCGATCATGGCGTCGACGCCGCCGTCGCCGGCCGGCAGGCGCGAATGCTGGGTGTCCATCAGCAGCTTCCTGATGGCGGCCTCGTCGGCTTGCAGATTGATCCAGTCGACCTCGGTGCGCGGCGTCATCACCGCGCGCACGGCACGGTCGCCGAGCCGCATGACGCCGGCGATCATGCGGCGTTCGTCGGATTCGATGGTGCCGTGGTGCTCGGCTTCGGCAACCAGCATCTTGATCTCCTCGTCGGTGACCTTGTCCTCGCTCTGGCCGTGCTGGCCAAGCAGCCACAGGAGGGCGCGGCCGGAAAAGTCGAGCAGGAAGACCAGCGGCGCCGAGACGCTGGCGAGGATGGTCATTGCCGGAGCGACCCTGACGGCGACCCGTTCGGGATCGCGCAAGGCGATCTGCTTGGGCACCAGTTCGCCGATGATCAGCGAGCCATATGTTATGATGGCGACGACGATGCCGACGCCGAGCGGGTCGGCGAGGCTTTCGCGGACGCCGGCCGACGCCAGGAAGGTGGCCAGCCGCTCGCCGAGCGTGGCGCCGGAAAAGGCGCCGGACAGGACGCCGACCAAAGTGATGCCGATCTGCACCGACGACAGGAATTTTCCCGGATTGGCGCCTAGCGCCAGAGCCCGGCCGGCGCCCTTGATGTTGCGGTCGATCATCGTCTTGAGGCGCGCCGGGCGCGACGAGACGATGGCGAGCTCGGACATCGACAGAAGGCCGTTCACGCAGATGAGGACGACCACGATGGCAATTTCAGCATAAAGCATGCCGGGTCCATAGCATTGCCGCGCGGTTTTCGAAAATAGAACGGTCGCGCTTTTTAAATTTAGCGAGCCGGGCAATCAGGCGGCACCTCATGCGGCATCCCAGGGCGGCGCGGAAAAATGCTCGATCAGGGCGTCGACGACGACGCGCACCTTTGGCGCGAGGTTGCGTGTTACCGGCCAGATGGCATGCACCACCGTGTTTTCGACAAGACAGTCCGACAGAACCATTTCGAGCTTGCCGCGCCTGATGCTGTCGGCCGTCAGCCATGTCGGCAGATAGACGATGCCGCAGCCGGCCAGTACCGCATCGAGCATCGGTTCGCCGTGGCCGAGCACCAGCCGCGCCTTGGGTGCGAATTTTTCGAGGCGGCCGTTGACATGCCTGACGGTCCACGGATGGACCGTGCCGTCGCGGCCATAGCCGATGAGGCTGTGCCTGGCCAGGTCCTCGATCGAGTGCGGCCTGCCATGGGCGTCGAGATAGGCGGGGGCGGCGACGATGGCCGAACGCTGGGCATAGATGCGGCGCGCGGCGAGCGACAAGCTGTCGTCCAGGTCGCCCATGCGCACCGCCAGGTCGATGCCTTCCTCGATCAGGTCGACGCGCCGGTCGTTGAACGAGATTTCCATCGTCAGATCCGGGAATTTTTTGGAAATGCCGAACAGCAGCGGGGCGACGCACCGGCGGCCGAAAGCCAAAGGCAGGTCGACGCGCAGCCGGCCGGAAGGCACCTGCTTGCGCGATGCCAACAGCGACTGGGCGGCTTCGATCTCGGCCAATGCCCTGACGCAGGCTTCGTAATAGCTCAGGCCCTCGCTGGTCGGGCTGAGGCTGCGGGTGGTGCGGTTGAGCAGGCGAACGCCCAACCGCTGTTCCAGCTGTGCGATCGACTTGCCGACCGCCGATTTCGTGACATGCAGCCGTGCGCCGGCGCCGGTGAAGCTGCCGGCCTCCACCGTATGAACGAATGCGACGATGCCTTGCAAATTGGCCGATTCCAATGAAGCGCTCCTATTATAGAGTTTTGCTCCTTAATCTGTTGCAGAACATGCCACATGGAAGCACTTTTCTCCATAGTGAAACGGCGTAAATGTCTCGCGCAACCATCAACCACGGAGCGCGAACCAAATGAGCACCGAAAACAGATCCTGGCAGATGAACGGTTTCGGCCTGTCCAGGCTGAAGCCGGCTGAGGGAAAGCTGCCCCAACCCGGGCCGCATGATCTGCTGGTACGCGTCACAGCGATATCGCTGAATTACAAGGACAGGATGATCGTCGATGGCGTGCTGATACCGGACCTCAGCTTTCCGTTCGTGCCGACATCGGACGCGGTGGGCGAGGTGGTGGCCATCGGCGGCAAAGTCAGCCGCTTCGGCATCGGGCAGCGCGTGCTCGGCCAGGTGATCGCCGACTGGCCGGACGGCGACGCGCCGCCCGTGCTGCACAAGCATACGCTGGGTTCGTCACTGCCCGGGACGTTGTCCGAGCATGTGCTTTTTCATTTTTTCATGAGGATGCCGCCGTGGCGGCGCCGCCGTCGCTCAGCGACGTCGAGGCATCGACGCTGCCGATCGCGGCGCTGACGGCGTGGTTCGCGCTGGTCGAGGCGGCCAAGCCGATCCCGGGCGAAACCGTACTCATCCAGGGCACCGGCGGCGTGTCGCTGTTTGCGCTGCAATTTGCCGCCGCCTTCGGCCTGCGCGCCATTGTCACCTCGAGCAGCGACGAGAAGCTGGAGCGGGCGAAGGCGCTCGGCGCCTGGAAGGGGATCAATTATCGCAGCCAGCCGGCATGGGACGAGGCGGCGCGCGAACTGACAAACGGGGCCGGCGTCAGGCATGTGCTGGAAATGGTCGGCGGCGACAATGCGCGGCGCTCGCTCAATGCGCTGGGCGCCGACGGCAGGCTGTCGCTCATCGGCCTTCTCGGCAGCATGGAGCTCAGTTTTCCGATCATTCCGTTCCTGCGCAACCGGATCGTCGTACAAGGCATATCGATCGGCCACCGCCGCGCTTTCGAGCGAATGAACCAGGCGATCGAGACGCTGGCGATCAAGCCGGTGATCGACAAGGTGTTTGGCTTCGACGACGTGCCGCAGGCATTTGAGCGTCTGGAGACGGGACCGTATGGCAAGATCGTGATCACCGTGCCCTGACCTCGTCGGGACGAAAATGGCTGTCAGACGGAAGGCCGATTGCGCGCCTACGGCAGTTGCAGCAGGACGCCGATGATGGCCTTGCCGTCGGTGAAATAGGGATCGCCTTCGCCGTTGCGCCCGGTCTTTGTGGCGCCGACGCCTGGTATCTCGCTGGTCGAGATCAGCGTGCCGGCTGCGGAGAGGTCGCGCATCAGCGCATGGCGCTCGGCGTCGATGTCGGGGCCGATGTGGTGGGTGATCGCGCCGGTGTCATGGCTGAGGCCGACGCCGCGGTCGAAGCTTGCCGAGCCAAGCCAAAGCGGCCGGCCGTCGTCTCCGGTCGCATCGGTCTGCCAGAAGCGGACGTGGTGGCGCCGGTCGGCGCTGTCGCCGACCGGCTTTTCGAAGGCGAGGTCCTGGGCGCGTCCTTCGAACAGCAGCCGACTGACCGGCGCGTCGGGATAGGGGCGGTTAAACAGCACGCTTTCGCCGATCTCGATGGCGGTCTTCAGCGTGACCGCGTCTGCCGTATCCCAGCCGGCGACGGCAAAAGAATGGACAAGCTCCTTCTTGGTGCTGACAAGGCCGACATTGATCGGATCGCCCGGAATGCCTTGCGGCGTATGCGTCACCATCTCGAATTGGCGGCTGCGAAAATTGCGGTCCCGCAACGTCCAGAACTCAGGCGCGGCGAAATAGGCGAGCGAGAGATAAGCGGCACAGCATGCCACCAACCAGGTCGTTGCACGTCGTCGAAGGCTTCGTTGGCTCAAGAGGCACCACCCAAGCGTCTGCGCACCATCTTAATCGGCGCAGCAGGTCTTGGGCAGGGGCCGCAATCACCGGCAGGCGCGATAGCCGTTCTTGCGGTACTTGATGTCGAAATGGAAATGGTTGCGGTGGTCGTAATTGTAGCCGGGGCCGAGCACGGTGGTGAAATACTGGCAGCCGTCGGCGCGCACATTGTTGAGGAAGCCGCGTGTGCGGAAGGCGAACAGGCCGGGCTTGCGGACGTCGATGTCGTCGCCATTGTTGAGCTCGATGCTCATCACGTCGAGCGCATTGCCCTTGCCGTGTTCCGACAAAACACCTTCGCCGGCGATCCTGCGGCAGGAATAGCTCGAGCCCTGGTGAATGGTCTTGACGCCTGAAAAATAGCGCCAGCGGGCCGACGGGACGAGTTCGTTCCTGGTCCAGCCGGCAAAGGTGGCGGCCATGTCGCAGGTCAGCGTCGCGGCCGGCTTCATCTCGACGCTGCCGATGGCCGAGACCTTGACCGGATAGTCGATGCCGCACTGGCCTTCATGGATCGGCGCAACGTCGGTGTAGACGACGCCGAGGCGTTTCAGTTCCTTGCGGCAATCGATCTCTGCGGCCGGCATCTGTTCGGCCGGCGACATCGGGTTATCCAGGCGCGGATAGGCGGCCGTCATATAGGGATTGGACGGGACGAGACGCTGCATGCCGGAATATTCCGGGCCGGAATCTTGCGGGCCGGAATATTGTGGGTCGGAATTGGGCGGGACGGCAGCGGTCTGGCTGCCGACGTCGACGGCCGGCTGCAGCGACAGCACGCTGCCGGTGTTGCAGGCCGAGACCGCCGCAATGGCAAGCATGGCGGCAAGCCTGCCGGCCATGTGCGCGCATTCTGTGTGCCGCGCAGCGGCAAACGCAGCGCGAAATAGCCCGGCCATCGGAAGGGTTCCCTGTCCCTGGATGGCACAGACTCTAAACCTGAAGAGTAAAGGAAAAATCAGCGGCTGCGTTCACGCCTGCGGCTAAATTGCGGCGCCCATTATCGGCGGCCGAGGTCATTGGCAAAACGTGCCGCCATTGCGGCGCGGTTCGAGGTCGAAGTGGAGATGCAGCGAATGATCGGCATCGCTGCCGGGGCCAAGCACGGTCTTGAACGGCCCGCAGGCCGCCTTGCGCACTGCATCCAGGAATTTCGCGTCCTTCTCCGGCGGCGTTGGACCGACATCGATCTCTTTGCCGTCGGAGAGCGTGAAGCTGGCGATGTCGAGCGCGTTGCCGAAGGCGTGCTCCGACAGTTTGCCGCCGGCGTGGCGCGGCCGGCAGACGAAGGCGGAGGCCTGGCCGATCGATTTGATATCCGTGCCGAACTCGGCCTTTGCGGCAGGCTGGATGACCGAAGCAGCAAAGCGGACGGCCGCTTCGGCCATCTGGCAATTGAGCTCGGGCTCCGGGCCGATGGCGATGGATTTGCCGAGTGTCTTCAGCACGATCGGGTAGGGGATCGAGCAACCGACCGCCGTATCATGCTCGGGCTTGCGCTCCTCGAAATCGACGCCCATCGACTTCAGCCGCCTGCGGCAGGCCAACTCCTCGCCCGGCATTTCTTTCCCGGCAATGGCGGCCGATCGAGGATCTGGAAGGATTTTTTGCTCCGCCTTTTTGTCTGCCTCGGCCGGGTTTGGTGGCGCGCCCGGTGGGCTTGCCGGCGGCTCAGCCCGCGCCGGCTTTTCGGGCCGCTGCGGTGCAATCGCCGGCGGCTCCGGCTGCTCGGTCTTTGGTTCGCCATTTTGGGGCTGGCCGCTCTGGGGCTGGCCGTTCTGGGACTGACCGCCTTGGGGCTGAGTGGCCTGGGGCGGCTCCGGAGCATCCTCCGGGCGCGGTTCGGGGACCGGGATCTCGGTTGGTAGCGGCGGAGTGATTTGCCGGTTGAACTGCGGAACCGGTGCAGTTTGCGGTAGTTCGGGCGCCTTGGCTAAAACGGATCCCGTCAGCGACGTAGCCGCAACGACCAGCATCAATCTGTCCAATCTGAAAAGGCCAAACGCCGCCATTAGTTCGCAACGGCCAGAATGCGGGGAAGTTGCCTTGGGCGAGGGGGGCGGCCGATCACAATCGGTAACCGAGCCGTCACGCGCCGATCGCTTCCAGGCCTTCCTCGAGCCAGTCCGCCAGCAGCGGCATGCCGAGCAGATATTTTGCCGTGCGCTTGTTGGCGCGCTCGCGGGCGGCGGCCAGCGCGTCCGTCCATTCCGTAGCGTCATAGTCGCCGCGGCCGACCCAGGCCAACGCAATCAGTTCGGCCGCTTCGTCGACATTGAGATCGTCGATCAGCTCGCGCAGTTCCTCCTCGGTGAGATCTTCGGAACTTTCCTCGGCAAGGCCGTCATGATGGTGGTTGTCGTGCGCGTTGCCGTCGAGCTCTACCTCGTGCTCGGCGCCGTCGGCATAGTCTTCGTTGACGGCGGCGCTGAGCGCCTTCGCCTTGAGGATGAACAGGCGCACGGTGTCGGGACCGATCGAAAGCTCCCAGTCTCGTTCAACGCGTTGCTGCACCGGCCGTCTCCCTGCTTCGTGCTCGGTCGGCCCGATGATAGCGGATTTGCAGCGCTCGTCACGTTCTCTCGCGCGTCGGCGTTAATCGTGAAGCATGATTTCCGATGCCCTCTGTTCCCGGGATAAGATGGCCTTCCTGGGAGAGATCGCCGTTTTGAGATAGGATGGCATTTTCCGGGGACGAAACGGCTTCGGCCCGGCGTTAGTGTTGCATTGTCAGGTTCAAAGGAGAGTTCGATGCGCAGACGATTGCTGATTTACGCCATGGCCATCGCCGCCCTGCCGCTGATTGCGGCTCCGGCGTTTTCGGCTGGTGAAGGCGGGGGAGGTGGTGGCGGCGGCGGCGGCAATGGCGGCGGCGGCGGCCAGAGCCAGTGCAAGAAGGGGGAGGCCTGGGACAAGAAGCAGAAGAAATGTGTCTCGCCGAAGCAAGGTATGCTGGACGACGACAGCATCTATGATGCCGGTCGCGCGCTGGCGATGGATGGACGCTATGACGAGGCGATCGCCGTGCTCAGCCTCGCCGCCAACAAGCAGGACCCGCGCATCCTCAACTATCTCGGCTATTCGCACCGCCATTCCGGTCGCATCACCGTCGGCCTCGGCTATTACGAGGAAGCGCTGCGCATCGACCCCAATTACACGCTGGTGCGCGAATATCTCGGCGAGGCACACCTGCAGATCGGCGATCTTGCCGGCGCCCAGGAACAGCTCCGCGAAATCGAGAAGCGCACGGGCAAGGGATCTCGCGAATACGGCATGCTTTCTGAGCAGATCGATCACTTCATGAGGAGCTAATCCGACCTCCGGGACGCTGCTCATAACCGGCTGCGGCGATCGCAGCCGGTTTTTTGCTATGCTGCACATGCTGCCCCGAACCGGAATTGGCCTCACGGTACACGTGATGCGCTCCTTGACGTTAGGTCAGCCGCGCCATCGGTGGATGATTTTTCAAAATCCGACTTTTTGGACGTGAAAAACCCGCGAAGATTGCTATATCTTGCAAGATTGTGGTGAGACGGTTCCGTTAGCGAGGCTGCCGGACCGTTTTCTTTTTGTACCATCGACAAGGTCGCTCCCGATTGCGGGGGCGGCGGCAGGAAAGGTCAGGCATTATGAACAAGGTCCCGATGACAGGCGAGGGGTTCGCGTCATTGAAGGAAGAACTGCGCTGGCGCCAGCAACAGGAGCGGCCGCGTATTATCGAGGCGATTTCCGAAGCGCGCTCGCATGGCGACCTCTCCGAAAATGCCGAATATCACGCGGCAAAAGAGGCACAGAGCCTCAATGAGGGCCGGGTCAACGAACTCGAGGACCTGATCGCGCGGGCCGAGGTGATCGACGTCACCAAGCTCAGCGGCGACAAGGTCAAGTTCGGCGCCACCGTGGTGCTGGTCGACGAGGATACCGAGGAGAAAAAGACCTACCAGATCGTCGGCGACCAGGAAGCAGACGTGAAGTCCGGCCGCATCTCGATCTCCTCGCCGATCGCGCGTGCCCTGATCGGCAAGGAAGTCGGCGATGCCATCGAGGTCAATGCGCCGGGCGGCGCCAGGGGCTACGAGATCGTCCAGGTGCAGTTCATCTAGGACCTTTTGATAATTCTACTCTGGCGGCCGACTAGCGCGGTTTTCTGCGCTTCCGGTGCTCACGTACTTTAAGTACGCTCCGCTCCGGTTCTCGAAAACCACGCTATTCGACTCGCCAGAGCGAATTCTGAAAAGGTCCTATGCAGCGCCTTGTAATTTAAGCGCCAGCAATCTCTCGGCTTCCGCCATCACCTCCGGCGGCGTGACGCTACGGCCGGGCCTCGCCAGCAGCGTCGATGAGAATGGCCCGCGTGGCCCCGTCAGGCCGGGCTCCGTCGCCAGGAACACCGCCACCGTCGGCAGACCGAAAGCGCTGGCGAGATGGGTCAGGCCGGTGTCGGCGCCGATGACCAGCGCCGAGCCGCCGATGACAGCGGCGATCTCGGCAAGCGGCGACCTGGGAAACACCACGGTCTGCGCAACGGCGCCGGCGATCGCCTCGGCAACCGCCTTTTCCCGGTCGTTCGACCAGGTGGTGACCGGCGTCATTCCCGTGCCCACCAGCAGGCGGGCGGTTTCGATCCAGTCCGCGACCGGCCATTTCTTGTCCTCGCGGCTGGTGCCGTGCAGCAGGAAGGCGGTCTTTTCGCCGACAAATCTTCCGGCTGGCGGCACGATGCCCGATTCAAGCCGGGAAAAATCCGGCTCGTAGCCGAGCGCCAGCCCGAACAGCCGTCTCGTGCGCTCGATGGCATGCAGGCCGCGCGGCACGGCGTCGCGATGGCCATAAAACAGGCTCGCCGAAGGCTCGCGGGCGCTCGACCGGTCGAAACCGGCGATCGGTGCTGCCGCCAGCCGTGCCACCAGCGCCGATTTCAGCAAGCCTTGTGCATCGAGGACAAGGTCGTAGCGGCAATCTCGCAAGGCGCGGCGCAAGCCGACCACTTCCCGCCACGTGCCGGGCTGGAGCAGCTTCCTGCGCCAGCGCCGGATCGCCACGCTGTGGATGGTTTGGATGGCTGGATGCAGCGCCACGATTCCGGCAAATGCCTCTTCCACGCACCAGTCGAAGGAGATATCCGGCCGGGCGCGGCGCGCATCCTCGACCGCCGGGAAGGTGTGGATGACGTCGCCCATCGACGACGTCTTGACGATCAGCACCTTCATGCGGCGGCCGGCATTTCCAGCAGCCGCTCCGCCGCAGCCACGACCCGTTCGACCTCCAGCGTCTTCAGGCAGTTGAGATGGCCGAGCGGGCAGGTCTTTCTGTGGCAGGGCGAACAGGACAGGCCGAGCCAGACCAGTTCGCGGCGCTCGGCGAGCGGCGGCGTGTTCTCAGGCGAGGTCGAGCCGTAGACGGCGACGACCGGCGTGCCGACGGCGGCGGCGACATGCATCAGCCCGCTGTCGTTGGAGACGGCGAGCCTCGCCGCCGCGATCAGGTCGATGGCATCCTCGAGCCTTGTCTGGCCGGCGAGATCGACGGCGCCCGGCGCCAGCGCGGCGATTTCAGCCGTCACCTGGGCGTCGTTCTTCGATCCGAACAGTGCGACGCCAAACCCTTTCGCCATCATCTCGCGGGCAAGCCCGGCATAGTGTTCGCTCGGCCAGCGCTTGGCCGGGCCGAATTCGGCGCCCGGCATCAGTGCCACGAATTTCCCCGGCGTCAGCCCGAAACGGCCGAGCAGTGCCGCCTGGCTGGCTTGATCGACCGCAAGCTTCGGGGCCCGGAAGGCGCCGCCCCGGGCAAGGCTGAAATAGGCCTGCGCGGTGCGCCGTTTCAGGCGATCGGGCAACGGCACGATGTCGGTCAGCAGCCCATAGCGCATTTCCTTGAGATGGCCGACGCGGCGCGGAATACCGGCAAAGAACGGGATCAGCGCCGATTTCCAGCTTCCCGGCAGGACAAAGGCCATGTCGTAGCGGCCGCGCAGCAGGCGGCCGAAGCGCCTTCGGATGCGGAATTCGAACGCGCCGGATTTCAGCGGCACGTCGATCTGCTGGCGGATTTCGGGCATGCGCTTGACCAGCGGCGCTGCCCAGGCCGGCGCCAGCACGTCTATGGCGGCATCCGGATGAAGCTCCCTCAGCGCCGAGAATAGGCACTGGGCCATCACCATGTCGCCCACCCAGCGTGGGCCGATCACGAGGATCGTTGGGCTTTCAGCCATTCGACATAGTCTCTGACGCCGGTTTCCACTGTGCGGAACTGGCCATTGTAACCGGCTGCGCGCAAGCGGGACATATCAGCTTGCGTAAAGCTCTGGTAGCTGCCCTTGAGGTGGTCGGGAAACTCGATGAACTCGATCTGGCCTTGGCCGAGCGTATCGATCACCGTTTCGGCAATGGCGCGGAAGGGCTGGGCCTTGCCTGTGCCGCAGTTGAAGATGCCGCTCGAACCGCGTCTCCACAGCCACAGATTGACGTCGGCGACATCGCCGACATGGATGAAATCGCGGCTCTGCTCGCCGGGCCCGAAACCGTCATAGGCGCCGAACAGCTTGGGGTTTTCGCCGCGTTCGACCTGGTTGAACAAATGGAAGGCAACAGAGGCCATGGCGCCCTTGTGCGCCTCGCGCGGTCCGTAGACGTTGAAATAACGCAGGCCCGCCACCGGCGAATGATCCGTATCGAATACGGTACGGCGGACATAGTCGTCGAACAGCTTTTTCGAATAGGCATAGACGTTGAGCGGGCGTTCGTATTGCGGCTCCTCGCGGAACTCGGCGCCGCCGCCATAGACCGAAGCGGACGAGGCATAGAGGAAGGGCACGCGCAGGGCCAGGCAGGCGTGCAGCAGGCGCTTCGAATAGGTGTAGTTGACCTCCATCATGAACTTGCCGTTCCATTCGGTGGTGGTCGAGCAGGCGCCTTGGTGGAAGACGGCCTCGATGCGGCCGAGGTCTCCGGCCTCCATCCGCGCCAGGAAATCGTCCTTGTCGAGATAGTCGGCGATCTCGAGATCGGCGAGGTTGGCGATCTTGTGGCCGTAGGTGAGGTCGTCGACGACGAGGATGTCGCTGAAACCGTCGGCGTTGAGCGCGGCGACGATGTTGGAACCGATCATGCCGGCGCCGCCCGTGACGATGATCATGAAAGCCTCTGGTACCTTGTGCCGGTTGTAGCCCTTGTGGGATTCTGGCCTTATAGGGGAGGCGGGCCGGGCTGTCGACAAAGCAGGTGGCGGGCGGCCGGATGAGCGCCATAGTGGCGCCGCAAAGGTCACGTTTCAGTCGGCCTGCCGGCCGACCGGCGACAGGAGCAAGGCAATGCCGTCAACCGAACTGCTTGTCGCCTTTTTTGCCACCACGGCGATCTTCGCCTATATCCCCGGCCCCGCCATGCTCTATGCCGCCGCGCAAACCATGGCGCGCGGCCGCTGGTCCGGCCTGATGGCGGCGCTCGGCATCCATCTTGGCGGCTACGTTCATGTCTTCGCCGCCGCTGTTGGCCTGTCGGTGCTTTTCCATGCCGTGCCGGTGCTTTACATGGCAGTCAAGCTGGTCGGTGCGCTGTATCTGATCTGGCTCGGTGTTTCGCTGTTTCGCGCCAAGGCGCAAGGCGATGCCGTCTTGCCGGGAATTCAGCCGAAATCTGCCCGCCGCGCCTTTTTCGAGAGCGTTGCCGTTGAGGTGCTCAACCCGAAAACGGCGATTTTCTTCATGGCGTTCCTGCCGCAATTCATCGATGCCTCGGCAGCGTTTCCGGTCTGGCTGCAGTTCGTCGTGCTTGGAACGATCGTCAATTTGATGTTCTCGTCGGCCGACATTGTTTGCGTGGTGCTGGCCGGCGCGGTGATCGCCAGGCTGCGGCAGTCGAGCCGGGCGCAGCGCCTGATGCGGCGCGCCGGCGGTACGGTGCTCGTCGGGCTGGGCATGCATGTCGCGTTGCAGAAAAGCTGACGCACTGTCTCGCCGCCGCGATCGGTCGAAGGCCTACCGTTGCGTCGGCTGAAATTGCGGTATATCGGCATCGCCTTGAACGGCCGGCCCTGCCAATCGAGTTTCCCTGTCACTGAAATCGGCTCTCCCGCGCGTTGACATGATCAAGCTTCCTTCACCCGAACCTCTTCACCGCGCCATCTCGCGCTTCGGCAACGCCACCGTGCTGGTGGTCGGCGATTTCATCCTCGACCGTTTCGTCAATGGCGTGATCGAGCGCATTTCGCCGGAAGCGCCGATCCCCGTGCTGCACGGGCGCGGCGAAACGCTGGCCATGGGCGGCGCCGGCAATGTCGTCGCCAATATCGTTTCGCTCGGCGCTGCCGCGATACCGGTCTCGGGGATCGGCGCTGACGAGGCCGGCAAGAACGTCATGCGCATGCTCGGCGAATTTCGCGTCGACACCGGCGGGCTGGCGCAGGATGCCGATCGCATGACCTCGTCCAAAAGCCGGTTCAGCGCGCTCAACCAGCAGGTGCTGCGTTTCGACGAAGAGGAAATCAAGCCGCTGGGCGATGCCGAGCGCGCGACATTGGTCGGGCATTTTCGCGAAGCGCTGGCGCGCGCCGACATCGTCATCCTGTCCGACTATGGCAAGGGCGTGCTGCTCGGCGGCGTCGCCGGCGAGCTGATCTCGATTTGCCGGGAAGCGGGCAAGCCGGTGCTGGTCGATCCGAAGGGCAGCGATTATGCGCGTTATGCCGGCGCGACGGCAATCACGCCCAACCGCAAAGAACTCGGCGAGGCGGTCGGGCGCGCAGTGTTTGCCGACGACGAAATCGAGGCGGCGGCGCGCCAGCTGATTTCGGCGCACGGTTTCGATTTCGTCGTCGCGACGCGCAGCGAAAAGGGCATGAGCGTCGTCGGTGCGGACGACGCCCGCCATATCGCCACGCAGGCGCGCGAAGTGTTCGACGTTTCGGGCGCCGGCGACACGGTGATCGCGACCTTCGCGCTGGCCCTGGCGGCAGGGGCCGATCGCGTCATGGCCGGATCCATCGCCAACGCAGCCGGCGGCGTTGTCGTCGGCAAGCGCGGCACGGCGCGGCTGACGATCGAGGAACTCACCGGTGCGCTGTTTCGCTCGCACGGCCCGGTTGCCCACAAGGATGCCATCCTCGATGCCGCCGCCGCGGCGCGGCTGGTGGGGGCCTGGAAGGACGAGGGCTTGAGCGTCGGTTTCACCAATGGCTGTTTCGATATCCTGCATGCCGGCCATGTCAGCCTGTTGCATGCGGCGCGCAGCCAGTGCGACCGGCTGGTGCTCGGCCTCAACAGCGATGCCTCGGTGCGCCGGCTGAAAGGGCCGGGACGCCCGGTCAACGACCAGCATGACCGGGCCTGCGTGCTGGCAGCACTTGCCTCGGTCGACGCCGTCGTCATCTTCGAGGAGGATACGCCGCTTTCGCTGATCGAGGCGCTGAGCCCCGACATACTGGTCAAGGGCGCCGACTATACGGTCGATCAGGTGGTTGGCGCCGATGTCGTGCAGAAGGCCGGCGGGCGCGTCGTGCTGGTCGATCTCGTCGCCGGCAAGAGCACGACCGGCACCATCGGCAGATTGCGCGCCGGGAACTGAGGGTTTCATGTCCGAACTGAACGATTACCTGGTCCGCTCGGCGGCTGCGATTTCGGCGATGGTGGAGCGCGACCTGACCAGCGAGATGGAGCGGGCGGTCAACGCCGTCGTCGCCGCGCTTTCGCAGGGCAAGGTGCTGCTGATAGCCGGCAATGGCGGCTCGGCCAGCGACGCCATCCACATCGCCGGCGAGTTGGTCGGCCGCTTCCTCAGGGAGCGCAAGGCCTACAACGTCATCGCGCTGCCGGCCAACGCGGCAGTGCTGACCGCCTGGGGGAATGATTACGGCTTCGACACGGTGTTTGCACGCCAGGTCGAGGCGCATGGCTCGGCGGGCGCCGTGCTGCTCGCCATCTCGACCAGCGGCAATTCGCCAAGCATCCTCGCCGCCGCCCAACAGGCGCGCATGATGGGCATAACGGTGATCAGCCTGACCGGCGACACCGGCGGCAAGCTGAAGCCGCTCTCCGACATCCTGCTCAACGTACCCTCGACCTCGACGCCGATCATCCAGCAGGGGCATCTGTGCCTCTATCACCATTTGTGCGAAATGGTCGAAGAGCGCCTCTGCGACGCGGGGTGATCGGGCATTCGGAGTTGATGCCGTGGGCGAAGCTGCAATCTCCCCCGAAAGGGGGGAGATCGGCAAATTCATCGAGGTCGCCACATTTTGTTCTTGCTTTGTGCCGGCAGCTATGCTACTAATTTGGGTATGGTGATGATTCCCACCGACGACCCGCTCCCGAGGCGGGTTTTTTGTTTCCGGTTTTTTGTTTCTCAGGCGCCTTGCCTGGTCTCTCAAGCCGAAAACGCCACCAGCCCTTCGTCTTTGACCCGCCGGATGGTCAGCGCGGTTCGCACCGTATCGACATTTGGGGCCGAGGCCAGTTCCTCGATGACGAAGGTCTGGAAGGTGCCGAGGTCGCTCGCTACGCAATGCAGCAGGAAATCGGACTCGCCCGACACCATCCAGGCATCGCGAACGATCGGCCAGCCGCGGGTTCGCTCGGCGAAGGTCTTGAGCTCGGCGTCGGCCTGGTGATGCAGGCCGATCAGGCAGAAGGCGACGACGTCGAGGCCGAGCGCCGGTGCGTTGAGCAGTGCGCGGTAGCCGCGGATGATGCCGGCCTCTTCCAACCGCCGGACGCGGCGCAGGCACGGCGGCGCCGAAATGCCGACGCGGCCCGACAGTTCGACATTGGTCATGCGTCCGTCCTGCTGAAGCTCGCGCAGGATCTTCCAGTCGATGGCATCGAGATCGGCCTTGATCGGCATGGTGGCTTCCGTGCGGCTTCCGTGGTGACGCGAAAGAATCTTTCGCGACTTTGTAGTTAAACGACTTTGCTGTCTATTCCATCCGCTGGATCGAGGATTTTCGCATCATCTTGCTGCGGGTTGCTTGTCGCCGTCGCCGGCGCCGAAGCTTTCCGGGGACGAACGGCAACTTGCCTTGCTGGCGTCGCAGGCAACACTTACATTACGCGCAACAATCGACGAGAGTTCATGCCACAATCCATGGCTGCTCCCCCGCAGAGGCTTTTCATGATCACCAAGCACGCGCCTGTTCTCATCATCGGCTCCGGCCCTGCCGGCTATACGGCGGCGATCTATGCCGCCCGCGCCATGCTCAAGCCGATGCTGGTCGCCGGCCTGCAGCAGGGCGGGCAACTGATGATCACCACCGACGTCGAAAACTATCCGGGCTTCGCCGAACCGATCCAGGGTCCATGGCTGATGAGCGAAATGCTCAGGCAGGCCGAGCATGTCGGCACCGACATCGTCAACGACATCATCACCGAGGTCGACCTCAACGTGCGGCCGTTCCGCGCCAAGGGCGATTCCGGCACGATCTATACCGCCGACGCGCTGATCATCGCCACCGGCGCTCAGGCGAAATGGCTGGGCATCCCGAGCGAACAGACCTTCATGGGGTTTGGCGTTTCGGCCTGCGCCACCTGCGACGGCTTCTTCTACCGCGGCAAGGATGTCGCGGTGATCGGCGGCGGCAATTCGGCGGTGGAGGAAGCGCTCTATCTCTCCAACCTGGCCAAGAGCGTCACCGTCATCCACAGGCGCAGCGATTTCCGCGCCGAGCGCATCCTGCGCGAGCGGCTGCTGCGGAAAGACAATGTCCGCGTCATCTGGGACACGGTGGTCGACGAGGTCACCGGCCGGCCCGGCAAGGCGCCGATGCCGCCTTCGGTCGAAGGGCTGAAGCTGCGCAACGTGGTGACTGGGCAGGAGATGCATCTGGTGGTCGACGGCGTGTTCGTGGCGATCGGCCACGCGCCGGCGGTCGAGCTGTTTGCCGGCAAGCTGAAGCAGAAGCCGAACGGCTATCTGTGGACGGCGCCGGATTCGACCCGCACCGACATGCCGGGCGTGTTCGCCGCCGGCGACGTGACCGACGATATCTACCGCCAGGCGGTGACGGCTGCCGGGCTCGGTTGCATGGCCGCGCTCGAGGCGGAAAAATATCTGGCAGGGATCGAGGTTCACCGCGAAGCGGCGGAGTGATTGTTCGACAAGCGGCTGAGAAGAGCCGCGCAAAAGCCTGATTTTTCATTCAGACGCCATAACAGGCGGACGCCAGAAAACAGGACGAGGGGAAATCATGGCGTTGGATTGGGACAAGCTACGCGTGTTTCACGCCGCAGCGGAAGCGGGGTCGTTCACGCATGCGGCGGAAACACTGCATTTGTCGCAATCGGCGATCTCCCGGCAGGTCAGCGCGCTCGAGCATGATGTCGGCGTCCCGCTGTTCAACCGCCACGCTCGCGGCCTGGTGCTGACCGAGCAGGGCGAGATGCTGTTCCGCACGGCGCACGACGTGCTGATGAAGCTCGAAACCATCAAGTCGCGACTGACCGAAACCAAGGACCGGCCCTCCGGCGTGCTCAGGGTGACGACCACGGTCGGCCTCGGCGCCGGCTGGCTGACCGAGCGCGTGCAGGAGTTCATCGAGCTCTATCCCGAGGTCAGCCTGCAGCTCATCCTGGCCAATGAGGAACTCGACCTCACGATGCGCCAGGCCGACTGCGCCATCCGGTTGCGCCAGCCGCAGCAGCCGGACCTTATTCAGCGCCGTCTGTTCACCGTGCATTTCCATCTCTACGCGGCGCCCTCCTATGTGAACAAACACGGCAAGCCGAATTCGATCGCCGAGCTGAAGGCCCATCGCATCGTCACCTTCGGCGTGCCGGTGCCGGCGCACCTGTCGGAACTGAACTGGCTGGAGACGGTCGGCGATTTCGAAGGCGGGCAAAGGGTGCCGACGCTGCAGATCAACGACATCCTATCGATCAAGCGGGCGGTGCAGGGCGGCGCCGGTATCGCCATGCTGCCCGATTACGTGGTCAGCAAGGATTCGGGGCTGGTGCAGTTGCTGCCCGAGACCGAGGTGCCGTCCTTCGATACTTATTTCGCCTATCCCGACGCGATGAAGAACCAGGCGAAGCTGCATGTCTTCCGCGATTTCATCATCGCCAAGGCGCGCAGCTGGTCGTTTTAGTTTCTAGTCAGCCCGCCGGCTTTCCGAGCAACGTCGGCGATTGGCGAAAGCTTCGGCGAAAGCGTCCTTCTCCCCGCCACTATACGGGGAGAAGATGGCGGTAGCCAGATGAGGTGCAGCACCAGCCTTTGTCGTACTTGGCTTGGCTCGGCGATCGGCAGTCCTGATATGTCGTGCCGCCCCTCATCGCCCTGCCGGGCACTTCTCCCCGTATAGTGACGGGGAGAAGGGGGCTGTATCGCCGGTTTCGCTAATTATCGGCTTCTGGGCTAGGAGCGCGCCGGCGTGCTGGCGCCGTAGCGCAAACCATCGACGAGCAGGGCAACCATGCGCCGCGCCTGGGCAGGGCCGCCACCATGTGCCGGCATGGCAAGGCTGGCGGCCGCCCCCAACAGGTCGCCCGGCTCGATATCGGCGCGCACCTCGCCGGCCGCGGCCGCTGCCTCTAGCAATGTTTGGAGCGCGGGCCGGAGCCGTTGGTTGAAATAGGCAGGCAAAGTCTCGAAGGCCGGATTGCCTGAGTACAAGGCTGCCGCGAGGCCGCGTTTTGCCGTGATGAAATCCACGTAGCGCTGCATCCACAGGGCCAGCGCTTCACCCGGCTCATGCTTCCTGGCCAGGATCGGCGCGGCGTCCGCACAGGCGTCAACCTCGTTGCGGAAGACGGCCACGATCAGGTCCGAGCGCTGTGGAAAGTGGCGGTAGACGGTGCCGACGCCGACGCCAGCCTTTTCCGCGATCTCTCGCACCGGAGCCTCCACGCCGGAGGTCGCGAACACCGCCATGGCCGCCCGGAGCAACGCGTCGATGTTGCGCCGTGCGTCGGCGCGCACGTGGCGATCCGCGCGGTCGCGGGGTTCCAGACCATCGCCTTGATCTTTCGTTTTGCCGTTCGGCGCTTTTTCGTCCATCAAATTGCCTCTTGCAAACGGAACCTTGTTCCGGATATATATGGAACGTGGTTCCGTTTGACTTGTATCTAGCACGGCAAGGCGGTGTTGGCCACACGTCGGTGCACAGAAGGAGATTACCATGCAGGACAAACCCGTCGCCCTGGTCACCGGGGCCAACAAGGGCATCGGTCTTCAGATCGCCAAGGATCTCGCGGCGAACGGCCTCACCGTGCTCGTAGGATCGCGCAGGCTCGAGCATGCGGAGGCAGCCGCAAAGAGCATCGGAGGGGATGCCCACGCCCTGCAGCTCGACGTCACCGACCAGGCGTCGATCGCCGCCGCGGCAGAGCGCATCCGTATCGAACTCGGCCGCCTCGACGTGCTGGTGAACAATGCCGGCATCTCCCATGCGGGAAAGCCGGGCAGGCCGCTCGAGGAGATCATCAACTCGGGCCGCCCGAGTGTTGCCTCTCTCGACGACGTACGCGCGGTGTTCGAGACGAACGTGTTTGGCGTCATCGCCGTCACGCAAGCGATGCTGCGGCTCCTTCGTGAGGCGCCGGCGGCACGTATCGTCAACGTATCGAGCGGCGCCGGCTCGCAGACATTGAACGCGGATCCGGCCTTTCCGTACCGCACTTCGTTTGGCGCCGTTTACAACCCGTCGAAGACGGCGGTCAACGCGATGACGCTCGCCTTCGCCATCGAGCTCCAGGAGACCGGCATCAAGGTCAACGCTGCGTGCCCGGGCTACACCGCGACGGAGCTGAACAACTTCGAAGGTCCGCGCACCGTCGAACAGGCCGCGCGGGAGCCCGTGCGCCTCGCGCTTCTCGACGCGAACGGTCCGACGGGCACGTTCTCGAACGAGGACGGCCCGCTGCCGTGGTGACGCAGCCTTCGAGGCTGCTTCAGCCGCGCCAAGGTGTCAGGCGGGGCAGCCAGCCTGGTACGGCGCGGCGGTAGGCTTCGTATTCGTCGCCGTAGCGGCGGGCAAGCGTCGGTTCCTCATATAGTTTCACGAAGGAGATCATGGCGGCCGCGGCGATGATTAGATAAGCAGCGACCGTCCAGCTCGAAAACAGCAGCGCCTGGCCGAGGACGATCGACAGCACGGCGACGTACATCGGGTTGCGGACATGGCGGTAGATGCCGCCGACGACCAGCCTTTCGGTCGGCGCGACCGGGGCGGGCGTACCCAGGCCCTCCAGGGCAAACCGGGCGAAGGCATGCAGCAGTATGGCTGTGCCGGCGATAACCAGCAGCCAGCCCACAGGAACGAAACCGGGCAGTCTCGACCAGGGCAGGCGATAGCGGTCGGTCAGCAGCCAAGGCACCAGTCCGGCGACCACGCCGGGCGCTGCAGCAAGGAAGATGACGCTGCCGGCGATCGCCGAAGCGGCCCGCATGGAGGTCTCCTTACCTAGAGCCTGTTCCATCCCGATAGAATCGGGTTGGAGCTCTATCTTCCTGTTCGACCGGGATCATGCTCCAAGGCGCGCCCTTGAACGGTCTCCTGCGACGCGCTTCAGGTCTTGTCCTTGGCATGTAAACCAAACCGCTGCACCCTCAGGTCAAGCTCGATGGCGGGCTTTTAGGCGACATGCACCAGCAAGGTCTGGCTGCCGAAAAAACAAACGCGTGCTGCACGATTCTACGTCATCCTGCGTTTTTCGACTTTCCGAGCAGGAATCGCTGCTGATTCGCGGCTGCAGATCGATTTTTCCCTTGCCGCACGCTGCATTTCAGCGATTCAACTGGTCCTATTGGGCTTCGGGACGGATTAGACCACAGCCGACGCCTTTTTGCATGTGTGTGTTGCAAAATAGATGCTTGTTTCTTGGGCATGAAGAGCACATATATAGATCATCTCCTGAGCGCGTTCTCCTCCCATTAGCGCTCTCGAGTGTTCCCCTCTGGAGGTTAGCCTTAACAGGCACTTCCAATCAAACTCAGCCGGGTCTTCATTGATCCGGCTTTTTTGTTGCCTGAAACCAACACATCGCCAGAAAATCGGCCGGAACGGCCGCGTAACAGTGACATGTAACCTCGGGTAACATGCCGCGGGCGCGCCAAATCGATTAAGCAGAACATAGGACGCGGTGTGGTTCGTCCGGGGGATGGGGGCATCACTCGGACGATCCGGGCTCAGGCGGCTACCGCGTCCGAACCTTCCTCCGCCGCCGGGCACCGGCGGCAAGTATGCGGCGGACCTGCCGTTTCGCCTCCCACGAAGACGGTCCGCAACGAAACGGCGCCCGGATGGTCCGGGCGCCGTTTCCTTGTGTGTCCCTTGTGTTCTGGCCGCCAGCTGCCGTTTCAGGCGGCCTTGCCGTTGGTGTTCAGCGCTTCGTCGGCCAACCGGCCGGTGAGTTCGGCCATGTGGTCGAAGACGGCCCGGTAGCTGGCGACACCCGCTGTGGCCGAACGCAGCTCGATGATGAGGTCGCCGATCTCGGCCTGCGGCATGGTCGCCTCGACCACGTCCCATCCCGGCCAATCGGGCCGCGCGTCGTAGCCGAGGATCTGGCCGCGCCGCTGCGGGATCAGCGCGATGATCTTCGACGTCGCATCCGACGGCGTGACGATCTCGACCTTCATTACCGGCTCGAGCAGCACCGGCGAGCACGCGGCCATGCCTTCCTTCATCGCCAGCTTCGCTGCCATCTGGAAGGCCATGTCGGAGGAATCGACCGCATGGTAGGAGCCGTCGGAGAGGTTGACGGCAACATCGACGACCGGGAAGCCGAGCGGGCCGGATTTCAGATAATCGCGCACGCCGGTCTCGACCGACTGGATGTAGGTCTTCGGCACGACGCCGCCGGTGATCGTATCGGTGAACTGGAAGCCTGACCCGCGCGGCAGCGGTTTGATCTCCAGCACCACATCGCCGAACTGGCCGTGGCCGCCCGATTGTTTCTTGTGGCGGCCGCGCTGCTGCGTCGCTTTGCGGATCGTCTCCCGATAGGGCACGGCCGGCACATGGCCTTCGATCGGGATCTGGTTCTTGCCTTCCAGCCGCTCGCGCACGACGCGCAGATGCATCTCGCCATGACCGGACAGCACGGTTTCGGCCGAATCCTGGTTGTGATGCAGGTTGAGCGAGGGATCTTCCTCGGCCAGGCGCTGGATGGCCGCCGACATCTTGACCTCGTCCTTGCGCTCCTTCGGTCGCAGCGCGAAGGCGAAGACCGGTTGCGGCGGCGCCAGCGTGACCAGCGGCTTGATGCCGCCCTTGGTCGAGCTCAGCGTCTGGCCGGTCCTGACGGCGTCCAGCTTGCCGAGCGCGACCGTGTCGCCGGCCTTGGCCGAAATCAGCTTGACCTGGTCCTTGCCGAGCATCTTGTAGATGCCGGAGACCTTTGCCGTCTCGCCGGTGGAAAGGAACAGCTCGGCTGCGTCGGCGACCTGGCCGGACAGGATGCGCGAGACCGACAGCTTGCCGCCATGCGCGGTGTGGATGGTCTTCATCACCTGGACCACGGTGGCATTGCCGTCGGGCGCGCCGAGACGCTGGCGCGTCGCCTCGATGTCGGGTGCGTCGTGACGGATCGCCTTCAACAGGCGCAGCACGCCATTGCCCTTCTCGGCGGTGCCGATCAGCACCGGCGTCACTATGCCGTCGCGCAGGTCGGCGGCAAGATCGTCGAAGATCGCGTCCTTCGGCGGTTCGATCTCGTCCAGCAATTGCTCCATCAGCCGGTCGTCATGGTCGGCGAGCGTCTCCAGCATGGAAAAACGCGCCTCGAGCTCGCGCGCCTTGTCGTCGCTCGGGATCTGGGCGACCTCGCTCTCGGCATATTCGCGATAGATGTAGGCACGCTCCAAAGCGAGGTCGATCGAGCCGATGACGACGCCGTCCTTGCGCAGCGGGATCTGGCGCAGCAGCAGAGGCACCGAGCTTGCCGGCTGCAGCATCTTCAGCGTGTCGCGCACGCCTGCTATCGCCTTGTCGACCTTGTTCAGGAACAGCATGCGCGGCACGCCGAGATCGTCGAGCTTGCGCATGATCAGCTGCAGGGCAGGGATCTTCTTCTCGTCAGCCTCGGCAACGACCACGGCGACGTCGCAGGCGGCCAGCACCGGCTCGGCTTCGAAGGAGAATTCGATGGAGCCGGGACAATCGACGAAGGTGAACGGCTCGCCCATGAAATCGGTGGTGGCGAAGGTCGCCTCGACGCTCATGCCGTGAGCGCGCGCCTCGGGCGAATGATCGGAAACGGTATTTCCCGACGAAACGGGATTCTGGCGGGGAATGGCGCCTGTACGGGCGAGTATGGCTTCGAGAAGTGTCGTCTTACCGCTTGCGAAGGGACCGACTATGGCAATGCATTTCGGTCCCGTGCGTCGTCCTCCGGCGCGAGTACCCATGGCTGACCTCCACTCAGGCGTTTCCCTGTGAGCGGCGGCCGGCCTGTCGGCCGTCGCGGGCGAGGCTTTTTTCAATTTGCCACCTACCCAAAAGGCATCGTCCCACGGGCAGGCCGGGAGGGCAAGGGATTTGAAGTTGAAGGGATTTGAAGTTGAGGGGCTGGGTTCAGCCGGTGCCGGCTAGGCGCGACGCCAGCGGGGTTGCGTCGACGCGCTGCACTGCCACCGTCTCGGCAAAGCGCGCGAGCAACGGATTGAACCGGTCCGCACGCTCCCAGAAAGGCGCATGCCCGGCACCGGGAATGATGTGGCACTGCTCCCACAACGAGCCGTAGGCGAGCGTTTCAAAATAGCCGAGCCGGACGAACGGGTCGTTCTCGCCATTGACGATGGCAACCGGAAATGCCGCCTGCTCGACCACTTGTCTCTGGTCGGCGCCCTTGCCGGTGAGCATGCCGCGCGTCACCGCGGCGCGCAGCCGGCCGTCGGTGCGCAGGATGGCTTG
Source organism: Mesorhizobium sp. M1348 (assembly GCF_040317925.1). Classification (NCBI taxonomy): domain Bacteria; kingdom Pseudomonadati; phylum Pseudomonadota; class Alphaproteobacteria; order Hyphomicrobiales; family Phyllobacteriaceae; genus Mesorhizobium; species Mesorhizobium sp. M1348. The sequence continues at coordinate 20,855 of NZ_JAMYLH010000005.1, read as the reverse complement.
GCGGAAGGACGGATCGGCGGTGTCGCCGAAACACAGCGTCTCGAAGCGCTCGGCATCGCGTTCGGAATACGTCTTTTTGGACGCCAGCAGCATGTCCCAATGCGCGTGGAAGCCGCGCAGCATGCCGAAAGGACCCTTCGATACCGGCGGCGCGCCGGTCAGCATCAGCCCGCCGACGGCGCGGTGAAAACTCGCGAGTTCGATTGCCACGTGCCCGCCAAGCGACCAGCCGAAGACGACGGCGCGGCCGATGCCCAAGGCATCGAGGAGCTGAGCCGCCGATTGGGCAAGGCCGGCGATGGTGTAGTCCGTCGCCGGATCGCGGGCGTCCGAGGATTCGCCATGGCCGGGCAGGTCGAAAGCAATCAACCGATGGGCAGCGGCCAACGGGCTGTCGAACTGGCGGGCGAATACGGCGCGCGAACTGCCCGAGCCGTGGATCAGGACAAGCGGGATGCCGGGTCCCGACGACTGGCTGAGGCGCAAATCCGCTTGCGGCGTGCGGATCGTGCGGTGGGAAACGGCCATATCTGGTTGGACCTTGGGATTGTCTCCAGGTCAACATCGCATGCCGAGGTCACCATGTTGTTTAGAACGGTGGTTAAGAAATGATTTCTCGGTTTCTGCCGGGTATGATGAACGAATCCACCACAGCTAACCCCGGGACCCTGATGATGGAATCCACGCTCGACCTTCTCGTCTCGATCAGCAGCATCGCCACGCTCGGCCAATATGCCTGGTCGATGCGCGCGCATTTCCAGTCGCCGAGCATGTCTCAGGGCGCGATGATCATTTCGGCCGTCGTGGTCGGCACGGCGCTGTTCTTTCTTGCACTGCTGTGGATCGAGCGGCAGCCGGTGGCGGCGAAGATCGGCGGGCTCGCCATCGAACTGGCAAGCTCGGCGCTGTTCTGGTGGGCGATCTCGGTCTCCCGCAAGGCGCGGCTGCGTTTCGCGTTCGATCCGGACAATCCCGACAGCCTGGTGACCGAAGGCCCTTATCTCCATGTCCGTCATCCGTTCTACACGTCCTACATCATCTTCTGGATCGGATGGGGTATCGCGACCTGGTCGGTCTGGGCGGTGGTGCCGGTCGCCGGTATCGTTGCGATCTATGTGATCGCAGCCTTGGACGAAGAACGAAAATTTTCGCGGACAAGGTTGGCCGACGCCTACGACGCCTACCGCAGGCGCACCGGCCTGTTTTGGCCGCGCCTTGCCCGCAGCCGGCAGGACATGCAGCCGGCGTCGGACGAAAGTGGTAGGCTCTAGACACTGGATTGGATCGAGGACTTGCGACGATGAAGATTATTGCCTGCGGCAGCGTGCCGACGATCGTTGCGCCGGAGACATATTTTACCGGCCGGGTTTTGCAGACGCCGATCATCGAGAAAGAGGCGCCGGCGCGGCTACGCGCCACGCTGGTCAGTTTCGAGCCCGGCGCCCGCACCCACTGGCACACGCATCCGCTCGGCCAGACGCTCTACGTCACGTCCGGTGCCGGTCTCGCGCAAAGCTGGGGCGGCCCGATCCAGGAGATCAGGGCCGGCGACGTCATCTCCTTTGCGGCCGGCGAAAAGCACTGGCACGGCGCCGCGCCCAAATCGGCGATGACCCACATCGCCATGCAGGAGGCACTCGAGAGTGTGCATGTCGATTGGCTGGAGAAGGTCAGCGACGAGCAGTATGGCGGCTGAAACGTCTCAGGCCAGCGAGGCGGTGAAGCGCTGGATGCGCGTGCAGGCCTCTTCGAGCAAGGCCTCCGACGTGGCGTAGGAGATGCGGAAGTTCGGGCCGAGGCCAAAAGCCGAGCCGAAAACGACCGCCACGCCCTCGGCCTCGAGCAGTTCCGAGCAGAAGGTTTCGTCGCTGTCGATCACCTTGCCGCTCTTGGTCTTCCTGCCGATCAGCTGGGCACAGGAGGGATAGACGTAGAACGCACCCTCCGGCGACGGGCAGGTGATGCCGCGCGCCTGGTTGAGCATCGAGACGACGAGATCGCGCCGGCCCTGGAAAATCACCTTGTTCTTCGGGATAAAATCCTGCGGGCCGTTCAGCGCTTCGACCGCCGCCCATTGGGCGATGGTGCAGGCGCCGGAGGTCTGCTGGCCCTGGATCATGTCCATCGCCTTGATCAGCGGCACCGGGCCTGCCGCATAGCCGATGCGCCAGCCGGTCATGGCATAGGCCTTCGACACGCCGTTCATCGTCAGCGTGCGCTCATAGAGCTTAGGCTCGACCTCGGCGATGGTCTTGAAGACGAAGTCGCCATAGGTCAGGTGCTCGTACATGTCGTCGGTCAGCACCCAGACATGGGGATGCTTCAACAGCACGTCGGCAAGGCTCTTGAGCTCCGCCTCGGTATAGGCGGCGCCCGAGGGGTTGGACGGCGAGTTCATCAACAGCCATTTGGTGCGCGGCGTGATCGCCCTTTCCAGCACGGCCGCCGTCAGCTTGAAGCCGTTGTCGATGGACGTGTCGGCAAAGGCCGAGGTGCCGCCGCAGATCGCCACCATTTCGGGATAGCTCACCCAGTAGGGCCGCGGGATGATCACCTCGTCGCCGGGGTTCAGCGTCGCCATGAAGGCGTTGAACAGGATCTGCTTGCCACCGGTGCCGACGATGGTCTGGTCCGGCCGGTAGTCGAGATTGTTCTCGCGCTTGAACTTTTTCGCGATCGCTTCGCGCAGCGGCACGATGCCGGAGACCGGCGGATATTTCGTCTCGCCGCGGCGGATGGCCTCGATCGCGGCGTTCTTGATGTTGTCGGGGGTGTCGAAGTCCGGCTCGCCGGCGCCCAGCCCGATCACGTCACGGCCGGCGTTTTTCAGCTCGCGCGCCTTCTGCGTCACTGCGATGGTCGCGGAAGGCTTTACGCGGGAAAGGACGTCGGCAAGAAAGGCCATGAGAAATATCTCCAGAAAGGACGGGCGCGGCGAAGGCGCCGCGGCGCCTCTCATGTCGCATCGTTTTGCCAAGCGCAAGCCCAGCGCAGGCATTGTCGAATGAGCCAGCGCGCAATGCTGGCAACAATAAATTCATCAACGATCGGTAAAAGCTTGAACGGCAGGACCGTAGCCGGTCCGCCAGTCTCGCACAGCGAGGAACCGTGACGCGCAGCATCGGGCTTGCCCATATCATCCGCCATGATGACGGCACCGCCAGCGGTGTCTGGGGGGTCTATACGCTGCAAAGCGCGTTCCAGCCGATCTTCGCCTTCAACAAGGGCAAGCTTTCCGTCGTCGCGTTCGAGGGGCTGATCCGGCCGTTCCGCGAAGGCGAGCCGCAGCCGCCAACGAGTTTCTTCAACAGCTGTCCGGCGGTCGACCGCCTGCATATCGAGGCGCTGACAAGGACGCTGCACCTTCTGAACGCCGGCGCCTGCCTGCCGCGAGACGCCTCGATCTTCATCAACTTCGATCCATCGGTGTTCACCGACCGCAGCATCGCCGACAAGGCGCTGCGCGACATGCGGCTGGTGCTGCACGAGGCCGACATCGATCCGCGCCGCGTCGTCTGCGAGGTCACCGAGCAGAAATCGGCATCGCAGGAAACGCTCTACAATTTCGTCGAGGCGCTCAGGGGCAATGGTTTGCGCATTGCGGTCGACGATTACGGCGCCGACGAGTCCGACATCAATCGCATCAAGGAACTCAGGCCCGACATCGTCAAGTTCGATGCCGACTGGATCATGACGCTGATGGAATCCGGTGCCGGCTTCGCCTTGCTGACCGCCATGGTGACGAGCTTCGAAGAGCAAGGCATCCGTACGGTGTTCGAGGGCATCGAGACGGGCTGGCAGCTCGAGCTCGCCGAAAAGTCGGGCGCCTCGATGGTGCAGGGCTATGTGCTGGCGCGCCCCGAGCTTGCGCCGACCAGCTTCCGCGTCTTCGACAAAAGCGGGCAGGCGGCTGCGGTGTCGGCCGATACGGAGAAGGTTTCTGCGGCCGTTTCGCCATCGCGACGGCCGATGCGGGCCTTTGGCCGCAGGGTGGCATCGTGACCGGGCAAGCCGACATGCGGCGCAAGGTCGGCGAGGCGATCTTTGCCGACGAGGTCGGCATCGAATATGGCGTCTACGGCGCATTCCGGCTGAGGAGCGCCTACCAGCCGGTCTTCGCGCCCCGCGGCAGGTTTCTCGCCGCCGTCGCGGTCGAGGGACTGATCGAGCCGCATCGTGCAGGCAGGCCGATGGCGCCGCAAATCTTCTTCGAAGATGTGCCGACTGCGGATCGGCTGTTTGTCGAAACCATGTGCCGGGTGCTGCATTTGCGCAACTTCCGCAACATCGGCGTCGACGGGCTCGACCTGTTCTTCAACTACAATCCGCTGATCAACGATGACCCCGCACGGGCGCTGGCCGAAATCAGGCTGATGACCAGGCATCTGGCGGATTTCGGCCTGCATCCCGGCATGCTGGTCTGCGAGATCACCGAGCAGGCGGCCGGCGACAAGGTGCTTGTCAGCCTGGCGCGTGAGATGCGGCGCGACGGCGTCCGCATCGCCATCGACGATTTTGGCACCGGGCATTCGACGGAAGAAAGGGTCGCCCTCGTGCAGCCCGACATCGTCAAGATCGACGGCACCTGGTTCGCCGAATTCTGCCGCCATGCCGCCGCCGAGCGGTTTTTCCGGCCGCTGGTTTCGACGCTGCACGACCGCGGCGCCAAGGTGCTGGTCGAAGGCGTCGAGAACGCCACGCATCTGCGCGTCGCGCTGGATGGCGGCGTCGACCTGCTGCAGGGTTTTTACCTCGCCCGGCCGGCGCTGGCCGGCACGCTGTTCGACGAGGAGCCGCTGTCGATCGACAGGCTGCTTGGCAGGGATAGCAACGTCGTCCCCTTGTTCGGCTAGGATATGCCGATATTCAAGTGATGCCGGCCTGCGAACGGGGGTCCTGCGCTTCCGGTGCTCACGTACCCAAAAGGTACGCTCCGCTCCGGTTCTCGGAACCCACACTTCTCGGCTCGGCCTGACTTGAATCTCGACATATCCTGAAATGCATCAGCGGCGCTGATGGTTACGCCAAAACAAATCACTGGATGAAGCCGCCGCTGCCGGGATAGAGGCTTGAGGCTGGATCAAGCCTTGAGACGGGTGGTTGCGAGCAAGGGGGAGCACCGATGATACTCTATGGAATGATCGACAGCGGCAATTGCTACAAGCCGCGCCTGTTGATGGCCAAGCTCGGCATCGCTTTCACCAATGTCGAGGTCAGCTCGCATACCGGCGAGACGCGCAAGCCCGACTATGTCGCAAAAAACCCGAACGCCATGGTCCCGCTGCTCGAACTCGACGACGGCCGGCGGCTGGCCGAATCCAACGCCATCCTGCTCTACCTCGCCGAAGGCACGCGGTTTCTGCCGGCGGACAGATACGAACGCGCGCTGGCCTATCAGTGGCTGTTCTTCGAGCAATACAGCCACGAGCCTTATATCGCCGTGCGCAGGGCGCTGCTGACCTTTCCAGAACGCGCGAAAGACGCGACACCCGATCGGCTGGCGGTGACGCTGGAGCGCGGCAACAAGGCGCTCGGCGTCATGGACAAGCACCTGGCCGGGAGCAGCTTCTTCGCCGGCAATGCGCTCAGCGTCGCTGACATCGCGCTCTATGCCTATACGCATACGGCCGAGACGGGTGGGTTTCAGCTCGACGCCTATCCGGCGGTGGCCGCCTGGCTGAAAAGGGTCGAGGCCGACCCGGGGCATGTGCCGCTGGAGTGGCTGCCTTAATTCTGTCCTCACGCTTGTCGCCGCTTCGCGGCTCGCTCCGGACGGGCGCGCCAACAGGCGCGATGCCCGGTCGCGCTAGCGGCTTTCGGCCCGTGGCGTGAATGGTCGCGCGGCTATTTCAGCAGGCGATCATATTCGGAATGGGTGCCTATCCAGAACCAGACCACGTCATCGTGGTCGCGAACAGCTACGGCGCGGTAGTTGATATCAACCCGCGCCGACCAGTAGCGCCCGACCTGTTTGAAATGCAACGACGGGTGGAACGGCTCAGAATTCAGTTTGGCGAAACGTCTGTTCGCCTTTGCTCTGATTAACGAGGGCAGTTTTGCGTAGGCCTCCTAAAACGAGGGAGTCGCAAAATGATTCACAGAGGCCGGGTCCGGCCGGCGCGATGATCAGCCAATGCCTGCTCGGCAAGCTTGTCCAGCCTGCCGCCCTTGGCGTCGGCTTCGAACTGACGGTCCCACATGTCGGCCTGCAGCGCCTCGAACCATGCGGCAAACGCCTTGAGCTCTTCGGGGCTTAGTTCGGCGACGGATTTCTCAATCTGTTCAAGCTTGCTCATCGGTCGATAGTACCATGACCGGGGCAAAAACACCATAAAGTGGTCCCATAGGACCAAGGCGGCGGTTCATCGGAATCCAAACAGCAAAAAGGCGGGACAAAATCCCGCCTTCCCATGCTTGGTAGCCTGATCGGGAGCGTTTTGGCCGGGCCGGCAGCAATCTGCTGCTTCGGCTTGTCGGGGTCTGTCGCTCCGGCGCGCTTCTCGCGCGACTGTCAGTACATCCGTGACTTGCCGCGCGCCCCGGGCTATCGCCCGGCGCGCGCCATTCGCAAAATCAGGCTGCCTTGCTCAGAGATCCAGCGGACGACTTGCCAGTGCGGCGGTCCTGCTCGATCTCGAAGTTGATCTTCTGGCCTTCGACCAGGGTCGACAGTCCAGCACGCTCGACTGCGGAGATGTGAACGAAAACGTCCGCGCCGCCGCTGTCAGGCTGAATGAAGCCGAAACCCTTGGTGGAATTAAACCACTTGACCGTACCTGTTGCCATTTCGATAGTCCTTTACGTTTGCTTTAGTTTGACGGGGCCGAAACCCAGCCGGTTTGTATCGAGATTTTGGAGATAGAACGTCAGCAAACGCGAATATCGCGAGGCCCGGATCGATCGGCCGAAATATCAATGGACCGCATATAATATGCTTTCGCGCGAAAAACAAGACGGGGCGGAAAATGGCGCGGCGGCAACGCTGCCCAACGGCCGCCCCAATCGCGTGAGAGCGTCGTTGTTGCGCGCCTGACGCGGGAGATCGCGCCTGCTTCGGGCGCGACCGGGTTTTGGGGAGAGGGGCCATGAAAATCGTTCTGCTTGCCGCTTGCCTGACGCTGGTGGCCGCCGAGGCGCAGGCGGTCTCGCGCTATGACCCGACACGCATGAGCTGCGGCAAGGTGAAGGCGACGATCGCGCGCGAGGGCGCGGTCATCCTGCGTTACAGATCGGCGCGCGTGCCGGGGCTGGCGCTCTACGACCGCTACGTGCGGAGCCAGCAATTCTGCGACATCGGCGAGGTCAGGGCGCGGGCCTCGGTGCCGAGCGCCGATACGAATTCCTGCACCGTCTACAAATGCAAGCGGGTGGAGATCGACCGCCGCTTCCGCCGGCGCCTGCTGCCGGATTAGGGGTTGAGACGACGTGCCGAGATGCCGGCCTCACCTGAACATCGATAAACCCTAGAACCCGAACGACACCTGCGCCGGCGGCGGCGGGCCGACGCGTACACCTTCCATGGCCAGCATCTTTTCCTTGGTGGCCGACCCGCCGGGTGCGGAAAAGCCGCCGATCTTGCCGCCGGCGGCAAGGATACGATGGCAGGGGATGACCAGCGGCACCGGGTTGGCGCCGAGAGCCGCGCCCGTTTCACGCGCCAGCCCGGCATGGCCGGCGCGTTTGGCCAGTTCGCCATAGGTGGTGGTTTCGCCGAAGCCGAGCTTTCGCGCCGCGTCATAGATCGCCAGGCGGAACTCGTCGACGCCGCTGAGATCGACCGGCACGTTGGAGAAATCGATATCCTCGCCGGCGGCGTAGGCCTTGATCGAGGCGATCAGCGCGGCAACCCATTGCGGCTCGGGCTTCGCTGCCTGGTCGGCGGCGGCATGGCGCAGCAGCCGGCGTTCCACCGCGTCGCGATTGCGCTGCGGCAGGCAGAGCCGGGTCAGTCCGGCGTCGCTCCAGGCGATGCCCATGAAGCCGAGCACGGTTTCGAAGACCGCGTGGCCGGCGGTGGCATGAGAGGCGTCCATGGCGTGCTCCTTTCCGGAATCCTTCGAAGTACAAATCCAGAACAATATCGCATTTCCCGGTCCGGCTCGCCACCCGAAAACCACCTTCTACCGCGGATTGCCGGGGGAAAGATGCTGGTGTAAGGACTTCTTAACACCCGACGAACCGGACCCGAGCGCCGCTTGCCAGCAAAATTCCTCTTTCCCGTCCTAGCGGCGGTGTTGGCCGTGGCCGCTCTCAGCGGTTGCACCTCGAATTCGCCGGTGACCCCGACGCCGGCCTTCACCGAAAATGCGACCAATACCGATGCCGGCTTTACGTTGGCGCTGCCCGACACGGTTTCGGTGCTGCCGGAGCCGTCCGGTGTCGCCCAGGTGGCAGGACTGCCGGTCGAGCCGGCCGCCGCCTTTGCCGGGCCGACGCCGCTGGCGGCTTTCGCCGTTATCACCACTAATGCCCAGCCAGCCATCGCAACGGCCGCTGTCGCCATGCCGGTCACCGAACAGACCGCCGCCATGCCCGGCGTTCAGCCGGTTTCCTACACGGTGCCGCAGAACCCGGCCGCCCTGGCCGCGACCGACCCCACCGAGGGCCGGTCGAACGCCGGGGGCCGCAGCGAGATCGAGCGGCTGATCGAGAAATATTCCGCGCTCTATCAGGTGCCGGTCGACCTGGTGCGCAGCGTCGTCAACCGCGAGAGCACCTTCAACCCGAAAGCCTACAACCACGGCCATTGGGGGCTGATGCAGATCAAGCACGCGACGGCGCGCGGCATGGGCTATGACGGGCCGGCGAGCGGCCTGTTCGACGCCGAGACCAATTTGAAATACGCGGTGAAATATCTGCGCGGCGCCTGGCTGGTCTCAGGCGGCAACCCCAAGCGCGCCGACCGGCTCTACCAGAGCGGCTATTACTACGACGCCAAGCGCAAGGGGATGCTGAGCGAAACCGGCCTCGGCAGCGACAGCCTGCGCCGCCGCATGCAGCCCGATGCCTGAGCCGCGCCCACCGGCGCCAAACGACATAAGACTGCGCAAGATCCTCGACGACACGCTCCTGGCGCCGCGCTGGCCCGAAGGTTTTTTCATGCGCGCCTTCGAAGCCGCCGATGCACTCGCTTTGCATACGCTGTTGACCGCGGTGTTCGACGACGGCGCCGATGGGCCGTTCGACGAGTGGTGGCCACGCATTTCGGGCGACGCGGACTTCGATCCCGCTTTGTGTTTCCTGGTCATCGACGGCAAGGGCCGGCTGGCCGGCGCTGCGCTCTGCTGGACGCGGGCTTTCGTCAAGGACCTTGCCGTCCACCCCGAGGCGCGCTGCAAGGGCATTGCCGAAGCGCTGATGCGTCACGCCTTTGCGGTATTTCAGGCAAGGGGCGCGGCGCATGTCGATCTCAAGACCAACACGGTCGAGAACGCGGCTGCGGTGCGGCTTTATCAGCGGCTGGGGATGATCGAGGTGGATTGGGCGGGGTGAGGTTCGGGGCAAGCGCCTCGGTAAGTGCGGCGATGTTCAGCAGAGGCTCCGACGCTCGAAGGTAACGGCATGGATCCTAGGGTCTCCGCGACGTCGCTTCGCTCCTGCTCCGCCCTAGGATGACGAAGGTACAGTGGCATAACGCTAATCGCGGACGTTGGAGATTGGCTGGAAACCTCCCCTCGCTTCGTCATCCTAGGGCGGAGCGAACGCGAAGCGGAGCGCAGACCCTAGGATCCGTTCCGTTACCATGGCTGTGGAGCGCAGCGACCCAAAAGGCCCTCATGTGATTTGACGCTGCAGCGCGCTGACCTACCCTTTTATGCCGGAACCGAGGAGACGAGCGATGCTGTCACCTTTCAACCGGAGCGTCACGCTGGCGGCGGCGGTGATCCTTGTCGCCGGCACCGCAGCCTATGCCCATCATGGCTGGTCGTGGACGCAGGACGGATTCTTCGAACTCAAGGGCAAGATCACGGCCATCTATATCGGCAATCCGCACGCCACGCTGGATGTCGACGCCGAGGGAGCGGTCTGGCGAGTGGAGATGGCGCCGCCGTCCCGCACGATCGCTGCCGGCTTCACGGAAGGTGTCGCCAAGGTCGGGGACGAGGTGACCGCGATCGGCCATCGCTCGCGCGACGAGAGCGAAAAGCGCATGAAGGCAGTCCGCATCATCGTCGGCGGCAAGACCTATGACGTCTATCCCGACCGCGTGCCGCCGGCCTGAATGGACGGGTTTTTCGCTGGCATCGAGCAACTCGCGCTTGTGCGGGGACTGAAGGCCTCCTTCGTCGCCTACCCCATCGTCAATGCGCTGCACATCATGGCGATCGGCGCGCTGCTGACCAGCGTCTGGCTCATGGACCTCAGGGTCCTCGGCGTCTTCCGGTCGCTGCCGCAGGCGGCGTTCGTCGCGCTACTGCGCCGCACCGCATTGGGCGCGTTTGGCGGTGCGCTTGTCACGGGATCGCTGCTGTTTTCGGTCAGGGCGAGCGAGTATGCGGCGATGCCGATTTTCCTCGCCAAGATGACCCTCATCCTCCTCGCCGGCGCCAATTTTCTTGTCTTCATGCGCCGTGCAAAAGGCGGTGACGAGCCGGCCGGTAGGGCCACGGCCGTGCTGGCTGTGCTTTCGCTGGTGCTGTGGACGTCCGTGCTGTTTGCGGGGCGGTTTATTGGGTTTCTCGGCTAGGCCGAGTGTCCATTATCCAATTCGCCCTTATAGATATGGACAACGTCTACGTGGACACAAAAGATATTGCAACTTATCCGGAATGTGTTATGCCTATCCGTGAAAGGATGGCTGCAATGAATGGAAAGCGGTCCCGCGAAGCCCTTCTGGAGTTCCTCGACTACCTTGCGAGGAAGGGCTTAATGAACAAGACGACTGCTCGCTCGCGCAAAGCGTCAGCGAACAAAGTTCTCTCTATACTTGAACGCGATGAGGCGGAAGACGTTACAAATGTAGATCTTGATCAGCTTCTTGTTAGATTTTCGAATATTTCCGGGTCAAATTATACGCCTGATAGCCTAAACACGTACAAGAGCAGATTAAAATCCGCGATTGATGATTTCAAAAGTTATCTAGACAATCCAATGTCTTTTCGACCATCGATCCAGTCGTCCGGAAGGAAATCTACAGAGCGCCAGAAATCGACCAATACTATTGATAACGGCACTCCGGAAAGGCCTTCGCAAAAAATATCGCCCATCTTTCCAATGGCGCCACCTACTTCGGTCTCAATATTACCGATTCCTATTAGGCCGGACTTGACGGTTCAGGTGCAAGGCCTACCCTACGATCTGACACCTGCAGAAGCGAACAAGATTGCAAATGTAATACGCGCGATGGCGTCTACGGATTGATTCCCGGTCCAAACGGGAATTAAGCTCAGCTTTTGCTGGGCCCACGAGGAGCCGCTGGCTCGGTGTCCAAAACCGATGTCCAGCGGCCCCTCCACAGCTCCGACAGGTCGAGAGCAACACAGGCTAGCTTTTATTCTAACTTTCGACAATCCTATTTAAGACTTGGTATTGTGTGCCGTCTAGTTGATAGGAAAGCTCTCGTATAAATGGATGCCACATATGACGGCGCCTGATCCGACTCGCCAAACGGAAGCTTGGAAGGAAATTGACGGTATCTTTGCTGACGCCAAAAATACATGGCTAATCCATTATTCATGCGAAAGCTTCTACGACCGGGTTGACGGACGTTCGCCCAGGGTGACTTCAGTTGCGGTTCGCAAACTTAGCGACGCGCAAACCCACTCATTTTCGATTCATCAGGTTGCTGAACGCCAAGGCGTAGCATTCGCCGAGATTGAACAACACTATGATCGGCTGGAGCGAGTCATGCTCGATGCGTTCTTTTCGTTTGTGGGATCATATAGGAATAGTCATTTCCTACATTGGAATATGCGCGACGCCAACTACGGCTTTGCCGCTATCGAACACCGATATACCGTTCTTGGTGGAGCGCCGGTGGTTATCGACGACGATCGAAAGCATGATCTTTCAAGATTGATCATCAATATCTATGGAAAGGGGTATATCTCGCATCCTCGAATAGAGTCGCTAATCGCTAAAAACCATATTCGTCCTCTGGACTTCATGACTGGAGCTCAAGAGGCGGCGGCCTTTGAGCAGAGGAATTTCTACGGGCTTCATCAGTCGACTTTGCGTAAAGTCGATATTTTCGCGAATTTTGCGACGTTGGTGAAAGATCGAGATCTCCGAACTGAGACGGGCTGGTGGGAGATGCATGGTGGCCGGCTTAGAACTCTCTACAATCTCGTCGTTGAAAGCAAACTTCTATCGTTCATTGCAACATTGATCGGCATTGGTACGCCTCTCGCCGCCGTATGGTGGCTATTTTGGCCCTCAATCCAGATATTCCTGTTGGCCGCTTGGTCGACAATCTCGGAATTGCTGTGAAATGCGTAAACGAGGCTTCCTATCAGGGATGCATTAAAGGCTGCGGCTGCCTGCTGGCCACCTCAGCACTACTTTAGATCAACTAAAATACTCCTGCAGCGGCCGCACTTCCAAACTCCCCGCCCGTAGCGCCGCAATCGCCTCGGCCACCGCAGCGGCGCCCGACAGCGTCGTGTAATACGGCACTTTCTGCATCAGCGTCGCCCTGCGTAGCGATTTCGAGTCCGACACCGCCTTCTGGCCGTCCGTGGTGTTGAAGACGATCTGGACCTGGCGGTTGCGAATGGCGTCCTCGATGTGCGGGCGGCCTTCCAGCACCTTGTTGATTTTCTCCGCCGCGACGCCGTTCTCGGCGAGGAAGCGGGCGGTGCCGGAGGTGGCGAGCACCTTGAAGCCCTGGCCGGCAAGGCGCTTGACCGCCGGCAGGATGCCTTTCTTGTCTTCGTCGCGCACGGAGACGAACAGGGTGCCGGAGCGCGGCAGGTCGACGCCGGCGCCTAGCTGGCTCTTGGCGAAGGCGAGCGCGAAGTCGCGGTCGAGGCCCATGACCTCGCCGGTCGAGCGCATTTCCGGTCCGAGCAATATGTCGACGCCGGGGAAGCGGGCGAACGGGAACACTGCTTCCTTGACCGCGATGTGGCCGGGATTGCGCGGGTCCGGCATGGCGCCGTAATGGGCGAAGGCGTCTTCCAGGCTTTCGCCCGCCATGATGCGGGCGGCAATTTTGGCGATCGGCCGCCCGATGGTCTTTGCGACGAACGGCACGGTGCGTGATGCGCGCGGGTTGACCTCAAGCACATAGACGGTGCCGTCCTTGATCGCATATTGCACGTTCATCAGTCCGCCGACATTGAGTGCGCGGGCAAGGGCGGCCGTCTGCCGCTCCAGCTCGTCGACGAGCTCCGAAGGCAGCGAGTGCACCGGCAGCGAGCAGGCCGAGTCGCCCGAATGGATGCCGGCCTCCTCGATGTGCTCCAATATGCCGGAGACGTAGGTCGACCTGCCGTCGCAGAGGCAATCGACATCGACCTCGATGGCGCCTGAGAGATAGGTGTCGAACAGCAGCGGGTTCTTGCCGAGCAGCGTGTTGATCTGGCCGGTCTTGTCGTTGGGGTATTTCTGCTTGATGTCCTCCGGCACCAGGCCGGGCACGGTGTCGAGCAGGTAGGATTGCAGCATGCTCTCGTCGTGGATGATCTGCATGGCGCGGCCGCCGAGCACATAGGACGGGCGCACCACCAGCGGGAAGCCGAGCTCGCCGGCGACGAGGCGGGCCTGCTCGACCGAATAGGCGATGCCGTTCTTCGGCTGGCTGAGGCCGAGCTTGTGCAAGAGCTTCTGGAAGCGGTCGCGGTCCTCGGCGAGATCAATCATGTCGGGCGAGGTGCCGAGGATCGGGATGCCGGCTTTTTCCAAAGCATCGGCGAGCTTGAGCGGCGTCTGGCCGCCGAACTGGACGATGACGCCGACCAGTTCGCCCGATGCCTGTTCGGCGCGCAGGATCTCCAAGACATCCTCCGGCGTCAGCGGCTCGAAATAGAGCCGGTCCGAAGTGTCGTAGTCGGTCGACACGGTCTCCGGGTTGCAGTTGACCATGATCGCCTCGAAGCCGGCGTCGCGCAGCGCGAACGCGGCATGGCAGCAGCAATAGTCGAACTCGATGCCCTGGCCGATGCGGTTGGGGCCGCCGCCGAGGATGACAACTTTTTTGCGCGACGAGACCTGCGCCTCGTTGGCAAGCGCGCCTGCAAACGGCACTTCATAGGTCGAATACATATAGGCGGTGGGCGAGGCGAACTCGGCGGCGCAAGTGTCGATACGCTTGTAGACGGGATGAACGTCGAGCTTGTCGCGTATCTTCTGGATCTCTTCGACATCCTTCCTGACCAGGGACGCGAGGCGGGCATCGGAGAAACCCATCGCCTTCAGCATGCGCAGATTGGCGGCGTCCTCCGGAATGCCGTGCTCGCGGATGCGCGCTTCCATGGCGAGGATGCCGGCGATCTGCTCGAGGAACCACGGGTCGATCTTGCACATTGCGTGCACGTCTTCCAGCGAGGTGCCCATGCGGATGGCCTGCGCCACCATGCGCAGCCGGTCGGGCGTTGGCGTGCCCAGAGCGGCGCGGATAGCGTTGCGGTCATCGACATGGCTGGCTGGCGCGTTCCCGTGGCCGATGCCGGGGATCTCGATTTCGTCCAGACCGGTCAGGCCGGTCTCCAGTCCACGCAAGGCCTTCTGCAGCGATTCCTGGAAGGTGCGGCCGATGGCCATGACCTCGCCGACCGACTTCATCGAGGTGGTCAGCACCGGTTCGGCGCCGGGAAACTTCTCGAAGGCAAAGCGCGGGATTTTGGTCACGACGTAATCAATGCTCGGCTCGAACGAGGCCGGCGTTGCTCCGCCGGTGATATCGTTCTCCAGCTCGTCCAGCGTATAGCCGACGGCGAGCTTGGCGGCGATCTTGGCGATCGGGAAGCCGGTCGCCTTGGAGGCCAGTGCGGACGAGCGCGAGACGCGCGGGTTCATCTCGATCACCACCAGGCGGCCGTCGGCCGGGTTGACGGCGAACTGCACGTTGGAGCCGCCGGTCTCGACGCCGATCTCGCGCAGCACCGCGATCGAGGCGTTGCGCATCATCTGGTACTCTTTGTCGGTCAGCGTCAGGGCAGGGGCGACGGTGATCGAGTCGCCTGTATGCACGCCCATCGGGTCGATGTTCTCGATCGAGCAGATGATGATGCAATTGTCCGCCTTGTCGCGGACGACCTCCATCTCATACTCCTTCCAGCCGAGCACGCTCTCCTCGATCAGCACTTCGGTGGTCGGCGAGGCGTCGAGGCCGGACTGGACGATCTCGTAGAATTCGGCGCGGTTGTAGGCGATGCCGCCGCCGGTGCCGCCCATGGTGAAGGACGGGCGGATGATGGCGGGCAGCCCGACATGATCGAGCGCTTGTGCTGCGATCGCCATGCCGTGGCTGATGTAGCGCTGCTTGCGGTCGCCCTCGCCGAGGTTCCAGCGCGTTTCCAGCGCGTCGAGCGCGGCGTCGAGATTTTCGGGCTTCTCGGCCTTCAGCGCGGCGCGCTCGGCCTCGTGTGTCTTGCGGTCGGCATTCTTGACGTCGGTGGCATTGGCCAACATCGACTTCGGCGTTTCCAGGCCGATCTTGTTCATCGCCTCGCGAAACAGCGCGCGGTCCTCGGCCTTGTCGATGGCCGTGGCGTCGGCGCCGATCATCTCTACTTGATAGCGGTCGAGCACGCCCATGCGGCGCAGCGACAAAGCGGTGTTGAGCGCGGTCTGGCCGCCCATGGTCGGCAGCAGCGCGTCGGGCCGCTCCTTAGCGATGATCTTGGCGACAACTTCCGGCGTGATCGGCTCGATGTACGTAGCGTCGGCCAGTTCCGGGTCAGTCATGATGGTGGCCGGATTGGAGTTGACCAGGATGACGCGAAAACCCTCTTCCTTGAGCGCCTTGCAGGCCTGGGTGCCGGAATAGTCGAACTCGCAGGCCTGGCCGATGACGATGGGGCCGGCCCCGATGATCAGGATCGACTTGATGTCGGTGCGTCTTGGCATGTCGAGGGTCCGTTCGGCGGGCGGCTTGCACAAAAAGCCGGACGGGATGACCCGGCCGGTTGTGCTCGCGATTCTGGTATCAGGCTAGGAGGGCCTTATAGGGAAGAGTTTTGCCGGATGTAACCCCGAAAATGAGGGAGTAGGGGAGTAGGGGAGTAGGGCAGTAGGGCAGTAGGGCAGTAGGGGAGTAGGGGAGTAGGGCAGTGGGGCAGTGGGGCAGTGGGGCAGTAGGGCAGTAGGGCAGTAGGGCAGTAGGGCAGTAGGGCAGAGGTTCGAGCGCCCTTTAAACATATTGCCCTAGTGCCCTACTGCCTTATTCCCCTAACCCAGCCAACTGATCCGTGATCTCGAAACGCTCGGAAGCACCGATACGGATGATGTTGAGGCTGCCCTCGCGGGTGAAGCGGAATTCGCCGGGTGCGTCCGCACTGGCCGGCTTGCCGGCCTTGAAGCTGATGATGCGCGTGCCGCCGTCGGGCCAGGTCACGGTCACGTCGATCTTGTCGCCCGTGCGCGCGACGCCTGCCTTGCAGCTGGTCATCGGCTGGCCGAGATAGCGCGCGCAGGGGATGGCGTTGCCAGCACCTGGGACCGGTGTCCCCGGCGGCTGCAGCCGTGCAACGGTCTGTGCGTCGGGCGGAGGCGCCGCGTTGGCCGCGCCGAAATTCTGGACGGGACCCACTGCTGCGGGCGCCGATCCATCAACCTGTCCAGTCGACGGGTTTCCAGCGGCCAGGGCCAGGCGGTAAGCATCCTCGATCGCCACCCTGCCGATTGAGTCAGCGGAGTTCAGCGGCGTTTCGGGAGCGGCCGCGCCGAGGCGCGTTGTCAGATCCGGCAGCGGTTGAGAGGCAGGGTTCTCCGCACTGGCCGCCACCTGCGGTGTCACTTGCCGGGGATTGATGGGGTCGAGATAGCGCGCCGGAGCCCATCCGCTCAGCTTCGGGTCGTCGATGTCTTGGACTTTGCACCACTTGTAGCCGCTGACGTCGCCGCAGCCGAGATTTTTCACGCTCGAACCACTCGGTAGCCGTGCCCCGATCTTGCCCATGGCCGATGCCGTGGCGCGCACGTTCAGGAGGTCATCCGGAGCGAGACCCGTCACAATCGAGATGATGGGCTCCGGCTCCTGGCCGGTGGCCGGCAGCTCCGCCAGCATCAGCGGAGCGGCAATCACCGCAAGCAGCGTCGTCGGGAGTGTTACTGTGCGCCTAGTCATCTGCCACGGGCGGTAGGTTCAATTGCCGAAGGCGCGGCTAGGCACGAAAGCGCCATCGCACGCCAGCCGGTTTTTATAGGCGACGAGGCGGCGCTGTGTAAGCCCGAAAAGGGGCCGCGTGTTGAATCGCGACCAGGCCACTTCCGTAAACTACAGCCGGCAAAATATTGCACATTTCATGTAAATATGCACTCTCTCAAGTAAGGTTGAGGAGGGCAATATGGTCGACCTTGAAATATTTGCACAGGTGGAAAACATAGTTCGCCAGCGTATCAAGAAAACGCGCGCCGAGATTGAGGCTTCACTTGGTCACATCGCCAACGGCAATCCGCTGGCCGCCGAACAGACCCTCTCCAGGCGCCTCGACAGGCTGCAGGTAAAGGCGTCGCTCAGCCGCACCGAAGCGGAGATGATATCGGCAGCGATCGACATGAGGTCTGCCGGGGAAAGAAAGGCCGCCGCCAAACAGCCAGGACCTGAGGCAATTCTCGGCCCAACGCTCGATTTCATCGGGGTCGCATTTCTGGAGCGTGGGCGCCGTGTGGCCGATGCGGTCGGCCGCGTTGCCTTTCTCAACGGCAATCCACAAGGATCGGGTTTCCTGGTCGGACCAAGGCTGTTCCTCACAAACAACCATGTGATTTCGTCGCCGGCGGATTCCCGGCGCTTCCAGGTCCAGTTCGATTATGAGCAGGACGGTGCGAATGCCGTGCGTACGCCGACGACGTTCCTGTTCGATCCCGAATCCTGTTTCGTGACCGATAGCATAGAGGGTCTGGACTATACGCTGATCGGGGTCGGCGAGCGGCGTTCAGGTCCAAAGGAACTGGGGGAGTTCGGTTTTATCTCGCTGTCGGACGCGCGCGACAAGCATATGCTTGGCGAAATCGCCAACATCGTTCAGCACCCCGATGGCCGCTTCAAGGAACTGGTGCTGCGTGAAAACCGGCTGGTGGCCCGCGACGAAACGGTGCAAGTGCTGCACTATGTCGCCGACACCGAACAGGGTTCGTCCGGCTCACCGGTCTTCAACAACGAATGGGAGCCTATTGCCCTGCATCATTGGGCCGGGCCGTTCCACGAGGTGACGGGCATAGGTGGCTATGCGCTTACGCGCGAGATCAACGAAGGCATACGGATCAGCGCCATCGTTGACGATCTCAGCACTAGAAAGACCAGGCTACCGGGCTCCTCGGCATCGGCGGTTTCGCAAGCTCTGGCGATTTGGGCCGGCACGCCGCGCATGATGGACGAGACAGTTCGGCTGAACGCCGACATTCGCGAAGATGTGCCGGACAAGCCGGTGCAGCGGCCGGAACCCGATCGCAATCCGCCGGCGACGAGACACAACGCCGATGGCTCGGTCACCTGGACTTTTCCCGTCGAGATAAATGTCCGGGCGCCGTTAATCGACGGCGACGGAGGCGATGCAAGACGAAACGACGGCAAGAGCCCGGCAAGCGAACCCGCGAAGGTAGCCATCGCCGAGGCAGCGGGTTGGAAAACAGAGGACTTCGACGATCGTGGAGGGTATGAGCCCGGCTTCATACCGGGCTTTGTCCTGCCAATGCCGACGGTTGCCGATTCACCCTTCCGGTTGGCCAAAAACCTTCTTGCCAAACCGGGCGAGGACCCACACGAATTGCGCTACCATCATTTTTCGATCTTGATGAACGCCGATCGCAGGCTTGCCTTCGTCACCGCCTGCAATATCGATGGATCCCGCACCAAGGCGGTAAATCGTGAGGACAAGACGGTCATCGACAACCCGTCGCTTGTCGAATTGGGGGTGGAGTCGATTTCCGGTTCGGAAGCCAGCGATGCTTTCCGGCCCGATCGCCGCATCGACCTTGGCGAGCAGATGACCCAGGAATTCTATTCGAGCCAGAATGTGCCTGGATTTCCTGTCGCAAAATCCAAGGAACGAATAGCCCGAATGTTCCAGAAGGGTCATATCACGCTTCGCGGCGACCCTGCATGGGGGGTGGATCAGGAGGCGGTCGCGGCAGAACGCGACACGTTCTTCTATCCCAATGCTGCGCCGCAAGTCGGCTTCTTCAATCAGGGAAGCTCGCTTAACCATCCCGGCTCCAAGGGGAAACTGAGATGGCGCGCGGTGGAAACCTATGTGCTGCGCAACGCCTACACGACCCGAGGCCGTGTCACGGTGTTTGCCGGGCCAGTGTTCCGCGAGGACGATCCTCCCTACCGCTTCGACAGCCATGTTCCGCTGAAGTTCTGGAAGATCGCGCTGTGGTCCGATCAAGCTGGCCTGCGCGCCATCGCGCTGCTGGCGGACCAGAAGCCGGTTTTGGAAGTGATGCCCGAAGCGTTCGGCGAGCGTGCCGAGGCATTCGATGACCCGCTTGAAATTGCCAGGGTATCGGAGTTTCTTTCGACGGTGGCCGAGATCGAACAGCTGACCAGCCTGAACTTTGGCCAGCAGGTGCGCGACGCCGACATTCGGGCCGGTTCCGAATCGGTTCCAGCACAGACTTTCAACCCAACGCAACTGGCGCCCAAGCCGACACGGCCAAAGGCTTCATCGCCCAAGACTTCGACGCCCAAGACTTCGGCGGCCAGCACCCGACGTCCTGCCAAGCGATCGAAGCGATCCGCGTCGGACAACTGAAGATTGGACCGGCCGCAGCTTCTGCCGCTCGAAGGCGGTCATCCGTTCGGACCGGGTATAACCGCGGTTCAACCCGGCATGAAGCCGGTGCGCAGCGCGTGAGCCCATTCGGGCCGTGCCGCCTGCTCGGCCTGACGCGCCGCCGCCTCGTGGTCATAATCGACGGCGATGGCCTCGAAACGATCAGGGTGCAAGTCGAGGATGCCATAGCGGGCGTGCGGCGAACCTTGCTCGGAGACATGCGCCGGCGGGGTCGAATCGTCATAGGCCGGGCAGCCGATGCTGCCCGGGTTGAAGATGACCGGACCGCCGGGTATGCGGACCAGCTCGCTACGATGGCTGTGGCCGCAAAGCATGATGCGGCAAGCGGGATCGATCGCGCCGAGGCGCCGTTCGATGGCGGCCAGCGGCGCGCGCACCAGCCGGCCGTCGACTATCGCGTCAGTCAGGTATTTTTCGTCGTGGTCGGGCCGGGCGTGGAAGGCGAGTATGCCGGGCGCCACCTCCAGCGTGACGGGCAGCGCGAACAGCGCCTCGCGCTGGGCCTCTGTCAGCCGTTCGTGCGCGTAGCGGTCGGACGGCCACATGGTCTCGTCGCCGGTGTCGCGGGCAACGCGGCGGTCGTGATTGCCGCGTACCGTCGGCAGGTCGAGCGCCTCGAGCCGCTCCATGGTCTCGCGCGGCCAGAGCGGGCCGGAAACGCAATCGCCGAGATTGACGATGAGGTCGGCGCCGCCGCGTCGCCGCAGATCGTCGAGCACGGCTTCGAGCGCCAGGACATTGCCGTGGATGTCGGCGAGGACGGCAATGCGCATGGGGAAGCTCCGTGGCTGAGGCAGCGTTTCCTCGCCTCCGCGAAGCGGGGGAGAGGTGGCCGCGCACCCGCCCGAGAGGGGGGGCTGTGCCAACCGGCGCCTCGGGGAAAATTAAGCTTAAATTTAAGTTGTGGGTGCCGGAACGCCCCCACACCCGGGCCGCGCGGGGCGGCCCCCC